>NZ_AXCD01000014.1:0-87439 GCF_000475335.1 Acinetobacter sp. COS3
CTAATTCAGCACATATCAAAGAGATTGGTTAAAGATTTATCTAGAAGATCTAAACTTTGTTCTTGATCATGCAGAACCATGGTTATTGAGCTATTTCAAGAAGATAAATGCAGAAGATAAGGCTATGGAACTTGATATCTATAGTAACCTTATTCAAGAAGTTCAGCCTTTATTGGAATACAGGAAAACGCTACTAATTGATCCCATAGAGCTGAATTTTGAGATACAACCAAACTCAAAAGAATATCAAGCTGTTCAACGTGCTGTTGATACAGGTAAGCCATTTAATTGGTATCATTTTGGTACTGCTGAATTACAAGACCTTTTTAAGTCAATTAAAGTTTCTGGAAAATATCCTGATACATCAGATGAATGGAAAAGACTTAAAGAATATCTTGATAGAAAGCAAACTCTTAATATCTTTATGAGCAAGTGGAATAGTATTGCCGCACAATTAGACATTCCTTTAATTGAGTTAAATAATCGTAATATCGATGAAATATTAAAAGAGTTCACGCAGCTCATCAGTAGAACCCAAAAATGCCTAGATTTAAAAAATAAATATTTGGATCAATTTAATGCGAATTATTTAAAAGTTTTTAAGAGAGCTAAATCTTTTGATTTCTACGGATTACCTAAAAATATTGATGACTTGATTCAATTGTTAGGGCAGAAGTTAAAAATATTTAATTTAGAAGTCTATCAACAACAACTGGCTGATCAAATCCTTTATTTATCAGAGTTTGGTAATAAAATATCAAATCAGTTAAAGAAAATTGTATCTCTGATTGATTCCGATTCATTACATGAAAGTGAACTTGGAGAGTATGCTGATCTATTAAAAAAATTATCACATTTAAAAGATCTAACTGAAGATTTTGAAAGAGTTAAATCCGCCAGTATTAGATTGAGTAAAACAAATGCTTTGATTCTTAGTAAACATATTCTGGAAGTTCCGTACGCTGAAGAAATTGAAGATCCTGTATTACGTAATACATTGCTAGAGGCTTGGGAATGGAAACGTCTTGAGATTTTTGTAATGGCCATCAGTAATACAAGTCAAATTGAAAATTTGTATGAGCGCCGTCGTATTCACGAGAAGAATCTATCTCAAAATTACGCTCAATTGGCAGCAAACAAGACATGGCTGGCATTAAAGGAAAATGCCTCAGATAAAATTTTAGTTGCATTACAGCGTTATAAAATTGCTGTACAACACTATGGAAAAGGGACAGGTAAGAATGCTCCACGTTATAGAAAAGATGCTCAAGTAGCCCTTAAAGAGGCAACGGCAGCTATTCCTTGCTGGGTCATGTCACATCTCCAGGTATCTGAATCTATGCCTGCTGAATTAGGTCTCTTTGACTTAGTGATTGTGGATGAGGCATCACAATCATCAATTGACGTATTACCCGTTTTAATGCGTGCTAAAAAGTTATTAGTTGTGGGGGATAATAAGCAGGTTTCTCCGAGTAATGTCGGCCTAGCAAGTGCTCAAATTGATGTATTAAGGAATCGTTATCTACATGGTCAGCCGCATGCTGCATATTTAACACCAGATATGTCTTTATACGACATGGCTTCTTCTATCTATGAGTCAAGTGTGATGCTTCTAGAGCATTTCCGCTGTCATCCTGCAATCATTAGTTATAGTAATAAAAACTTTTATGGTAACCGTATTAAGCCAATGCGACTATCGAAGAAGTCTGAGCAGTTAAGCCCAGCTTTAGTCGCAATTTATACACCGCAGGGGTATAGAGAATCTAAAAACAGCAAACATATTAATCGAATAGAAGCGAAAGCAATTATTGAGGAAATGAAGCTACTTATTAAAGATGAACGATATACGAATAGATCAATTGGCGTGATCTCGTTGCTAGGTCCAGCACAGGCTGAGTTCATTCAATCAGAAGCTTTGAATGAGTTTGGCGCAGGAACTCTTACTCAGGTTCAATTTGCTTGTGGAGATGCTTCAGCATTTCAGGGTGCAGAAAGAGATATTATTTTCTTATCTATGGTAGCAGATCCTGAGAATTGTCATGCTTTGAGTCGATCTGATCATGAACAGAGATTTAACGTGGCTGCAAGCCGTGCTCGTGAAAGGATGTATCTTGTCCACTCCGTGAATCGTGATCATATATCTCCAAAAGATCTAAGGCTGAATTTACTCAATCATTTTTATGATTTGCAAGAAGATCAAAAAGCATCATTTGAAGCAAAATTAGACTTGTGTGAATCGGAGTTTGAAAAATCTGTGTTTACGACACTCCATGAAATGGGTTACACAGTTACTCCACAGGTTAAGGTTGGAAGCTATCGAATCGATTTAGTCGTTGAGTCAGATGGTGATCAGCGTTTGGCTGTTGAATGTGATGGTGATAGCTATCATGGGCCGGAACAATGGCATGATGACATGACTCGTCAACGTGCTTTAGAACGCGCAGGATGGACATTCTGGAGATGCTTTGCATCGAGTTGGTCCATTGAACGTGAAAATATGATTATGTCATTAAAGGAAAAACTTGATGCAATGGGTATAAAACCTACACATGGAATGAGTAGCTTAACTCAAGATGTAGAACACAAAGTGTGGGTAGATGCCGAATCTGAAATGAGTGCGGAAAGTGACATCGAGAAAGATTTGTTAATTCTTTAATTGTACTAGCTTGTATTTAAATGGATTCGCTAGCGGACACTTACCTAACTAAAGATTACAGTAGTAATCTTTAGTTCCTAAAATTTCATTCGGGTTGAAATGGGTTAAACATTTTAATTGTCATCAGCCTATATGAGAAACCAGCTTTGATTGTTACTTCCACCACTTTTACTTTTAACTTCGGTGTTTTATGGGAGGATTACCAAATCTGTTAAAATTTGATAACACAAATAAAAGATATTTAAAATAACACTTTACTTTTAATTTGATTTTGAATATTTTTCACACATACAAAAAATAAACCCAGTAGGGTTGAGGGCTGATATTAAAAAAACCACCTATTTTTTGAGCTAAAGCAATATGTATTGCTCTAAGCCAATAACCATATACCAAACTTTATCTATATTCAGAACTATATAAATCTAATTAAATTATTGAATTTGATTGATCTTTTCTGTGTTTTTTGTGGGATATTTATGTCTTTAATTATTAAAACTCAAGCAAATGGTATTCATCAACACGAAACTAAAGCATTAACTAAGATTAGAGAAGCTTTTAGCGTAGAAGATGAAATGAGAAAAGTGAGTCCTTGGTATGGTTATGCAGGCTATACCTTGGTGGATCAGATCTCAAAAAAAGAGGGGGAATTCGATCTAATTTTAGTGACCAATAGTGTCCTGATTATTGTTGAACTCAAAGACTGGAATGGAAAGTCGATCAAGACAGCTGAGGGCAATTGGTATATGGATGATCGTGATATGGGGGTGTCACCAGTTTCTTTAACACGCCAAAAACAATTCATTCTTATAAATAAATTAAAGGTATTAAAAAACAAATTTCAGGGTAATCCAGGTTTTGTACCTAAAGTTCATTTTTATGTTGTTATGTGCGGAAAAGTCAATTTCTCTGGCTTGCCTGATGAAGATCTAAATCACGTAATAAGTCTAGAAAAGTTTCTAAAATTTGCCACCAAAAATAATTTTAATAAAGAGTTCAAACCACACCCACAAGCTCAACATTTATACAAAGATTTTGAATTAATCGATAAGATTTTCACAAGCAAAAACAACCCTCCTAAAAAGGTTGTTGTGCATAAATATAAACAGGACGATGAGCTTATTTTTCACCCTAAGAAGCTTTATGTGGAGTATGAGGCAACCTCTACAATATCTCGTTCTGACAAAGCGATTATAAGACAATGGCAATTCGCAAATTTTCATAATTTGAGTATTCAATCTCCTAAACTTAGAGCTCATTTACTGAATCATGAGCGTGTTATCAGTGCTGAGTTTAAGCAAAGTAACCATTTATATAACACGGCACTTGTTCCTTTGATCATGCCAGAGGAAGATCAAATCACTCAACAATACAATGAGTTGGTTGAATATCGCCAAAGTCATCTTCGATTCAATGACTTCATAACTACAATTAGCCACAATCTAAGTGAAGAAGACCAATTAGATTTAATACAAATTTTATTAAGCAAATTTTCTGAAATGCACAAAATTGGCGTTTCACATGGAGATATTAATGCACATTGTATTTGGATCTCACCTCAAAAAGAGGTAGGAATTTCTCACTTTTTAACAGCTGATACTAAAAGTATTGATAATAATATTCGAGAATTACAACCCGAACTGTCTTTTTTAAATGATACGTCTTGCTCAAAGTTTGAGAATGTTTCGATGTTTAAGAAAGATGCTTATATGCTTGCTGTTTTAGCATGGCATTTATGGTCGAATATTCGGTTAACGTCTAAGTCACTGAGCAATATTAGTGTTGAAAGTTCACACTGGATAGGTGATCTAGTTAAAAAGGCTATCAATCTAGAAGTTGAAGATGCAACCCAATTGCTACGCCTGTTCAATACCAATAGACCAGTACAATCAGTTGAGTTTAGCGCTGATCCGAAATTATTAGAACAATACATTACGACGGATAGAATACATAAAGCTTATCCAGAGGATTATGAGCTGTATGAAGATGAGGAACCTGACGTTATTTTATATCGCTCAGGTGATTTGCTCGTTAAAGAATGGTCGGATGTACATATAGAGGATTTTACATCGAGTGACATTCTCAAATATCAGCATTTCTTTGAACGTATTAATGAGACAGTCGAGCAGAATTTACCTTATTTACCAAAGCTTGTAAGAGTTGGCATTTCTACTAAGTCGAGATCCTTGTTTATCGTCAATGATTATCAAGATGGTTTTAGAGCCAATGAAATTAATACGACAAATGAGACCCGACTATTGTTGGCTGCCAATTTAATTGAAGCAATTCTTCATTTGCAGAAACTTGGTTTACCTATTGGTAGAATTTCTAGTTTCAATGTTCTATTCAATTTAGAAGAAAACAGTTTTGTTTTTAACGACATCATAGATATAAACCATACAGTAGATCCTGAATGTGAATACTATCCTGATCACATTGATAACCCAACGAGTGAACAGTGCCAAAACTTCGCAATCATGAAATTAGTATGTGACATCCTAGATTTCGAGATTGGTAAAGATAGCACTGACTTTAGATGGATTAGTGACGCTGTTAAATTAGAGCTTGAAGAAAATGAATATCCTCTAGGGGATCTTAACCGGTTATTGGATAGCATTGAAACCGCCCAAGGTAATAGTGATACGCCAACTATTCGAGTGCCTGTGCCAGATAAGTTTAATGAACTTACAATTTACGGCGACAATAAACGTGTATATGTGTCATTAGAAAAGGGGCGTAATGCCAAAGACATTGTTGTTAAAATGCAAGGTATTGGTGGCTCTATACAATTTATTTTAAATCCTGAAAGTAAAAGTATTAAATTTATCACTGGTGTCCGTGAGTCGGATGTGGTGCCACACTACATTGTAGATCAAGCTGTACTTGAGATTAATGTAGCTCTAGATGTACAACATGCAGTTGGCCGTTCAGATTATTCAGATCTTTCTAATTTTCTTTTTGAACGTGAAGAATTTGTAACTGCTATTGATGATGTTCTTGCAAGTCAATTAAATGATCAAGAAGAAAGTGTTGATTCTCAAATTTTATCGGGTTTAGAACAAAATATTAATCCTGATGTACCGTTAATCTTAGATCATTATTCAAATGACCTCACTGATGAGGTTAAAAATTTAGCTGCATTGAATATTGACACTAGAAAGCTATGGAAAGCAATTTTAGAAACGGAGACAGAGGCGTTACCTTATATCATTTTATCTCAACCACTACAGTTTGTTGATAATAAAATTTATATCGCACGCTATGAAGATGACAATGATGTATTAGACAAATTCCCTAAAGACTCAATTATCAGCCTGATCCATAAAACTATTGATTTTAATGGTGACGACAGGGAATTCCGTGTAGGGGACATTGATATTCAACACTCTTTAGCAGGTGAGTTGCGAGTAAAGGGTGTTAAACATGCGGATAAAATTAAAGTAGGTGAGGTCTTATACCTACGCACGAAAGCGGATAAGTCATCATTCTTAAAAAGAAAAAATGCTCTAGAACAGATTCTCAGACGGCAATCGGATATACCGAATTTAGTTGATTATTTTGAACCTGACTCAAATATAAATCCTATTTGTTATGACATTGAGGTAACAGACCAAGATTTTGAGAGATATGATCAAACAGATCAAACGGGCAAGGTGGTTGTTAGTCTGAATGATTTACAACGAAAAGCTTTTCGTAAACTTATCAACTATGGTCCAGTTTCTATTCTCCAAGGTCCCCCAGGTACAGGTAAAACGGAGTTTATTGCTGCATTCGTTCATTACCTATTCGAGAAGCAGAATGTCAATAATGTATTGATGGTTAGTCAATCACACGAAGCTGTGAATACAGCTGCTGAGCGAATTAGAAAACATTCTAACCGCTTGAATACGCCGTTTGAGATTGTTCGTTTCAGTAATAGAGAAAGTGCAGTATCGAATAACTTAAAAGATGTTTACTCAGACTCAATCATTTCAACACATAAAAATCTGTTTTTAAGTGAAATGGAACAACGGGTTTTATCTTTAAGTCAGTCCATTGGTGTTGATCGAGAATACTTAGCATGTGCCTTGTTCCTAAAAGTACAATTATTTGGGCATTTATCAAGATTGTTGGTTTCAAGCGAATTACCAGAAGAAAATCTAATCTCAAAAACTGAGTGGAATAAACTAGCCGACAAGCTTATTGAAAGACTCAAGGGCTATTCACCTGAGCTGTATTCATCATTGGTAGGTTTAAATAGCCGTCAAATTTTAGATCGTGAAAATCAAATTTGGCAGATGTTAGATGATGCTTTTGAAGTGCATGGTAAAGCTGCCAGTAACGCTAAAGCACTTGTAAAAATTGCGTTTGATTACGATGAGTTAATAGATAGTCCAAATGCAAATTACGAAACATATCTTTCAAAAACCCGTCAATTTGTTTGTGGTACATGTGTGGGAATAGGACATCATTCGATAGACATCGCTAACCAATCATTTGATTGGGTCATTATTGATGAGTCAGCGAGATCAATTTCATCTGAATTAGCTATTGCAATGCAATCGGCTAAAAGAATCCTGTTAGTTGGTGATCATAAACAATTACCGCCACTCTATTCACCGGAACATGCAAAAGCACTTGGTCGTAAATTAGGGGTCTCTAAAAATCGTATTGAGGCTAATTTAAAAAGTGATTTTGAGAGATTGTTTAACTCTCCTTATGGTAAGACAGTTCAAGGAAAACTTTTAGTTCAATACCGTATGGCACCGGCAATTGGGGAAATGGTATCGGCTTGTTTCTATGATGATGAATTAAATACTGGCGTTATCGAACCTTTAGGTCATTCTCACCACAAAGATATGGTACGCATGGTGCCACATATCTATCAGCAATCTACCGTTAAAGAATTACGCTCTACTGTCACATGGGTAGATACTTCAGAGAAATTCAGTGATGCAGTGGGTACTACATTCTTCAATAAACACGAAGCTCGTAAAATTATTGATTTGTTAGAGCGTATACATGCAGATGAACAATTATTGAAAGAGCTAAAAGACAGATCTAAGCCGAATGAGCCACCGATCGGCATTATCTGTATGTATGGGGAACAAAAACGTCATTTGAGGAAGCAGTTCAACTCTAAGTCTTGGAATGAGGATTTTAGGAACCTAGTGAAAATTGATACGGTAGATAGCTATCAGGGTAAAGAGAATAGAATAATCATTCTGTCCATTACTCGTAACAGTGAAGATAACAAAATCGGTTTCATGAAAATGCCAAATCGAATCAACGTTGCCTTATCAAGAGCTATGGATAGATTAGTTATATTTGGTGCATCAAGATTGTGGAATATGCCAAAGCATCAAGAAACTCCATTGGGTGAAGTTTTTATCTATATCAATGAGCGATTAGGAGATAAAGATCACTATCAATATATTGCTGATCCTAAATTAGAAACAAGACGACACGTTAAGACTGCAAATAATTCACGTAGAGGAATCACTCATGACTAATTACAGCATTCCATATCATGATGTGGATATCCTAATCCCTGCGCAACGCTTTGAAGTTAAGTTTAATTATACATCAAGTCAAATGCCAAATTTCATTGACTCAATGATTATGAGATTACTTCGTATTAGCCCAATGTCAGCAGATAGTGTTGCCAATTTTTTAGGGTTGAATCAAAGAGAATCCAGAATAGTATTGGATCAACTTATTACAAATAATGAAATTGAACTAAAAAAGGACGATTTATTCTATCTAACAAATAAATCAATGAAATATTTCACAACTGTAGACTCAATACCTAAAGTGGCATCAATTCTGGAGCATACTCAAAATTTGATGTATGAGTTAACTAATTTCAATTTCATTCCGGAAAAGCCTGACAATAATATGTATGGTTTGAAATTAATCGCTTCAAACTTGAATGCTGCAAACAGTGAAAACATTGTGCGTGATAGATTCCAGAAGCAATTTTACCAACTTGTAGAAGATGAGGTCATAACACTAAAAAAAATGGATGGTAGACCAAGCATCTATAAGATGGGTACGGTTAAGAAAGTCAAAGACTGTACGGTACGTAAATCCCTTGACCTTAATATTGATGCCAATGCAGAACCACAAGCAATTAAAGTTTTTGACTCTATTATGAGTGAAGAACTTAGAGAAAAAACTTATCAGGTTTTAGGTCAAAGTAAGAAAGGGAACAATATTAAAGACATCGTAGATAATCTAGATGGATTTGAAGAATTTAACTTACAACAATATTTTAAAGATGGGCGTTTCTTGGCATCGGTAGCATTATTCAATAGTTTAAATATTATTGAAAGCTCAGGAGATGAAAGTAATCATCAGTTTATAGGACCATGTTATAGCCAAGGTAACGCAAAACTTATTCTCAATAAAATTAACGAGATTATTGCAACTGGTCGTCTAATTCAGAATATTTATTGGTTGGCACCGGATGATGCCTTTTGGGGAAAATCACTTAGATTTAACACTTTTGTTGGTGCTTTGGGACAGCTCAAGAACAAACAAAATGTTGAATTAAAGCTAAAGTGCTTTTTGCCTATGAATAATGAGCAAGATAAAGCATCCATTATTAATTACCGCAAAATCATTGCAAAAGACCATCAGAAATATTTCTATGGAATTAAAGAGGGTTTGCTAGCAGGAAACTTTGAAATGCTTGTTGTAGAAAACGAATTTGCAGTGGTAATTTTGCATGTCTTAGATTCTGAAGCTGAATACCTGACCAGTTTTCCAATAGGTTCAATGAGTACCAATAAGAGTATGGTAAACAGCTTGGTGAATTTGTTTGATGCTTGGCAACGACCAAAAGAGGAAAATGGGATAAGTTTTGGTCCAATGTTTAAGAAGTAGATTCAGTTGGATGATGCAAAAGTTATTTGATTTATGTATTTGCGAGAATCTTAAAACGGCGGTTATTCAAAATTTTAAATCCCGTGATCAATGCGGGATTTAAAATTTTGGACATTCCGTCCATAAGAAACCGATGTTGAAAGTAAAGGTTAAAGGACTTCACACGTATTACGATGCATTGAGACAAAACTGACTCTAGTTGTGTTGATAGCATTTATCTTTGTACGAGCGTAATCAATTCGCGTAAATCTCAATATATCTAATGTGGTTCCGTTAATTAGACCACTCAATTCAGTTTTATAAGTGATAAATCCGCTCTAAATATTTAAATTATGCTGCCATGACTTTTAGTAAATGTTGATCATAAAATTCATTCGGTGTTGCCTTATTCAAACTTGAATGAGGACGTATCATGTTATAAAAATCCAAATATTCAGCAATTGATTGTTTCGCTTGTTTAACCGTATCGTAAGCCTTCAAATAGACTTCCTCATGCTTCACGCTGCGCCATAACCGCTCAATCATCACATTATCCATCCATCGTCCTTTCCCACCCATACTTATACGGATATTTCGCAATTTTAACTCATTCAAAAATGCCTCGCTTGTGAATTGACTGCCTAGGTCTGTATGAAAGACTTCAGGACAACCATATTTCACAATTGCTTCTTGCAACGCATCTACGCAAAAGTCTGTTACCATACTGATCGATACACGATGAGCCAGTACTTTACGACTATGCCAATCTATAACTGCACACAGATAGACAAAGCCTTTAGCCATAGGAATGTACGTGATATCTGTACACCAGACTTGATTAGAGTGATCTATGAGCATTTTTTTTCAACAGATATGGGAAAATACGGTGTGCAAGATTAGGCTTACTGGTATTGGGTTTTGGATACAAGGCATGTATTCCCATCAAGCGCATTAAACGTCGGACTTTACGCCGACCTATTTGATGTCCTTGACGCTGTAGCATATCTCGTATCATTCGACTGCCCATAAATGGGTAGTCGAGATGAATTTCATCGATCAGACGCATCAAACTCAAATCAGTTGATGAAATCTCTTTGGGCTTGTAATACAACCTACTGCGATTGTTGTCGTACCGAAAGTTGACGGGTCTTATCGATCATTTTTTGCCGCTCAGCTGCCCTATTTTTCTGAGCGCACCTTCTAAAAAATCAATTTGCAATGCCTGATGTCCTATCTTGGCATGTAAAGCTTTGAGGTGAATCTCTGGTTCTTGTTGTGCTGTTGGTCGTGAAAAAATATTGACGATTGTTCAAGCAGTTGATTTTTCCAATCAATGATTTGGTTTTGATGTAAATCGAATTGAGTAGAAAGTTGAGCGAGTGTGTGGTCGCCTTTAATTGCTGCCAGAGCAACTTTAACTTTAAACTCTGCTGAATGATTACGACGTTTTCTTCGTGTCATGATTGACTCCAAAAACAAGCATTTCCCATGCTTATTGGGGAGTAGATTATCACTTATAGGCCTGGTCTAAAATCCTAGACCCACATCACATTCGATAAAGCAGAACAGGCAATTTCACTAAATTGGTTCATCGCAATATGTAATTTACAGCCATAAAACCAGCCCATTGAGCTCCTACCACGTGATGCAATTTGGACTAATGATTTATGACGCTGAATACGTTGATTTTTACAAACTGGCAGAGTTGTTGAATCAATCCATAAATATTGTGTACTTTGGCCTTTCATCAGTGCCACATGTAGGGCATGCAGTGCTAATTCATGCCTTTTGATCAGATGAATCATCCTTTGATAGCAAGACGAGTACTTAAATAAATGGCTTTTATCTTCTTTTAACCAGGTGAAAAGGCTGTGAAATTATTGAAATGAGAGCATTTGTACCAAATGGCAATAAATCAGATTTCTGAAATTGTAAGTTGAGCATTTCTGATGCTTAGGGAATCACGGTTTTGTTTGAGAAACTCCCAATAAGTTGCTTCAAATTTAAGAAAAAATCATCAATTACGCAAAATAATTCGGTACTATTGAACATCAGGACTAGAGTTGTGAGTTTGGTCTGGTAACTCAACTGATGGCTCTAGTCCTCTTATTTTTCAAGTCAATTTCTTATCCGCGATTCGGGTTATTTATGATGGGTCGGTGAATAAAGAACAGAAGAGTTTTTAAAAAATAGTTTAAATGTTAGGGGGGTAATGTGAATACAGTTTCTAAAATCAAATATGACGATCAAAAAGAAATAAATGGATTAAAAGTGCAGTTGATCGAAGTAAATCAGAAACTATTTGCCTATGGTGATGTAGAGGATACTTTATATGAGGCTATAGAAGAGCAGAATTGGTTTACTTTTAAAAATAAGCCATTTGTTGTATTTGATCGTAGAACTGGTTTTTTATTTCCAAATTTTAACCACGTTAAACATGTTGCCTATCGTGAATGGAACGAGGTAAAAAAATCTTATGGACCTAACGATATTGAAAAAGGGCGATGGGAAATTTTATCTGAGATTTTTTATTATGATGAGAAAACTGATAGAACTAAAGGTTCATATTTTTTTAAACAAGGCTCACATAATTTAAAATTTGACTATCCAAAAAAATTTAGAGGATCTAAGGCGACTGGAATATTTATTTCAAAGCATATAGATAAATTAGGCCAATTAAAAAAGATTAACTATATAACAGGCTTCAGCACAAATGATTCTTTTTCTTGGTATGTCACAGGAAATTATCAGAATTACTTAAACCATAGTGTATTCCCTGTACTGAGGGTATTGAATAATCCAAAATTATTACCAGATCATCCGAGTATGATCGGAAAGGAAAAAAGCAAAATAATTTTGAATTTCTTTATAGATAAAGGATGGATGCCGATTTTTGAGCCCTTCTTGGATCAGTTTCACAATGAATCCAATGATGATTATCAGTACAGATTCAATATAGCTAAGAAACAATGTGATGAGTACAATAGTATTTTTGAAATTTACTATGAAAAAAGACAATTAGAGAAAAAACTTTTGGGTCTTGGTCTAACTTATGATGATCTGTCAAATGCGGCGGTATCAAATGTGGGTAAAGTGTCTTATGACTTTCTTGTTGAAATACAAAACTATAATATTGATGAAATCAATAAATCTGTGTGGCAGTACAGTCTTTCTGCACAAAAATGGCTGAATAGTCTTTTAGGTAAAATTGATGAATGGGAAAATGACAATCTAGATCTAGTGAAGACTGCCCTCGAATTAAAGCAGGAGCTAGACAAAAAGTTACCTGTAAGTATCAATGTCACTACGGAAGAAAAGCAGTTACTTGAATCACAATTACAACAGATTAAAAAACGACTTGATCTAGGTTTAACTCCGTTGCGTTCGAATTTAATAAACCTATTCTCAGAGTCACAACAGATTTCTTCTAATTTAGAACAGACCAATACATTATTTGGATTAGCACAGCTTGAACAACAAGTACGTCCAAGTTTTGAATTGCTTGCAGAACATACAGCAATACTTTGTACCAAGACATTGAAAGAAATGGAATGGTTAGATGGTTCTCTAGATTTTGTAAAAACTATTGTATCTGTTTTGCGTAAATCAGTAGAAGACTATCTCATTCTCGTAGATAAGTATCAGCAAGATTTAGTTCAAATCGGTCTGGATAATAGTATTGAAATTGAAGAAATTACCAAGTGGTTTGCTGAGTGGCGCAGTGAGCGCTTATCTCTATTAAAGCAAATTCTACCTTTGCTAGATGCTGGATTAAATAAAGTCATAGATGAGAATACTGTCCTTGATGTGTTGCCATGCATTGAGCAATACCGAACTGAATTGGATCAATTTTATTTGCAGAAACGTCTAGGCATTCATACCACTTATGCATTCCAGCCGAATGGACAACGTCAAGAGAAGCTAGAAAAAGAACAGGAACACACTAAGCTTGTTCATCAGTTCATGCAACAGTTAGAAAAAGTGATATTCAATACTAAAACAACGGCGCAAAAGATTTGGCTTATACGCTTCAGTGAGGTTTGGCAGCAAGGTGTAGTCAATGAAATTACAGACTTTTTAGCTAAAGAGCAGCTTATTGAACGTGATGATGTTGTTCAAATTATGAGCGAAGAACTACGTAAGGTTCAGCAACAGAACTTAGCTACCTGTCTGCAAGATGCACAAAGCTATAGCGAAGCATTGGCGCAGCGAGAAAAAGACGTAAATACATTGATATTTAAAATGCGTAAAGCATTAATGAAATAAGGGGAAAAATATGGGGCTGTTTAGTTCAATTGGTGGCTTTGTGAGTAAGGCGGCAAGTGCAGTAGGGAGTTATTTGGGTGGCGTTGCATCAGGTGGTGGTTACGGAGGCGGGCGTGATTACGATGGTGGTTCGTATTCCACATCTACATCTACAAGTTCGACAGTAACTACCTATGATCCAGACAAAATTGAAGTTGCTAAACTAGAAAATGAACGTGTTGATCTGGTCAAAAATGCTCAGCTTGAATTAATGGAAGTCAATGCACGTCTTGAAGCAGTAATGATTGAAGCACGATGTAAAGGCTTTCAAGCAATGCAGGGCTCAATGATGCAAATGCTGAAAGAGGTTAATTATTTAGCGGAAGAGCGCTTGGTTTTACTGGAGAACGGTAGCCAAGAGCAGATTAAGAAAGTTGAATCTATGTATGCTGATCTAAGTAAAGACATGGATAATGATGACTTTATGTTTGCTAAAGTTCCACAGATGTTAGAACTGGCAAATAAATTCCCAGAGGGTTCGGATAGTCGAAAACTTTATATGAGTGGAATTGATCGTGAAATGGCAAAGCATTTTGACTTCAAAACTGAACAGTTAAAGAACTTAAATGCACGTTGTCAGATTGTGGTTGCATCCGTAGTTGCTAGTAAAGAGAAAATGCAACATCACATTGATACTGTTATTACAAAGCGTATTGAGCATATCGAGCAAGTGATGCGAGTGAATTCCCAGCTTCCTTATAATGCAATGGCGCAGATTGGTAGTGGTGATCAATTGAAAATTGAGCAGAAGTCTTAATGCAAAATAGAGCACTTACCGAGTGCTCTTCATAAAGTGGTAAAGACATACCTAATCGATGATGATATGTCTTTTTTGGAATAAGTTATTTATAAGAGTTTCTGTTAAAAATGAATTTTTGGCATATGCAACTTCATCCTAGTGATAGTCAAGCAGTTAATCGTGATGAGGTAAAAAGAATTCTTCTAGAAAAAGGTGTTATAGGGTTAGGAGTTCAATGGGAAAATGATAAAGGACAGCCACAAAAATTTGAGAAAGAAGTCAAAGTTGGCGATGTTGTCTTAATTAGAAGTGATGGACCTCTAGCTTTAGTAAAAGTCTTAAGTAATTGTTATAACAATCAAGATAATAGCGTTTGGTTTGATCTTATAAGAAAGGTTGAAATATTATCTTTGGAAGGTAATTTTTATAAAGTTCAATTTAAAAAGAAATTCAATTCAAATTGGTATGATTCATTATATCTACCTACTACTCTAGAAGTTGCTAATAATTCAGCATTTATAAATTTTTGGTATAAAACAATAATTGGAAAAGTTTTAATGGATACTACTATTAGTTTGCTCAAATACAAACATCAAATCATATTACAAGGTCCTCCAGGAACTGGAAAAACTCGATTAGCAAAGTTAATAGCAGAAGATTTGATTAAGCCAGAAACTATTGGTCATCCAGAAGAAATTATTGATAGTGAACTAATGAAATTTGATTCGACTAGTGATCATATTCAAGCAACTAGAAAACTTCATCAACGTCTTCGTAATGACTTTTTAGAACAATTTCCTAAAGAAAATCTAAAGAATCTAACCTTAGATAAATATTGTACGGGTACAGGTGAGCGAGATAATTTCTGCTGGTGGCTCGAGAGAGGGCTTGAACCTTTAGGTTATTATTTCCCAGGTACGTCTCGCTCATACCAAATTTATTGGAAAAAGAGTGCTCAAGAATATAGTAAGCATGGATTTGTTAAGGAAGTAGCCAATGATGAAGAAGCAATGAAGGACGTTGCGAAGGAACTTCATGGCTTAGTAAATCAAAAAAATGTTGATAAAACTGCAAAGTATTTTGGTGACAGTTTAATTTTAAAAATCTTAAATACTTACTTTCCTGAGGAATATTTTCCAATCAATAGTGAAAAAATGATTGATCACTCCTTAAAAATTTTTAAAGTAAATTATACGGGGCTAAATGTATTCGAAAAAAATAAAAAGCTTTATGAAGTTTATGTAGATAAGAAAACCAAGTTTAATTTAGACATTACAGCCTTTGAGTTTTCAAATATATTATCTTCAAATTTTAATTTGAAAACTGGAGAAGACATTAACCAAGAACATGAAGTGATAAGCCAGGGGGAATATCAGATCATTCAATTCCATCCAGCATATTCTTATGAAGACTTTGTGAGAGGGATTGTTGCTGAAACGAATGACAGTGGCAATATAACCTATAAGGTAGAAAATAAAGTATTAGCTGAGTTTGCTAAAAAAGCACAAGATAATCCGAATGGAAAATATGTATTAATTGTTGATGAAATTAATAGGGCTAACTTACCGTCAGTACTAGGTGAACTTATTTATGCACTAGAGTACAGAGGGGACGCAGTAACGTCTATGTATGAGTTTGAGGGAGAAAGAAATATAACTTTACCTAAAAATTTATACATCATTGGCACAATGAATACAGCTGACCGATCTGTAGGACATATTGATTATGCGATTAGGAGACGATTTGCATTTGTCGATATTCTTCCTGATGAAAGTATTATCAATAATCTCAAAGCCAAACAATTATTTAATGACGTTAAATTAATTTTTGGTAATGATTACTTATCTCCAGATTTTAAACCGAATGATGTGATGATTGGGCATAGTTACTTCTTAACCAAAGATGAAAATGAGTTAAAAGTTAAGTTGGATTTCGAAATTAAACCAATATTAAAAGAATATTTGAAAGATGGAATTCTACTAGAGTCCGCTGCAGTACATATTGAAAATTTAAAGGTCTAAAGTGAACTTACATCAAACATATGAACATTTACCTATTGATATTTCAGTAGATAACTTGACAAATATGAAAGAAATTATTTTTTGTAATAATAAGGAAAAAAAGTGTATAGAGTTTAAATTTAGTCAAGGTGTTATTACGTTACATACTAATTATTATGTCGGTGTTGATTGGCTTAAAAAGAATGACATAGCTATTTATGTAGCTCCAAAATTGAATGAGGAGAGAAAAGAAACTGACTATTTTCATATGTTATTCTCATGTATGAAACATTCCGATATATCAGCACATTCAAAGGATTTGTACGAAATTAAGTTTGATGAACAATATATCGAGATAAATCAGAAACAGGATTTAATTACACCACTGTTAATGATCAGGTATCTGCAAGTTCTAAAATCGGTAGTTCGAAAAGGGTTAAAAAAGTCATATTACCGAGTAGAACAGAATTTAAGTTCTAAGATCAAAGGCAAAGTTTTTGTTTCAAAGACTTTAAAACAAAATATCGTAAAGAACAGACTTAATAAGACTATATGTAATTTTGAAGTCTATGGTGTAGATTCTATTGAAAATAAAATTTTAAAATCTGCTTTAAAATTTGTAGAATTTTACTTAGCGAAATATAGGCAATTCTCAGATTGTTTTTTGCCACTCCTAAGCTTTTGTAAACCTGCATTCTATGAGGTGGATGACTCGTTTTTTGATCTTAATTCGATAAAAAAAATAAAAATTAATGCTTTTTTTAAGGAATATAAAGAAGCACTTGATTTAGCAGAAATGATTATAAAGAGATTCGGTTATAACATTCGAGAAATGGATAAAAAGGTAGTAAGAGTTCCACCTTTCTGGATTGATATGCCGAAGCTTTTTGAACTTTATGTATTGGGGTTATTGAAAGAACAATATGGCAGTAAAATCCAGTTTCAGGCGAAGGGAAATTATGGTGAACCGGATTTTCTTTTAATTACTGAATCTGAAAAGATGGTGATAGATACCAAATATAAGCGTATTTATCAGAATAATGATGAATATCAAAATCGTTTTAATTCTGATGATATAAGACAGATATGTGGATATGCTAGAGATCGAAAAATTTTAAAACGCTTGGGTTACACGGATGAAAATATGCAAGATATTGTTGTGGATTGCTTAATCATTTACCCAGACCAAAATTCTTCTAGAATCTTACCTAAAAATTTAAAAGTTCATTCAATTGATCAATTTACGAAATTTTATAAGATTCCTGTAAAGTTACCTACACTATAAATTTGTGTTTTGAGTACAGGAGTTTCCTTATACAAGGAAACTCTTTGGTAATCCCCCAAAAAAATAATTGAGTTTAAAAGTAGAAAATCGAATAACCTTGATTTAAGGAGATTTTCTATGAAAACATCTAAGTATTCAGACAGCCTAATCATGAGTATTTTAAAGCAAGCTGAAGCAGGAACACCTATACCGAACTTGTGCCGCGAACATGGAGAGTGAATAGCCACCGATTTTGTAGACACCTTTAAGTTAGATATGGACTGCCACCACTCTCCTAGACAAATATGGTCTATTCTTTTTGCATAGGAGAAAACATTATGAGTGGACAACGTTATACCCCAGAATTTAAAGATGAAGCTGTAAAATTGATTACTGAACGAGGATATTCTGTCAGTGATGTGGCAGAACGTTTAGGTGTATCACAGCACAGTATTTATAAATGGCTTAAAGCTGTACATCCATTACACAACAATCATGATGAACATGAACTGCTTGAAGCAAAGAAAGAAATCCTACGCCTTAAAAGTCAGCTTAAACAGACAGAAGAGGAACGAGATATCTTAAAAAAGGCCGCAAGGTACTTTGCAAGCCAGCCCGAGTGAAGTATCAATTCATCCTTGAATACAGCCATCAATTTAAGATTAAAACGATGTGTCGGGTATTAAAGATCGCTCGCGCTGGTTATTACGCTTGGCTACATGAACCTGAATCAAGCAGAACCATTGAAGACAAGCGTTTATTACAGCTCATTCGTTCTTCTTATGATGCCAGCTATGGTATCTATGGTTACAGACGCATTACTTTAGACCTTAAAGAATTAGGTGATGCTTGTGGCCCTAATCGTGTACTAAAGATCATGAAAAACAATGGTATTACAGCTGTACGGGGTATAAGAAACATAAAAGCTATGGTCAAGGCCGTCCTCAGATTGTGCCACCCAACCATTTAAATCGAGAGTTTGTTGTAAATACACCTGATACTTCGTGGGTGTCTGATATTACTTATATTCGCACATGGCAAGGCTGGTTATATCTGGCTGTGGTTCTTGATTTATATTCAAAGAAAGTGATCGGTTGGTCAATGAAATCTACGCTTGCCAAAGATATCGTACTTGATGCTCTACTCATGGCAGTATGGTGACGCAGACCTAATGAACCTGTGATCATACATTCAGACCAAGGCTCACAATACAGTAGCGGAGACTGGCAAAAATTCTGTCAGAAGCATAACTTAATACCTAGCATGAGCCGCAGAGGAAACTGCTGGGATAATGCCGTTGCAGAATCCTTTTTTAGTAGCTTAAAGAAGGAAAGAATTAAAAAGAGAATTTATAAAACACGCGAAATGGCGCGTGCGGATGTGTTTGATTACATCGAGATGTTTTACAATCGAATCAGGCGCCATTCGCATCTTGATGGGATGAGTCCAGAAGCATTCGAGGTAGCTTCAAAATGAGGCTACTTCAATGTCTAGGATACTGGGAGCAGTCCAGAATGATGATTTGGAAACGGCTTTGTTGCATAAAGATTTGAAATGCAAAGCGCCCTAATTGAGCCGAATTTAAGGCGTAACTTGGGCAAGTGGTCGACCTAATTCCGTGTCGAGGTATTTCAATTAATGCCATTTCGCACTTGTTGCAAAATCCAGTCCTCATATTCTTGCAGTGTTTCTCGTAGCATATCCATAGGTCGTACGATATAGTGTCTTTCAACTAATGCACTTGGTTTATGACCTGATATCTGTGCTAAAGATCCTTCATTGATTTTTGCCCAAATAGCTAACGTTTTATATGATCTCCTCAATCCATGGGGAGTAAGTTCAATATTTAGTTTTTTACATATTTTCTCTAAGCTATCGTAAGGATTAACAATATGGCCACATTCAGCGCCCTTACTGCTAAATATGAATTTAGAATCAGAATTTTTCTTTAGTTCTAATAATAAGCTTTCAACATATCCAGTTAGAGGGATTAGGCGACCTTCATCTTCAATTTTATCTCTGACTTTTGCTGTTTTCCAACGAAAATCAACATCTGTCCATTTTAATGAAAGCAGCTCATTCTTTCGGCAACCAGTGATTAAACTACATATTAAAAAAATCGCAATTTTTCTACTGGTTAACTTATTTACCTCTTCAAACCATGGTTTTAGATGTTGTTTCATCAAACAATCATTTTTGGCTTTGGGAGAAGGCACTTTATCTTTAACTTTTTTAGAGTTGTATGATTTTAGAGGAACTAAGTTTTCATAATCCTCATGTTCCTCACACCAATTTAGGAAAGCTCGTGTAAGTCGGTATGCTTTAGCTGATGTTGTTGGACGGAAGTTATTGTGATCAAGCCAATCGCAAAATACATCTGCAGTCAATTCAGAAAGTTTATACTCAAACAGTTGAAAAATGGGTTGACTAGTATAAACACTATTATTTTCAGGATCGTAACCACCTCTAGATAATTCGATGTGGTCCTGATAGCTTCTTGGTCGCCAATTAGGTTGTCTTGCTTTTAAATATTCAAACCATACATCTTTAAATTTAATAGTTTTACGCTTTTCTTGTTTTAGCAGTTCTTTATTATCAGCTAAAGCTTTCTTACGCTCGATTAATGGGTCAATCCCTTTATGGCACATAATCGCCAATTCTTGTGCATATTTACGAGCATCATCTAATTTCCATATATCAACGTCACCAATTTTGATACGACGGTTTTGAAGACCAATACGACCTTGGAAAATGTAGCTTTTATTATTTTTAGGTGTAACTTTAACACCAAATCCAGGTGTTTTCTCATCCCAAAAGAAAGTTGGTTTAGTTTGGTCTGAGCAATCAATTTTATCAATTGTGGGTTTTGTTAGTTTCATTCTAGTAAGCGTCTGGTAAGCAAGTAGTAAGCAAAATCAATATATATTAATCAACAAAAAGAGTGAATAATAAAATTTTAAAATTATATAAATATATGATAGTATTAATTTTATATCTGCAGCTTGTTGATTTTTAATTGCTATGTTAACGGACTCATAATCCGTTGGTCCCGTGTTCAAGTCACGGTGGGCCCACCATATATCAAACCCTCTAAACCATGAGTTTAGAGGGTTTTTCAATGTCGAAAATAAGAAAAAGTGTTTAGACCAACGGTCTATTTGATGGTTCATCAGTTCAAAAGTCCGATGGACCAATTTATGGTCAAACCTCTTCTAGATTCGACATTTCCGCAAGTTTATTTGCTAATTGTTCGGCCTGTTCTATAACCGTTTCAGTCGCTAATAGTGCCATATCGGGTGAGTAGCCATATTTTTTAGCAACCATTTCACAATTACTCTTAACTTTGCACGTGCTGCTTCTTTAATTGTCCAATCCATCGTGACATTTTGGCGAATGGATTCAGTAAGTACCATTGCAAGCTCTCTAAGGATATCTTTTTGCATGAGTTCTCTTGCACTGTCATTTTCAGCGACAGCAAAGTAAAAGGCATACTCATATTCAGTTAGATTGAGTTCGGCAGCAAGCTTGTTAGACTCCAGAATGTTGCAAGCTTGATGAGTTTATCAATCACTTCAGCGGCAGTAAGTACTTTATTCTGATAGCCCTTAATGGCAGTACTTAGCATATCCACGAGCTTCTTGCCTTGGTTTACGCTATGTTGACCTCTTATTTTGATTTCATCAGTTTATTGATTTTAAATGGCTTTGTTGCATAAACCTAGCCACGAAGATTTATTCAGCCATATAATTTCAAAATGAATAAACCTGCCCCTAGAACCTATCGCACAACCAATTGGCCTTCCTATAATCGAGCCCTCATTAACCGAGGTAATATTTCCATTTGGTTTGATCCAAAGACTCAGTGGTATGCACAACCACAAGGCAAGCAAGGTCGAAATCAAACTTACTCAGACACAGCTATTCAATGCTGTTTAATGATCAAATCTCTATTTAGACTCTCTTTACGCATGGTTACAGGTTTTGTTCAGAGCCTGATTAAACTTTGCGGATTAGATTGGACAGCACCAGATTATTCGACCATATGCAGAAGACAAAAGCATATTGATATTGTGATTAGCTATCAAAAAAGCAGCGATGAACTACATCTGCTCGTGGACTCTACTGGTTTAAAGTTTCTAGGTGAAGGTGAATGGAAACGCAAGAAACATGGATCTGAATATCGTCGCCAATGGCATAAGCTTCATATTGCTATAGATGCTGAAACCCTTCAAATACGTGCAGTACAACTCACCACAAATAATGTCAGCGATTCACAGGTACTTAGTGATTTACTTGATCAGATTCCATTGGATGAGCAAATAGACTCTGTTTATACCGATGGAGCTTATGACACAAAAAGATGCCGTCAAGTCATTGCAGATCGACAAGCGCATGCAGTGATTCCTCCTAGAAAAAATGCAAGACCTTGGAAAGATACAAAATCACATTCTCAGGAGCGAAATGAATTACTTCGAACAGTTAAACGTTTAGGCAGAACACTATGGAAAAAATGGTCAGGCTATCATCGGCGAAGTTTGGTGGAAACCAAGATGCATTGCATCAAATTATTAGGGGATAAACTCAGCGCTAAAAATTTTAACAATCAAGTCAACGAGATTCATGCACGTGTGGCAGTCTTAAATAAATTTACAGAATTAGGTCAACCTCATACACAAGTTGCCACTTAAATTTGGATCACTTAGGGGCAGCTGTGCATTTCAAGCCTTTGTGCAACAAAGCCATTTTAAATTATCAAATTTTTGTTCATAGTTAAATTATAATGGCTATTAATTAGTTTAAAATTGATCAGAAAAACAAACAGTTCAGATCTGTAATTAATGAATAAACTTTATATTATTTTGGGTGGTGTAGTCCTTTTAATGATCGTTATTGTTTGGAAAACAAATTCTGAACGGATAGCGCGAGAACAAGAATATCAACAAAAAGCTTTACAACATATGCAAAAAATGGCTGAACTTGAGACTGAACGCCGAGCAAAACTAGCTCAGGAAGCTATCGATAGAGAAAGAAAAGAGCGACAACGTGTAGATGAAAATGCTAAGGCTAAACGTGAATCAGAAAAATACATGCAATATGAACGGCAAGCTGAAGAAGATGGATATTCAGAAAATCGGCATTTAATGGAACAGGAATCTTTAAGATATTTCTATGATTCTGATTATTAATGTTTAGAAATAGCTGATTTAGCCTTAATTAGGTAAGAACTATTTCGGTATGGTTTTAAGAAGGTTTAGAATTTTTTCAGAATCTATGCTCTAAAATAAGTTTAGATTAATGAAATAATTGTTTTAAGTTTGATTGTCGTTTAACAAGAATTTGATAGCGAAAGTAGGCTCTAATGCTTCAAAATACAACTGAAAAGATTGTTGCATGAGCCTTATATCATTCGTCATTGATAATACTGATGTACTTTCCAAAAAGCATTATCTAACCATCGTTGTTCCTCTTTATATAATGAATATCTTCGGTGTTCATATACTTTAATAATCTTTTGAATTTCTCTTAAATAATTACTTTCTAGCATTATTTTTTGCTCAGCAGATAAAATATGTTCAGAAGCTTTTATTGCAGTATAAATTGCATTGAATAGGCCTTGTCCTGCGATTGGATCAAAAGCCAATAACGCATCACCACAAGCAACCCAACCTTCACCAAAGCTATTGGATGACCATGTTGTGCGGACATCATGAGTGTAAATATCAGCGCTTAACTCTAATTGACCTAGAAGATCCGTAATACCACTTTTTTTATTAATTACATCATCCCAATGCGATGCGTGATTCCTTAGATTAAATGCAAACTTAGGAAGAGTATGAAAACCTAATACCCATTTTTCCTCAGAGATTTTTCCTGCATATAGCCATCCACTTTCATTGGATGAAATTATTGTTTTATTCAGTGATATGTTTTTCTCAGGTACACAGGTACGATAAAGGGCTACTAATGGAGCTCCTCGATAACGTTGAACACCCAGTAATTTAAGAATTTTGGCACTGCGGCCTGTCGCATCGATAATCCATTTTGAAGTAATAAGCATTTTACCGTCTAAGGTAATTTTCCATAGACCATTCTGTTTGTTTAAATTTGTGATACTCGCGTTCAGATGTGTAATGTTTTTCAGTTGAATATATTGTTTTAAGAGCGTATCAAATCGTTGACGATCAATTCGAAGACCTAAGCCATAAGGATCATGAATAGCATCTGTTATAGATGCTTGTTCAGTTCCCCAAAAAGCCATATTTCCTGTGACTTTTGGGGGAAAAGAATTATCGCCATTTGAAGTATTGTGTAGTGTTTCGACCAGTTCTTTAAGACCTAACTTCAGAAGTAGTCGAATTGCTGCCCCAGCTAAGGTTTCACCAAATTTATGCATTTGATGATTTGGGCTACCAATTATAATTACTGATAGCCCAGCTAAAGAGAGCTGCCTTGCTGCAATCATACCAGCAGGGCCGTTACCAGCTACGCACACATCAAAATCATAATTGAGCATTTAACGTTTCTGAACTCTTACTGCTCTAAACGCGAGCAGTTGTTCATGACTAGCCCAACCTGCTTTATCGAGATTTGTCAGTGGTTCAGTGCTACTTTCGAGTAAATGTGTTGCATATTCAGCAGCAGCTTTTAATTTTCCTGCTATCAACGTTTCAACATATAGATATTCGGGAATATCTGTATCATCTTTAATACCTTCACGAACCTCAACAATACCAAGTTCATTGAAGTGTGCAACCATACGCATCATAACGTCTGCCGTATTTGCATCTTGAATAGCTCTTAACCAACTACGTCGTTGATTAAAGGCTGCAATCCGTTCTTCTCTAGGCAAATCTAGATTAATAACCTTTTGATAATCTTGTTCTGTTAACACTTGATTGGGAACACGGGCAGCCCAGAATGTAGGTAGATAAGGATCAAAGTCAGGATCATAGCCCGAACGGCAGAATGCTGTATCTCCTTGCCAAGGAATTGCCATCCAACGAGTGATACTTCCTGGTATTTGAGCATAAAGTGGCCCATCTACTTGTTGAACTTTGATAGGTGTCATCGTAGCACCATAATCTGGTTCAGGATCAGAATCTGAACGTCGTCTGATTCTAAAAGGTGAACTATACATACTGGCGTGACGCATAGGCCATGTCATTTCACATCCAGGATGGAAAGTGTCAGCTAAACAATAATGCAATGCTGCTTTATCGAGCGTATGTGGTTGGTCTTTTAATGGAACTTGGTCAAAAGAGCTGAAGCCTTTTAGCTCTTGATCTGACCAATCATCAATGAAGTTCCCTTCAACCCAATGATGTAGTAAGCCTTCTTGTAGCCCAGTCATGGTCAACATATTACCTGTACCATTTTCTGGAAAACTACCAAAAGCATCACCATAAATCCAAGGCCAAATATGTGGCCATTGAACTGGCTCTGCTACAACTGGTCTTGATGGTCTGAAGTTATGAAAGATTGCTCGGCGAAGTTCGCTATAAGGATCTGCTTGATTTAGATCTTTGGGTTTGTATGACAACTTGGCGAGTAACTGCGGATTGCTAAAATCCATAGGGCAGCCTTTACCAAAATAAGCTGCAAAACCTTTATTCACCCATTGCAGCCCGCCCAAACGATTTAATAATGGCAAAATATCATGGGTAAATGATGGTTTTTCTGGCATTGTCATCCAGCCAGCATTTACGTATACATCGCACATTAAGTCATACATTGTACGCCAACTGACGACATCAGGTGCATAATTGGGTGGTGCGACAACAACCCAAGCAGATTCAACAGGGATACTTACGCCATTGATTTTTACGGTCGCATCAACAGTACCATCTGAGGTGTCATCGTACCAATCATTTGCATTATTAAAGCCTGGCGGATTATCTGGATCGAATACTGGTGCATTGGTTGGTGATGCAGACTTTCCATGGCCACCTAAAAATAATAGTCGCCCATTTTCATCAGTTTGTATTTCACCTAAGAGCACAGTAACAGGCCGATCAGATGCAGCTTGAAATGTTCCTGTATCAAAGCGATGCTCAGCACCACCTGAAATATTTCGACCACAAATACTTCTTGGACCTGGATCAATTGCTAATTTAATTCGATTTTCTGCTTTGACTTTAGGGTTGCGTAAAGCAAATGCATTGTCTGGTGCATTGACAGCCTCAGGGATATCTAGCGCATATTGAAACTCATACCATTGAGATTTGCGGTTGGCGACATGCACGGTCCAAACGATATCTGCATTATCTGGGGTCAGTTCACGGACAACTTTACCAGCTGCATTGTATCCATAGAGTCGAAAACGAGCTGCTTGTCTTTTAATAGCACCTGTTGAGTCTCGGTAAAAATTTGGTTGCTGAGTAAGATCAGCAGGGGCATCAACTATTTCAGGCCCAATGAAAAACTCATTTTCACTATCACCTACTCGAGCGATACCAATCGCTGGATGTATTGCTGCACGGACAATATGAGTATCGACACAGGCAGCAGGTGAAATAAGTGGACGAGGGGAGTTTGGTTCACCTAAAGGTATTCCATTTACATTACGTCTTAATTCAGCAGAAGCCGCATAAACCTCACGCCTAGCATCGGCAATAGAACCAACAGGTTCATGATCGGCTGTTACGTGCCATATGTTCATGGCAAGATTTTCACCATACTCAGCTTGACCACGAGCTTCTATATCTTGAATAGGGATAACAATATCTGCGACATGAATAGGCGGACTCAAATCTTCTGACCAGACAACAGTTGCTTCATCTAATGGCATTTGGTCTGGATCGGTTCTTAATTGAATCATAAAGCGGAATCGCGCTTCTGTTTTTTTTAACCGAGCAACTAAATCTGCACCTAAATAAGAAGGGTCATTGGGAGAGTGATTTGGTGGATCAAGATAAAAGTTGGGTTCTAATTTATATTTAACGAACTGGCTCTCACCAAATTTAAAAGGTAAGCCACTCCAATATGCCGAAGATAAAACACTGGCAACTGGTTTTGCCATTGCATCAAGTAATTCAGAGGTTTTTGGATGATCTTTTAAGTAGGGATCATAGTTGCCATCAACAACGCCAGCCTTCGTGAATTCACACATGTCTTTAGCCGTATCGACGAAGAATGCATCGAAGTTCTGCATGAGGAAGTCAAAAGTACCTGCATCGGGATTTCCTAGTAGCTTTTTACCATCAACTTCAAATAGTTTAATGCCTACCCCTAAAGTAGATTTGAAATCAGTACTGGTAGGCGTAGTATCTGATGAGAATCGAATCCATGTTGGATAGCGCTTACCTAAATGAGCAAATAATCCAATACGTAAGTTTTCTGGTAAATCTTCTCGAATAATAAATTCAGCAGCAGCTATGCCATGTGGTTTTAAAAAAACAGGTCGCATAGCAGGGCACTGACCTTTGCCGATTCTCCCCGCTTGTACCATATCGACAAACATTGTTTTTAGCGATTCGATGGGATCAGTACTGCAATCAACACAAATTTTATTTGTGGGTGAGTCTGAATTCATATGATCCATTTTTTGTCCTTATTATTTTAAAGTTTTTTAATTTTTACAACGGATATAAAACTATAGAAAATAAAATGTCTGGTCAATATTTATGCTTAAATTTATTTTTTTAAAAGAATGTATTTTAAATTTAGTTAAATATTTTTTTAATCATAATTTAATAACACCATAGATTAAATGCTATTAAAAAATAATCTATGGTGAGTAAAAATATTAATAATAACTGGCAATAATTACAGCACTGTTATGTTCAGGAATTTTCTCAATACTAATTTCGGTTACATTGTTATTTTGTGGGCTGTTTCTCAAATCTTCTAAAGATACGCTTTTTGATTCAATGTTTTGTTTTATAGTGTTGATTACTTGGCAGTCTTTGTCTGAATGGATTGTTGAACAGGTATCTTCAACAATATTTCCATTAATTTGAATTGTACCCGATGAATAACTCACCGAAGCAATAGCCATTAATGATGAAAGTAATATGAATTTATAAAGATTTTTATGCATGATTATTACCTTTATTTAATGTAATTATTATTAATCTGCATGAAAATTATTATTAAGGCAATATTTATACTGGTTTTGATTAAAATATTTTTTTAAAATGTGATGTGGTTTTTGTTTTATTTTAAAATTGATGATTAATTTATTGTTTTGGTTTGTTAACTAGTTAACATTTTTGGAAGAAGATATAAAAAAGCCTAATCAAAAGATTAGGCTCAATAGAGTTATTGATTCTAGATTGTGTTGCCACATATGTCCGTTGTGCCTTGAGGATAGTTGAATTGTAGAGAGCCTCTGTCTGTGATTAGCTCAGATGATAATTCTTGTCCACTAAGATGATTTGAATATATTGCGACTCCACTTGATATAGTAAAACTCAGTTTTTGTAATGCAGCAGGTAAACTAGACTGATATCCTTGATCGACTCCATTGAAAATATAACCAACTTGTTTTGTGGCTTGGTTTATGTAAATACCTAGTCGATGTACTTTGTTTTGATAGCCATCCATTTGGTTGTAGTAATAAGCCACAGAATTATGTTCACCATTATTATTTTGGTAATTAACTGTGTAGAGTACATAAGGAGGGGTTTCTCCAAAATCAGGATCAGCTGTTCCTGCTCCGTAGGAGTATAGAGCATTGACCATATTACCACTGCTAGTTACGCCACTGAAATTGATGTCTGTAATATACGAAGAAGCAGGATCTCCATAGTAACCACCATTTAATGGTGAGTCAGGAATATCTAATTGCATTTCAAAAACAAGAATACCTGTAATAGGTAGAATAAAATCACCTAAACTGTTTTGCAGTGACGGAAAGTCAAAAAAATCCTTTGCAGCATATAGTCTAGATTTACTAGAAGCTAAGTATTGTAAATAATTGACTGAGCCATATTCAGGATCATTATTAGAAAAATAGGGAGGGGTGACAGTAAAATTAAACTTTTGCCCATCTATAGAAGGGAATGATCTAATCAAATACTCAGGATTATGATTGTTCCATAAAACATCATAATCTTCCTGAGTTGCATCAAAATTGTATTGACAAACTTGTGATTGATTAAAAGTTTTTAAGTTTAAAGTTCTCGCATTTGTTTCTGCTGTTTGAGTACTACTATCATTACTTTACGAAGGATTGTAATCGTCTCCGCAACCAAATAATGCTAAGCTGACTGTAAGTATGCTCAGTTTTTTCATTGATTGATCCTCTGTATTGTGATTTGAGTTTTGTTAATCAAAAAGTATTTACTTATTTTGAAAAAGTAATTTAAAAATCTTATTATTCAGCTATATATAAAAGAGGCCTCCTATTTTTAGGAGACCCATTATTTATGATTAGTCATATTCGATCGTAACGGTTGCCATTGCTCGTACAGTACCAGCGGTAACATTCGTTGCAGTTTGATAGTATTGTGCGGTCATTGGAACATTGTATTGAACGGTATTATTGGAGCTTACTGTACCCAGCTCTAATTTATCGCCTTTTTTAATGACTTGATTTTTATTGTTGTAGTTCCACAGTAGTTGAACACCAACACCATTTGCTTTGGTTGAAGCTGGAGCAATGTTTGATAATACTTGGTTATTGGAGCCATCCTGAATGTAATCGTAACTTAGACTAATAAGATTCTTTTCCTCATATCCTGTAGGATTTTGGCCTCCATTACATAAAATATTTAGATCAAATCTTTGTGCTCCTTGTGTCGAGCCTACTCCAGAGAATCCTGATTTTGTTACTGTTGGTAAAGTTACGACCTTATTAATATCACCTTGCAATTCACATGAAGAAGAAGCAATCGTGATGGCATTTCCATATACAAAGCTAGTTAAAATAGGTTGATTGGGATGTGAGGTAAGATAATAACTACTATATTGTCCTGGTACTAAAGCGCCTGAACCTGTTTGTGAAGCAGTTTTAACTATTTCAACAACAAAATAGCCAGTATCTAATGAATAGTTTGTACCACCCCAACCAGAGCCACCGCTAATATTTCGAGAATATGGGTAATACCCTGAAAAGTTGGAGTTATTTTGTGCCTCACGATATAAACGAATACCAATACCAGGAATATTAGTACTATAAATATTGTTACCAAGTGAACTGACAGGATAGCTCTGAGTTAAATCTGCCCGAACTGTGCCTGTGGAATATCTTGTACAGTTAATTGTTGAGTTGTTTGGGTCAATTGAAAAAGTTGCTTTACGTAGGATTTTTCCAACCTCATCACTTGGACGCACTACAACTCGACCAACAGCCATACTGATTACTTTTGTTGTGAACCCGGAAGTTGGTGCACAAGCAGCATTAGCCTCGTTATGGACTCCAAGACCAGCTGTGAATAAAGCACCAGTTATTAGTATTTTCTTCATTTACAAACCGCCTCAGTCATTATTAAGTTCTGTTGATCTTTAGCCAATTCAGCTGTGACATCATATGAGATTGCACATTGTTCAGCACTATCGTCACCCCATTTCACAACGAGATGATCTTGTGCTTTCTGGGTACGGAGATAGACCATACTACCCTGAGCAACAATACCTACAGCTTCATTATTTTGGTCAAATACTTGTGCTGCAAAAGGTAGGTTTTCACCATTTGCTGTTTTTGTAGCAATATAAATTGCATAACCTGTTTTCGTAGAAAAATCGACTTTAGCAATCGCACCAGCATAAGGTGCGATACGTTGACTTGTTTCTTCTAATTCAACATTTGTCGACATTTCTTGAGGATCTAAAGTAATGTCATTTAAACGATATGGCGTTACATATGGAATAACAGCATAACCGTCTTTGTTTACACTTAAACCAGTTGTGTTATTTACCTTGGCGCCTGCGGCATCAGGTGCATATACCAGCACCATCGTTTGACCTTGCTCTGGGCCGAATAAAATACCGTCTTTATGAGCAACGATATTACCAGTTAAGCTAACCATGGCTTGTTGATAAGAATCGGCAACACTATATGAGCCACCAACAGTTGTGTAGTTTGTGCGGTAGCGTCCATTGACGTTGAAGGTTGGATTACTGCGATCTTGATGTGTTACTGATGAACCATAACTGAAACGATCACCTACAGTTCCACTTACACCAACTGTTCTACTGTCTTGAGATGCATTGGCATTCACATTCATAGAATGCTTTTTAAAGCTGAGCGGGAATGACAATGTCATCAAATATTCAGTATCACGTGTTTGATTACTTGATCCATAATCAACTTGGCGATTGATCGCCGATAGGCCGTAGGTTAAACCATGGTAATTGTTACTATAACCAATTTGGTATTGTTTAGTACTTTCATTGCGATTCCAATAGTCAACCCAAGAGCCGACCATATAGAAATTACCCCAACCATCAGGTAAACCTTGGTTTAAGGTAATTTGGAATTCACTACGTTGCTTACCTACAGCGTAACTATTCATACCACGATCTTCTAAATCACGAATTAAAATCGCATCACGTAATTTGTAATAATTTTCAGTCGAGTAGCGATAAGCTGCTAAGGTTAAGTTGGTATTTGTTGGTGTAATTAATTTGCTATAACTTAAACGGTAACTTTGACCTGATTGAGATTCTTTTCTTTCAAAATCAGCTTCTGAATGTGTTACGTCTAACGAGATCGCACCGATTGGTGTTGCAAAAGCAGCACCAGCCAAAACCGAAGTGTATTTCTCAGTGGCTTGAAAGCCAGTATAACCTGTGAGGTAGTTGTTAATTCCTCGTTGATATTTACCTTGTACAACCCACGGATCTAACTCGATATCACGATCGCGGAATTCACCAGCAGTTAATGAGTATCGGCTCATACCAGGTCTGAGCATTTGAACCACAGATGCATAAGGAATAGCAAATTTCTGAATCTCACCATTTGATTCGATTACAGAAACCTCAAGTTCACCACCGAAACCTGTTGGATAGAGATCATTAATTTCAAAGCTACCCGGAGCAACCGTGGTTTGATAAATTAATTGACCTTGTTGGCGAACTTCAACTTTCGCATTGGTTTTTGCATTACCACGGATGCGTGGGGCATAGCCCAACATACTATTTGGCAACATGCGGTCATCACTAGAAAAATCAACACCACGATAACCAAAAGAGTCGAAAATTTCGCCATTGGTAAAGCTGTCACCTAGTGTCAATACACTACGATACTGTGGGAATGCACGTTGTAAATAGGTACTTGTTGACTGATAGTTTGACTTACTTTGGTTTTCAGTCGGATTGTCTTGCCACTGCCATTGACCATTATGGCGTAATTGCCAGCCTGCAATATTTGCCCCAGCAGTAACTGCCATAAATGCATTGGTTGTTTCTTTATTATCGCCAGTTGTATTAAATGTTTTATAGGCGCTACCACTATACGATAAAAAGCCAGCATTGATACCGCGATCCCAAATACTTGGATCGACATAACCTTGCGCATTTTTTTGTAAAGCAACTTGAGGAATTGAAATATCAATACGTAATTTTGAAGTGTCAAATTCATAGAAAGAATCTTCAATCCAATCTTCAATTTTTAAACAACTGTTTTTTGATTGATTCGCAATATGTTGCGAAAGAACGTCTTGCTTTACACCATACTCAAGTAAGGTGCTTGAATTAAAACAGGTTGTTGCATTTTCTTTTGGGTCTACAGCTTTAAACATCATTCGACGTTTGCCGAACCACTGACCATTTACATATACGTCGACGTTATATTCACCCGGTAAAACAGGGTTACCGTATTTGAATCGTGAAATATCGATTTTCTGTGCATCACCGATTAAAAAAGAAGAGTCAAACTCAGCTTCTACAGCTTTTTTTTGTGTAGATTCATCTGCATGTACCATTACAGGCAGGGTCATGCTGATCATGCCTGAGGTAAGGTAAAAGCAAATATGACGCTTTAATAATCTGTATGTTGCGTGCTGTTTTGACATATTAAAAATCGCCTATATGGTATAGGTACTTAAAATTATTGATTATCTAAACGAATAATGATTATTGGAATTTGATCGGTCTTTCGACACGGCCACCGTAATCATTAACATTAATAAAACTCATTTTTTCAGTGTTCGATGTTTTTAACTGAACTTGATCTTCAGAAAAAGGCTTTAACATTAAACCTTTAGGCAATAAATCAACTTTCTTATCACCATTGGCCTGATAAATTGAAGTCATCGTGATATGAAAAGGGGTTGGGTTTTTAACAACAATGTTTTGACCAACACGACGCCATTGCAATTTGTCAGCAGCTAAGTTGGCATCTTCTTTGATACTTGCTGGACGATAGAAAAATTTAATTCTTGAACGAATTGCAAGTTGCAAAAAGTTATCTGGAACAGTTTCTGTACCTTTGCCTGTTGGTCTCGGTGGAATATCCAAAACGTTTAACCAAAGTACAGTTTCTTGTTTTTGATCTAGTTGTAACGCATTTGGTAAAGCCGTAATACGAAGTGTTTGACTTTTAGTTGGCTCTACACGGGAAATAGGTGGTGTAATCATAAAAGGCACTTTAGATTGGTCTGGTGTGCTTTTAGGATCACCTTCATCGATCCAAGCTTGGACGAGAGCAGGTTTTGAGCCATTATTGCTTAGTTGTAAAGTTACTTCACGTGCATCAGAAGGGTAGATCACGCGTGTGCCATGAATGATTATCTCAGCGTTAGCGGCAGTCGCCATAACTGAACAAAGTGCTAAACCAGACAAAAATTTACGACCGTTAAATGACATGCTCAACATTCTCAAAAAAGGCAGATGAATTTAAATAAAAAGAGTTTCTATGCTCTAGAACATAGAAACTCAGCGATCAACAAATTATTGATAAATAATTGTGTATTGAACGTTAGTTGTTACTTCACCAGCAGTAGATGCGCCAGTTGCATAGTATTCAGCGTAGTAGTTAAGATCTGCACTACCGCCGTCAACAACGTCAACCCATTGAGAGTTCGCTTGAGCACCAGAAGCACCAGCAGCTAAAACTGGGATTACTTGGTTGTTGCTACCTAAAAGTTGAACGTCAACGTTTTGAGCACCGCTAGCAGCTTGGTTGATTAAACGACCAGTGTTGAAATCAACAGTTGCACCTGGTTCGAAGTAAGTTGCAACTTTACCTTCTGAACAATCTTCTAAGTTGATTTGGAATGGTGTACGGCCAGCAACATCACCTGCATTCGCAAGAGTTTGTCTAGAAACTGTTGGAAGCGTAACTGTAAAATCTTTACCCGCTGGAGTAACGATGTTACAAGTTTTATCAGTCACTAAACCATTGATTGTGATAGTACCATCTGCAGCGTGAGCGCTAGCAATACCAACAACTGAAAGAGTAGCGAGCAAAGCAAGTTTTTTCATAATAATTTCTCTAAGACATCAGCTAAAAGTTTGAATTAGATTACTTTTCCAGTTAAGTTTTTGCGCTGAATAAGTAATGTGCGAAATATACCAGTTAATAAATAAAATGCAAACTTCATCACATTTTTAGTAATTCTTAAATAATTATTAAGCTGGCTGAAATAACTTGTTGTTTATTTTTTAGTTTTTCTGAAATTGCTTTCCTGATTATGTGAATTTTCAACAAAAAATGTTGTTCTTAAGATTTATTTTTTAAGAAATAGTGGATTGTTTGTTTATTTTTTATACAAAATAGTGGTTTTTTTATATGAAGTTTTTGTGACAAGACTTCAGTAATCATCAAAAAATTGAACCTTTGTTAAAAATAAAAGCAGAAGATTTTTAAGTTCGTTAACAAAAACGCCAAACTTTTTTTAAGATTTTTTTAAGATTCAATCCTTAGTGTTTTAGTCATGATTTGATGAAAAAATCATCTAAAGGAGCTATAAATGAACATGCTTTATACACATAAACCTAACTATTATTTCTTCGCACATAAATTTGTATTGTTCTTAGAGCAACACTTAAAAAGTCATCCTACAGAACAACATACAAGTTTTAATTTACAGACAATCTACGACTTGTTCAGCCATGATCGTGCGTCTAGTACAACCAATCTCGAAGGTATCCTAAATATCGCGGATGAGTATGTGTTAGATACAGAAGATGGACCACAGTCATTGATTCGTTCTTATCATGTTCATTTAGACAATCACGTCCTGACATTAGAGTTTAATCCAAAGGCCATAAATAGCTTAAAAGCAGGTCAGACATTGATTAATCCTAAAGCTGCCTAATCGCTAAGTTTTATTCCTCGTTAATACACTTAGTTATCTCCTTTGACTAAGTGTTTTTTTATCCTACTGCTTTTGATAGATGATTTGGTTATGATGTTTAAATCAATTTATCTCAATAAAGCATTATGGATAAGGATTTTAAGTCGGAAACGTATACAGTTGATGAGCATGTCGCTGATACCATTTTATGGTTAATGCATCATCAAGAGATATTTGATTCATTCCATTTTGATGTACATACGCAGGAGCTATCTGTTACGCATGCAGCTGGAGTGGATGTGATTAGAATTGGAATGTTTCTTACTGCCAAATATGGGATTTTAGTCACATCTATATAAGTGTAATTATTCCAAGAAAAAAGCCTTGTCAATCGACAAGGCTTTTATATTTATGCGCTCATGGCATCTACTGAGAGTTCTGCAACTGTAGGCTTTGCTTTTTCAGCAGTTAAGCCGAGTTTAGCAAATAAAATTTGATCTTTGCCTTCACCAGCATTTGGAGTTGTTAACAGTTTTTCACCAGAGAACAATGAGTTTGCACCAGCCATAAATGCAAGTGCTTGATCCGAGTCACTAAGGGATTCACGACCTGCTGATAATCGAATATAGCTATGTGGCATGATGATACGTGCGACAGCAATTGTACGAATCCACTCGGTCACATCTAATTTTTCCACTTCAGCGAGTGGTGTGCCTTCAATCGGTACAAGCATGTTGATCGGCACAGACTCAGGGTGTACTGGCATCGTAGCAAGCTCTTGCAATAGACCAATACGGTCATTACGACTTTCACCTAAACCGACAATACCGCCGCTACACACTTTCATACCCGCTTGACGTACATGATCAAGTGTATTTAAACGATCATCAAAAGTACGAGTGCTAATGATATGCGAATAATACTCGCGTGATGTATCTAAGTTGTGGTTGTAATAATCCAAACCAGCATCTTTCAAACGCTCAGCTTGCGATTGGTTGAGCATACCTAACGTCATGCAAGTTTCTAGACCTAAGGCTTTTACTTCACGAACCATTTCTAAGACATAAGGCATATCTCTTTCATGTGGGTTGCGCCATGCAGCACCCATACAGAAACGAGATGAACCTGATTCTTTTGCAGCTTGTGCTTCGCTAATCACTTTATCAACCGCAATACGTTTTTCTGCTTCTAATTTTGAGTCGTAATGTGCTGACTGAGAGCAATATTTACAATCTTCTGGACATTTACCCGTTTTAATCGAAAGAAGGGTGCTGACCTGAATCGTATTTGCTTGGAAATGTTGACGATGAACGCTTTGCGCTTCAAATACTAAGTCTAAAAAAGGTTGATCATATAAAGCTTGGATTTCATCACGAGTCCAGTCATTACGTAAGGTCATTGTTATATCCATGATGATTGATTACAAACATTGAGATTAATCATACAGAAATCGTGCCAAAGCCAAAGGGCAAAAAACATCAATTTTCTATTTGTTATACATTGGCTCGTTGCAATTGTTGTTGAATTGCCCAATCAATGTGTACATTGACAATCTCATCGTGCAAAGGTTTTGCTTCTTGCAATTGTGTGACTACATCAACCGAGTATGGCGCATTTCCAAGCCCGATTGCAATATTGCGTTTAAAAGATTGGTAGCCAGTTCTACGAATCGGACTGCCTTCGGTATTGGCCAAAAAAGTTACTTCATCCCATTGCCAAATATCGAGCAAACTTATGTTATCTAAGCCATGTCTCGCATCAAAATCAGGGATTGTTGCCATTTTAGCAAAACTATTCCAAGGGCAAATCAACTGACAATCATCACAACCAAATATACGATTGCCAATACCTTGGCGGAGTTCTTCTGGAATAATGCCTTTATATTCAATGGTCAAATATGCAATGCATTTCCTTGCATCTAACATATAAGGTTCAACGATCGCTTGTGTTGGGCAAATATCAATACAGGCTGTACATGAACCGCAGTGTGCCGTTGCAGGCTGATCAAAAGGAAGTTCGAGAGAGGTAAATAGCTCCCCCAATACAAAGAAAGAACCTGATTTTTTATGAATCAGTAAAGTATGTTTTCCTGTCCACCCCATACCTGCGCTTTCAGCTAGGGATTTTTCAAAAATAGGTGCTGAATCAGCAAATGGGCGTGACTCAAAATCGCCCACTTTTTCTTTAATTCGGCTTGCTAACGTTTTGAGCCGCCCACGCATCACTTTGTGATAATCACGACCGCGTGCGTAGCGAGCAATAATGGCAGAATTTGGTTCAAATGGTACATAACGGGGCTGGGGGGACGCAACAAGATAGTTCATGCGCACACAAATAATGCTTTTAGTTCCTGGAACTAATAAAGTTGGATTAGCACGTTTTTCTAAGTTTTCTTCTAAATAGTGCATATCTGCATGATAGCCGCGTTCTAAATATTCTTTAAAACGAGGCATTTGATCTTGAGCATCTGGTTTGGCAATGACACAATCAGAAAAGCCCAAGTCCAAAGCCTGAGCTTTTATCCATGTTTTAAGTTCTTGAGGATCAAGCTGTTGCAGCTCGATTTTATCAAGCGATTTTCCTGAAGGTGTGGATGAAGCCATAAACCAATAATAGGGGATAATATGCAACGTTCAGTTTACCATAGCCAAAGTATTCAAGCATGGGAGCAGCGTTGGTTTGCTCAGCAAAATTCCTCTTTAGGATTAATGCAACAAGCAGCTTGGTCAATATCGCAGCAACTGATTGAGCAATTTCATCAACAAAATATCCAAAATATCGCTGTGTGGTGTGGGCAGGGGAACAATGCTGGTGATGGTTATTATATTGCTGCATTTTTAAAGCAATCAGGTTTCGATGTAACGGTACTCTCAACTGAAATGGGAAGTTCTACTGATTTAAAACATGCCTATGCGTATGCTGAATCTCAGCAAGTTGAAATGAAGCCAATAAATGATATTGCAGCTTCTATTTTTCAGAACGAGTCGTCTACAGATTTAAATAGCAATGTCATTGGTGATCTTGTGGAGTATACCCCTCATCCCTATAAGGAGATGCTAAGAAAGGTTGATTGTCATATCGATGCGTTATTTGGGATTGGCTTAAATAGAGCGCTAAATGAAGGTTGGCAAAAAATTATTCAGTGTTTTAATGCACAAACAGGTTTAAAAATCTCGATTGATATTCCCAGTGGACTACATGCCAATACAGGACAAGTTTTACCTTGTGCAATACAAGCGGATCATACCTTTACCATTTTGGGGTATAAAGCAGGCTTATTTACGGGACAAGGCAAAGAATATGTCGGTCAATTGCACTTAGTCAGCCTGATTCCAATTGATACAGCATTAAAACCACTTGCCTATTTATCACCTGAAAAAATTGTATTGCCGAAACGTCAGGCATTTGGTCACAAAGGCAGTTACGGGCATGTACTCGTTGTTGGCGGTCATGCGGATATGGGCGGAGCAGTGATTATGTCAGCTGAAGCCGCTTTTCATGCAGGTGCTGGCAAAGTGACTGTGATTTGTCATAGCAAACATCATCAAGCGATTTTGTCACGTTCGCCCAATATTATGGTTCGAGATATTAATGCGTTAGATCAAGACCTGATTCAACAACTATTAAAGCAAGTCGATGCGGTCTGTTTTGGAATGGGCTTAGGACGTGATCAATGGGCAGAGCGGATTTATCAGCAATGGTTCGATTTACTCAATCAAAACACACATTTAGAAGTTGTGCTTGATGCAGATGGACTTTGGTTTTTGGCAAAGCATCCGCAACAATTAAATGATCATATCTATGCGACTCCACATTCAGGCGAAGCAGCAACTTTATTAGATTGTACAGCAGCAGAGATTGAACAAGATCGCATTGCAGCGATTCACCAACTACAGCAAAAATATGCCGGGCAATGGGTGCTAAAAGGTGCTGGTAGTTTAATCTTGGAAAGCGAATTATTTATCTGTACTCAAGGTAATGCAGGTATGGGGACAGGAGGCATGGGAGATGTATTGGCTGGCATGATTGCGAGTTTAAAAGCTCAATTTCATGAACAAATTGCATTACATGCAATTGTTAGCTTACATGCACAGGCAGGAGATTTACTGGCTGAAAAAGGTATGAGGGGTTTGCAAGCGCATGATATGGGGAAAGTGATTTGTGAAGTCGTTAATCATTAATATTAACGCCTTCTAGTACTGGAGCGGCTTCTTCCTCTTGCCATCCCACCTAAAGCATTCAGCACAGCCATTTTGCTCATACTTCCTGAAGCGTGTGCATGACAAATAGCAGCAGCAAGGGCATCGGCCGCATCTGCTTGGGGTTTAATGCTCAAGTTTAACAAGCGCATCACCATCATTTGGACTTGTTCTTTATCTGCCGCGCCATAACCCACGACAGATTGTTTAATCTGACGCGCTGTGTATTCTGCCACTTGTAAATCCAAATTCACCAATGCCGCGATGGCTGCACCACGCGCTTGACCAAGCTTTAGTGCAGAATCAGGATTTTGTGCCATGAAGACTTGCTCTACCGCAGCTTCTGTTGGCCCGTGAAATTTAACGATACGCTCTACACCTGCAAAAATACGTTTCAAACGTTCGGGCATTTCCTGTGTTTCAGTACGAATCGTGCCTGCATCGACAAAACGTAACTTGTTGCCATCTTTCTCAATAATTCCGTAACCTGTTAAGCGTGAACCAGGGTCAATACCAATAATTAATGACATGCAGCACTATAAGAATAAAAGATTGTTGATATTGTTACATATAAGGCTTTTAGCTGTATATTTTTTTTGTATTATTTTGAATTTTAAAGAAATAGGTAGTTTTGTAGGCAGCTCATATTTTGAGCTACCTCAAAACTATTTTCGCTTTTTGGACAATATGTGTCGTTAAGGCTTGAAGAGGAGCAGATTGTTGATTCCAATGGTGCCAATATAAAGCAATATCTGTTTCAGCTTCGGGTAAAATCTCGACTAAAATTTTATCTTTAAGGGATTGTTCGAGTTGAAGTTCTGGAACCATGCCATATCCCAAGCCAAGCTGGATTGCCGTGACAAAGGATTCTGAAGATGGGATAAGGTGACATGGATAAGTGCCTTTTGTTAACCCAAACATTTTTTCAAGTACGTCAAAATGGGTGTGATCTTTGTGATTGAAAATAATTGCAGGGGCAGTCCTTAAGCTTTCTCTCGTGATTCCATTCTTAAACCATTTTTTTTGAAACAATGGCGTTGAAACCATTTTATAGCGCATAGATCCCAAATATATGGCATTACAACCCTTCATGGCTGCACTTTCGATAGAAATACATGCATTGACTGTTCCATTTTCCAGTAATGAATAAGTATGCGACTGATCGGCACAATTAAATTCAACCATAATTTTTTCTTGGATGAGCACATCTTTCAGTGTGGGAAGCAACCACGTTGCTAATGAATCAGCGTTCGTTGCGATTGTCATTTTAAAATAATTAGATTCAGATTTGCCTGTGAGACTATATAACAAATTTTGTTCTAAACGCCGACTATGTTGTAAATATTCAAATAGATGTAGACCTGATTGAGTTAAAACGCAAGGTCTGCCACGTACCAGCAAGAGCTGACCTAAATGCTTCTCAAGTGCTTGAACCCTCAATGTCACAGCAGATGGGGTAATACACAGTCTTTGGCCTGCATGTTCAAAGCTACCTGTCTCTGCAACAGCAAAGAAAGCTTCACATTGTTTGCTATCGAGCATAATTTCCTTAAAAAAACTTAGTTGAACTGAAAGAAACTTAATTTTACTGAATTAAAAATTAAAAAAAAGATAATAACAATCTTTCAGCGTGATCTGAATGTGTAAAGAAATAAATCCCTTTAATATTTTTAGTTTGTGGAAAAATTGAATGAGTGCATTTGTATATGGGCTTGGAATTGGCTTCTCTCTGATTTTAGCAATAGGGGCGCAAAATGCATTCGTATTAAAACAAGGTTTAAAGCAGCAGTATGTATTCTGGGTTTGTTTTATCTGTGCATTATCTGATTCTATTTTGATTTACTTCGGCGTAACAGGATTCTCCAAAGTTATTGCTAACTTTCCACTTCTCCTTACCGTGAGCAAATATTTTGGTGCAGCATTTTTATTCTTTTACGGATTGCGTAATTTCTATTCAGCTATAAAAAATTCTTCTTCGCTAAACCCAAGTGATATTGAAAAAGATTCGTTACTCAAAAGTATCGGAATATGCTTAGCATTCACTTGGTTAAACCCACATGTGTATTTGGATGCGATTATCTTGATCGGATCAATTTCAGTGCAATTTTCGGATCAACTGTATCAGTTTGCGGCAGGCACAATACTCGCTTCTTGGATATTTTTCTTTTCAGTAGGCTACGGGGCTAAGATGTTACTTCCTTTATTTAAAAGAGCGACATCTTGGAAAATTTTAGACGTTTTAATTGGGATCACAATGTGGACAATTGCTACGATGTTAATTATTTAAAATTGGAACGGGTTAAAAATTGATGTGTGGGATGATTTTTAATCATATTTACTTTTTCGTTATTCAAAATAGGTTGCTGAAACTTGATCAATTGCATAAGAAGAAAAATGTAAGAGAATTTAATTGAAAATCTTATCTATTTGACTTGTTTTTCTTAATCTATATTATTGAAAAGTATTGAAGTTAAATAATTTTGGAAATGGTTTTCGTAGCTCAATCTTAGTTTTTGAATGTTATGTCATCCATTTATATGAGTGGTTGAAGCAATAGGGATTGCTTATAAAAAGTAAAGTCGTGTATAGTGATAGTTAACTAGAAGAATAACTCTGTTGATTCAGCAAATCTCTAATTTCGTATGTTTGTCCAAACTTCTCGTTTTATCAGATTTTAGTGTCATAGTTTTATTATTCCAAGTTATTTGCTGCTAAGTATTACGAATTTTCAAATAGGTTAAATTTATGTCTAACACTGTGACTGGTACAGTTAAATGGTTCAATGAAACTAAAGGTTTTGGTTTTATTCATGCTGATTCTGGACAAGATGTTTTTGCTCACTTTAGCGAAATCCAAAGCAACGGCTTTAGAGTTCTTCATGAAGGACAACGTGTATCTTTTACTGTAGCTGAAGGTAAAAAAGGACCTCAAGCAACTGCTATTACTGTAGTTGCTCAAAACTAAGAATAAATATAAAAAAGCTCACTTTGGTGGGCTTTTTTATTTGAATATTAATAATTTAGAAAAATTGCAAAAAACCATTAGAAATTTAAGTGAAATTGCTTAATTTTGTCACTAATTGACCATATGTTTAAATTTTTACCCTAGCTTGATCTACGACTTTTTGCTAATTTCATTTCATACATTATTTAGGCAAATTAATAATTGCAGTACATTAAATGAGCATTAGGTTATGGAAAACTTAGAGCGATACTCTCAAGGGTTTGAGCAAGAAGTTCATGTACATTGTAAAAGATCTTTAGGTTCGTTGTTGTTCAGTTTTGTGGTTCTGATCGCAACAGGCTTATAAGAGAAAGAAAGCACCTTCGGGTGCTTTTTTAATGTTTGAAATTTAGCCAAAACAAATTATAAAAATATAAAATGACTGGCAAGATTGAGCTTTGAGCTACAAGGAAATATTTACTCTATGTTAGGCTTATATCTATAAGAAAAGGGATAAGCCTATGGATATTTTACAAGTAAAAGATTTTTCAGCAGTGATGGGTTATACAGAAGCCATTTTGGAAATGGATGAGTGGGTAAACACGAGACCATATTTTTATATTATCAAAGATCATTATTTGGTTGATCAGGCTATTCGGCTTGAGTACATCATTATTCAATGATGATTTAATTCGTTGAACTAAACGATGAGTTAATCATAACTGGAGTTCTTTGTTTCAATTCATAGACATAAATTTATCATTTGTTTGCTATATTAAATTTTTTTGCAAGAATTCAAAAATATGAAAAAGATCTTACTTTTAGGTGCAGTTGTTATGTCATTGGCAGCGTGTTCTTCAACTCCAAATAAAGACGATATGCCACCAAAAATTGGTATGGCGAATCCAGCAAGTAAATATTGCGTTGAGCAAGGTGGTCAGTTGGAAATTAGAAATGAAACAAATGGTCAGGTTGGATACTGCACGTTGCCAAATGGTCAGGTGGTGGAGGAGTGGGAGCTATTCCGTGCTAGCCAACCGAAATGTGTTGCTGATGAGGCAAAAAAGTTAATTGGTCAATCAGGACTTAGCGAAGAACAAATTAAGCAAAAAACCAAGTCTGAGATCGTGCGTAGTGTTGGGCCTAATCAACCTGTAACTATGGATTATCGAGAGAACCGCGTTACAGTAACGATTGATCCACAATCTAAAAAGTTTACCAATGCAACTTGTGGTTAATTTATAAATTCTTTCTAGGCTCTCAATTGATTGATTTCAACTGAGAGCTTTTTTATGTAATAAACATAAACATCAGACTTGATAAATTTAGAAAAGAACCCATCAAATAATTTATTGAGTTTATTTTATTAAATGTGTCAGCATTGTTTTATCAATATGCACATTGTTTTATTTTGAGATTTAACATGAATCTACTTCTTATCGTGGTTTTTGGCACAATTGCTGAAGTGTTGGTTTGGATCGGCGTGGGCGATCTCGTTGGAAGTATGTGGTATGTATTCTTCTGGTTTATTATCGCATTTTTCATTGGCTTAAATATGCTGCGTTCAAGCACGTCAGGTATCATGCCTCAGTTACAACAAATGCAAATGACAGGGCAGTTAGGTGCTGATCCAGCGGTAACTAAGAAACTAGCAATAGCGATGTCTGGTTTCTTTTTAATGCTACCAGGTTTGATTTCTGATGTGATCGCCGTTTTAGTGTTAATCCCATCGGTACAAACAGCTTTCCGCAATGCATTGATGAAAACAATGGCAAAGCGTCAACAAGCGATGATGGACCAAATGATGGGTGGTATGGGCGGTGGTGCTTCAGGACAAAGTCCATTTGCTGATTTAATGCGTCAGATGCAAGAAATGCAAAACCAACAAGGCGGGCAATATCGTGACTCAACGGTGATTGATGGTGAAGCGCGTGAAGTAAAACCAGATCAAAAGAAAATTGAATTTAAAGATGTAAACTAATTCGGTTTAGTTATAGAAAAGCACACAATCAAAAGTGTGCTTTTTTTATGGCTTGATGTTTGTCTCGTCATTTTGACTGTTTTTAATTTTCTGAACCGTACCTGTTTCTTTATCTTGGGGTTGGTATTGGCTCGGTGGCAAAGTGGTCACCTCATTTTCTGACTGTTTGTATTTTCGACTACGGTTGGCACGTTCACGAAATCCACCTTTGTTGATTAATTGAGTCATGCTGCTATTTCCATAAATTTAAAGCAATATTTTAGCAAATTATGTGAAAGATCAAAATAATACGCTTCTGTAGAAAAAATTAAAAATACTCGTAGTTCATTAAATTGACATAAAAACTTTGTAAATTTGAAAGAATCGGTCATATAACTGCATTGTAATCTCGTTTTTTTTTTCATAGGATAAAAGTACAACGGTGAAAATTGTTGTAAAAAGAAAATAAAAAATAACGAGTGGGAGGAACAAATGATGTTATATCAATATCATTGTGCATGTTGCGACAAGGTGGTCGCGTCTACAGATAAGGAATGTCCTTACTGTGGTTCTCAACATATTCGCAGCCCTTACGGTATGTGGATGTTCTGTGTTGCTGCGTGTTTAGCTGTTGTGGTTATCGTAAAACTTGCACATTTGTATTCGCAACATCATCAAGAAGAGCAACCTGTTCAAAATACGTCTATTTTTGAAGTTTTAAAGCAAGACAATATGAATTCGGGAAATTAGATTGGGGAATAAAAAAAGCTCGCAAAATGCGAGCTTTTTACTAATTGATGCAGAGCAATTAAAGACCTGCTGCATCCTTAAGGATTTCAACTTTGTCAGTTTTTTCCCAAGTAAATGCTGTATCTGAACCTTCACGGCCAAAGTGACCATAAGCAGCTGTTTGCTTATACATAGGTTGAATAAGGTTAAGCATGCGTGTGATGCCATATGGACGTAAGTCAAAATGTTCACGAACAAGTTGAATGATCAACTCATCAGATACTTTACCAGTATTGAAGGTATTGATTGAAATTGAGGTTGGTTCAGCAACACCAATTGCATAGCTCACTTGGATTTCACATTTATCAGCAAGGCCAGCAGCAACAATATTTTTGGCGACATAACGACCAGCATATGCAGCTGAACGGTCAACTTTAGATGGGTCTTTACCAGAGAATGCACCACCACCGTGACGCGCCATACCGCCGTATGTATCAACGATAATTTTACGACCAGTTAAACCACAGTCACCTACAGGGCCGCCGATTACAAACATACCTGTTGGGTTGATATGGAATTTTGTGCCTGCATGGAACATTTCAGCAGGAATGATTGGCTTAACAATCTCTTCAATCACAGCTTCTTTCAACTGAGCTTGAGTAATTTCTGGGTCATGTTGAGTCGAAAGCACGACAGCATCTAAGCGAACAGGTTTGCCATTTTCATAAGCAAAAGTAACTTGGCTTTTTGCATCTGGACGTAACCAAGGTAAAGCACCTGAACGACGTAACTCTGCTTGACGCTCCATTAAACGGTGTGCGTAAGAAATCGGTGCAGGCATAAGCACATCTGTCTCACGGCTTGCATAACCGAACATTAGACCTTGGTCACCAGCACCTTGATCTTCAGGTTTTTGACGATCTACACCTTGTGCAATCTCAGGAGATTGTTTTCCGATCATATTGATTACGGCACAAGTTGAACCATCAAAACCTAAGTCAGAGTGGTGGTAGCCAATACCATTTACGGTTTGACGTACGATCGCTTCAAAATCAACGTTAGCCGTTGTTGTGATTTCACCAGCAAGAACAACCGCGCCTGTTTTTACTAATGTTTCACAAGCGACACGTGCATACGGGTCTTCTCTTAGGATTGCATCTAAAATCGCATCACTAATTTGGTCAGCCATTTTGTCTGGATGACCTTCGCTTACAGATTCTGAAGTAAAAACAGCATACTCGCGCATGAACGTCCTATCATGGTTATTTTCAAAAAGACAGAGTATGTTACATCGACTTGGCTCATAGGACTAGCACAAGCTGACTAAAAACCATAAATTTATTGCATTTTCATTGTGTTTTTATTGATATGTGTATCAGTAAAGCTTATATGTGAGGATTGATTTTTAATATTTTTCTGAATAAGCGAATAGATTCTACAAACCAGAGATATTTACTTTTGCTTACGCTGTGAACATTTGTTCACATAATTGAAAATGAATGATCGAAATATAAGAAATATCGTGTATTAGACTTTACCCCATGTCGTTTTTTTAAGACAATAGTCTCAATTTTTGAAAGATGATTTCTCGTCTTCTTTATCACATTGATTTAATCGGATTCTGACTTATGACAACCCCTTTAAATGAACGTCGTATTGCTAACGCAATTCGTGTCTTGGCAATGGATGCTGTGCAACAGGCAAACTCAGGGCATCCAGGTGCACCAATGGGGATGGCAGATATCGCTGACGTCGTATGGCGTGAGTTTTTAAATCATAACCCAACAAACCCACAATGGGCGAACCGCGACCGCTTTGTATTGTCAAATGGTCATGGTTCTATGTTGCAATATGCTTTATTGCATTTAACAGGTTATGACTTATCTATTGAAGATTTAAAGCAATTCCGTCAGTTACATTCTAAAACACCAGGTCACCCAGAATATGGTTATGCACCGGGTATCGAAACAACGACAGGTCCATTAGGTCAAGGTATCGCCAATGCTGTTGGCTTCGCTTTAGCTGAAAAAACATTAGCTGCTCAGTTCAACAAAGATGACTTAAACGTTATTGATCACTTCACTTATTGTTTCTTGGGTGATGGCTGCTTAATGGAAGGTATTTCTCACGAAGTATGTTCACTTGCAGGTACTTTAGGTTTAGGTAAGCTTGTTGTTTATTATGATGACAACGGTATCTCGATTGATGGTGAAGTAGAAGGTTGGTTCAGTGATGACACTGAGCAACGTTTTAACGCTTATGGCTGGCAAGTACTTCGTGTAGATGGTCATGATGCAGATGCAATTCGCCAAGCGACTGTAGAAGCAAAAGCTGAAACTAATAAGCCAACCATTATTATCTGTAAAACGATTATCGGTCTAGGTTCACCAAACAAACAAGGTAAAGAAGATTGCCATGGTGCGCCTTTGGGTAAAGACGAAATCGTTTTAACTCGCGAAGCATTAGGTTGGAAAGAAGATTCCTTTGTTATCCCTGAAGATGTATATGCAGCTTGGGATGCAAAAGCAAAAGGTCAAACCTCTGAAGCTGCGTGGAATGAATTGTTTGCTCAATATCAAGCAAAATATCCAACTGAGGCGGCTGAATTATTACGCCGTATCAATGGTGATTTACCTGCTGAATTTGCTGCACAAGCAGATGCTTTCATTGCTGAAACAAATGCTAAAGCTGAAACCATTGCTACACGTAAAGCAAGCCAAAATACATTACAAGCATTTGGTCCATTACTGCCTGAATTATTAGGTGGTTCTGCTGACTTGGCGGGTTCTAACTTAACACTTTGGAAAGGTTGCCAAGGCGTACAAGAAAACCCAGCGGGTAACTATGTGTATTACGGCGTTCGTGAATTCGGTATGACCGCAATTGCGAATGGTGTGGCTTTACACGGTGGCTTTGTTCCTTACGTTGCAACATTCTTGATGTTTATGGAATATGCGCGTAATGCAGTACGTATGTCTGCATTAATGAAGCAACGTGTGATTCATGTTTATACACATGACTCGATTGGTTTAGGTGAAGATGGTCCTACGCATCAACCAATTGAACAAATTGCATCGTTACGCGGTACACCAAACTTAAATACTTGGCGTCCATGTGACACAGTTGAAGCAGCTGTTTCTTGGAAATCGGCACTTCAACGTAAAGATGGCCCATCAGCATTAATTTTCTCTCGTCAAAACTTACCATTCCAAGCGCGTAATGAAGCTCAAATTCAAAACGTTGCAAAAGGTGGTTATGTACTTGCTGAAGAGAAAGGTGAATTGAAGGCAATCATCATTGCAACAGGTTCAGAAGTTTCATTGGCAATGGAAGCATATGCACAACTTGAAGGTGTGCGTGTAGTGTCTATGCCATGTGCTGAAGAATTCATGAAGCAAGATGCTGCATATCGTGAAGCGGTATTGCCTGCACACATCCGGGCGCGTGTAGCGGTTGAAGCGGCTCATGTTGATTACTGGTGGAAGTTTGTTGGTTTAGACGGCAAAGTGATCGGTATGACCACTTACGGCGAATCTGCACCAGCAAAAGACTTGTTCCAATTCTTCGGTATTACGACTGAAGCGGTTGTTGCTGCGGTTAAAGAACTGACTGCTTAATCAAATTAAGTGGTATAAAAAAGCGTTCTAATTAGGGCGCTTTTTTGTATTTAAGATATCTAATAAGTGAATAATTGGGCCAAATAGTTCAAAATATATTATAAAAAAGCTATTTACATGGAAAAAGATGAGAACTGAACAACAAAAAGAATTGGACTTGCTTCGTTTGTTGGTAATTGACGCCTATAAATTATTTGATAGGGGGACTATCTCAATAAATCAAATAAATATTTGTCGAATATGTGACCAATATGAAATGGATACGCTTAAATACCTTGTAGAAACACCACTTAAAAATCTTAAGTCTAAAATTTTACTAAGAAGATATGGAGTGGGTGGTTGTATATCTAATATTTCATTAGAAGAGTTTAAATATTTTTTACCTCGATTTCTTGATTTATTAGTAGAAGAACATGTTAATTATCATATTGATATTTTTCATATGATTGAAAAATCAAAAGTAGATGATTGGGGGTGGCAAGAAGTATTGTTTTTAAATTTATTTGCTCAAAATTATATTCAATATAGTTTATGGAATGAAGAAAATACTTCTTTAAAATATATACAAGATTTCTTGGAAATGTTTCAGTATGAATTGTTTGATACTGAACTTTTATCAAAACTGTGTATAGAGCATCCATCCTCATATAGTCTGATTGATTATGCAACTCAGAAAATAACAGGTGGTTATGATGATTATTTGGCAGAAAATGAATTACGATGCCATAGAGTAAAACAGATAGTATCCATTTGGAATGTTGATGAAAATATTCGACAATATTTTATTGATAAATATTATGAATTAAAGAAAAAAGGGTATACTTTTGATCGAGGTAATAGCAATTATGTGCTGGAATGGAAAAAGGGTGTTGATCAGGGGATCTATTGAGCAACACCTTAAATTTTACCCGATACTTAATTCACTCTGAATCGAAATATTAGAAGTTAGTAGTTTATGAACAGGGCAGCTCTCAGCAACTTTGAGTAATCGTTTATGTTGATCTTCGGTAAATTCACCTTTTAGTATAATCTTGCGTTCAATATTATTTTGTCCTGATTCAGGATCAACATTTGGGTTTAATGCTAAATCAACTTGAACATGCTCAAGCTTAATACCTTTGTGATTTGCATACATTTCTAACGTAATCGTGGTACATGCTCCAAGAGCGGAAAGAACAAGTTGTATTGGATTTGGTGCAGTATCTTGCCCACCTTTGTCCATAGGCTCATCTGCATACCATGTATGACCAGAAGTATCTGTAAGTGTTACACGATAGGGAGTTGCTGTACTTAATGCTTGTGCTGAATGAGTCATGTTTTACCTTATTGTTTATCTTTAAAAATAAAAAGGATTGTACCTAATCATGCAGTGTTCACTACTGATTGTGTAGTATCGAATAGTCTAATCATATGTTGTTTAGCTGGGCTGCGTAATACTTTTATTGTTGCACCGATGAAACATATCGTTTTATAAAGAATAGTGAATAAAAATACTTGATGTATACACTAATACTCATATCAAACAAGGATACCAAAAATGCAATTCAAAACATTAAGCCTCGGTTTAGCATTCGCTTTAGCAAGTTCTGTAACATTAGCTGCCCCAGTAGACTATAAAATTGACCCAACACATACAGCAACAGTATTTAGTTGGAATCACTTTGGTTTTTCTACACCAAGCGCTAACTTCACTGATATTCAAGGTGTTATTAAAGTTGATAATGCGAAACCTGCAAATTCATCAGTAGAAGTGACAATTCCTTTAAGCAGCGTAAATACTAACGTAGCGGCTTTAGATAAAGAGTTCCAAGAAGAAGCTTGGTTTAATGCAGCTAAGTACCCAAACATTACTTTTAAAAGTACTAAAGTAGAAACCAAAGATAAAAAGCATTTCAAAATTACAGGTGACTTAACTGTTAAGGGTATTACTAAGCCAGTTGTATTGGATGCAGTATTGAATAAGCAGGGTGAGCACCCAATGGCAAAAGTACCTGCGATTGGATTTAATGCAACAACTTCATTTGATCGTTCTGCATTTGGTATCGGAAACTATGTACCAAACGTTGGCGATAAGATCACTGTAAATATTACGACTGAAGCAACAGTAGCGAAGTAATAGTTATACACTTAAATGTTAAAAAAGCTCACGATGAATATTCGTGAGCTTTTTTATTTATAATGTCATTAAAGCGAATAACTATGATGTTACATTAAATGCATCTGAATAGATGACATAGCCACTTGGTATATGGTCGGTAAAAGCAAGAATTTGAAAATACTCTGCTGGAACACCTTCTAAGATTAAATTAGCATCTGCCTTAAACCCAAATTTTCCATAATAATTAGGATCACCGAGTAATACGCATCCTTTTGCATTTAGTGCCTTGATTCTATTCAAACCTTCTTTCATAAGTTCAGAGCCTATACCTTTTCTTTGATATTCAGGAATAACGGAAATAGGACCTAAGCCATACCAGTCTGTCGTACCATCGGAAATGGAGACAGGTGAAAAGGCGATATGACCAACGATTTTGCCATGAGTTTCAGCAACTAAAGAGACAGTAAGTTGTTTGGCTGCTCTAAGCGCATTTACGATAAATTGCTCTGTATGGCTAGAGTATTCTTCATCATTAAATGCTGCTGTGGTTAAATCAAAAATTGCTTGGATGTCAGTGTTTTGTTCATCACGGATATGAATATTCATTTTAATTGCCTATATGTTTTTAAATTACTGACGAAGCAAAATTGTGTTGTTGCTTCATCAGATGATTGTTAAGGATGTTTATTGATTATCGAATTGAGGTCGTACGTTTCTAAGCCCATTCAAATTGATTTGATAGGGTTGTCCTTCCTGTGATTTGATCAATCGTTTCTTTTTAAGTTTTTGAAAAACATCGAGTGTGCAATCGGATAAGACAAAACCTTTACGGCTATAGCATTCTACAGCGATGAGTTGTCCAGATTCATTTTTGAGTTTTACTATTTTTCCGCCTTTGGCTAAGACGTGTAAAGTCCGTTGTTCAGGCTTGGATAGGTTCATGTTGGAATCCTGATATAAGTAATCAAAAGCAAAGATAGGCATGCAGCCTGAAAATTCGCGTTGATAACCCATTTCAAATTTTCATTGAAATATGGTTATCAGATTACTGCTATCTCCAACATAAAATCCTCGATGTAGATTGGATATGAAATATATGATTTGAATATATAGGTGCTTATATTTAAAGTAAAGGATTATGTGAATTTTACTTTATTTGTAATGTGGTTATGATCATGTGTAGTCTGATTTTCTTGATCAATTTATAATAAAAGCATTATTTATTAAAAGCCTTTAAACATATAGCTTGAATTTTATTATTAAGGTAAGACAAAGATGGATGATCAACTGTTTATACAGAAAGCAGTAGATTTAGCATTAGAAAATGCAAAATCAGGTGGTAGACCTTTTGCAGCATTGGTTGTGAGAAATGGTGAAATCATTGCTACAGGTGTCAACCAAATCAAATTAACCAATGATCCTACAGCACATGCTGAGCTATCAGCATTACGGGAAGCTGGCAAAATTTTGGGTAATCCTAATTTAGAGGGTTGTATCGTCTATGCAAGTGGGCAGCCTTGTCCGATGTGTTTAGCTGCGATGCGTATGGCAGGAATTAACCAAGTGCGTTATGCATTTTCCAATGCTGATGCAGAACCATTTTCATTATCGACAGCAAATCTTGCTGAAATGCTGAGAATGCCGCCTGAAAAACAAGAGGGATTAATATTTAAACAAATTACGCCGTTGCAGAACTTAGATTTATATAAGTTATGGCAAAGCTATCAAGAGAAATAACTTTATGTGCACTTGAACCTTACTATTATCACTTTTTAGTCTGTTTCTCTTTCAGTAATAAATATGCTGGTGTGGATTTCTTGGCTTGACGACGGAGCATGATTTTGATGTATAACACGATAGCAAAACATGCTGTAGCAACCGTAAGCATAATACTATTCATATAACTCATAATTGAGCTGACATAACCAATTGTTGCCAAACGCCTTTGCATTCGTTCAACTTGAGTACTGGATTCTATACCTGTAATTGCCCACGTACAGAGATGTTCACAATTATTAATAATCAAATGGTAATGGTTTTCATGCATACGTGAGCGCATACGCCGAACAACAGCCTTTGCTTTGTAGCGTGGTGATTGGTAGTCTCTTGTGTAGATCGTTTTTCCACGTGCGAAACGTTGGATAGAGGTCATTTCAATCGGATGCTTTTTGAAAATATGAGCAAAACCTGAGTAATGGATGACCCGTCCACGACCTGCATAAATTCCATGATGGCTATAACCAAAGTGTTTTACGATCAGGTGTGCACCAAGAGGGAAGCGTTGATGTTTTTGCTGCATGCTGATACAAAAATATTGTATTTACAGTGTTATTTTAGTGAAAAATAATGAATCAATCGAGCATATTTAGACATAGAATCCTATGATTATGTGTTGAGTTTGTATCTGCTGTTTTCAGGATTGATTTTGCTATGTGAAAATAATAAAAATTGGCTTCATATATAAAATGACGATGAAGATTTGGCTTTTAGCTTTTTTATCAATGTACTCGGTAGCTGAATTACATGCAGCACAATATCAAAGTATTCGGGTCGATCAGATCACGTATGACGTGATTAAAGTTGAAAAACTAGATCAGTTAGAATTATTTTTAAAAAATAAAAATTTAGATCGTTATTATCAAAGTTTTTCTCGTCTTCAAGCAGACCTTTCAGCTTGTGCTCAAATGAGTTTTGCAATGAACGCAGGAATGTATCATGGGGACTTTCGGCCTGTCGGTTTGTATGTAGAGCATGCCAAACAAACATCTCAGTTAAATGAGGATACTGGCTTTGGGAACTTCTTTATGCAACCCAATGGCGTACTGGCATGGAATCATCAAAAAGCTGTGATTCAAACCACGGCAGATTATAAGAAAAGTAAATTTAGGGCGCTTTTTGCGACACAATCAGGACCGATGTTAATCAATGATGGAAAGATCAATCCCCAATTTTTGCCAAACTCAAATTCTTTAAAAATTAGAAATGGTGTAGGGATCAAAGATAATCAATTGTATTTCGTAATTTCACAACAGAGAGTCAGTTTTTATCAGTTTGCCCAATTTTTTAAACAGCAATTGCAGATTGATCAGGCTTTGTATTTGGATGGTTCAATTTCAAGCTTATATTTAGATAAAACTAAACGACATGATAAAAGATCGAATTTAGGGCCAATTGTTGCGGAAATAGATAGAAAAGCCTGTAAATAGTAAAAAGCCCTAATCTTTCAAGGAGAGATTAAGGCTTTCTTTCTTATTGTACTGGTGGATTGATCATCGCCAGTAACTCTTTGCGGCTGTAGCCGCGAGAAATTAGTACTTTCTTGATGCCCTTAATGACATCTTCATCAGTTGCTTTTACTAAAGCATCCAATAGTTGTTCATTTGATTTGCAAGAACAATCATTTTCAACGCAAGAAGTTTGATTCTTCTGTTCGTTATACTGTTGATCTGCACTGAACATTTTTTGCCAAAAACTCATAGAGCCTTCATTCACAAACTAACATAGATCGAAATATAGCCGCTTTAAAATAAAAAACAAGTCAGCTAAAGTGATAAAAGCAGCAATCGAACTTCAATTTTTTCGATAAACATTTGGAAGATAAACGAAATTATGACGATTTGATGACTTGATCTTTGATATATATGACTTTTTTACTCGGATTTAATATTTAAACTTGCTGAAAAAATAAAGGGTTATTGCAACCCTTTATATATAAAATTTACGTTGAAATAATTTGTTTAAATCTTTTCAAGTAAAACACCAGATTCAACATGATGAGTAAAAGGGAACTGGTCAAACATAGCAAACTTTGTGATGCGATGCGTTTGTGCTAGTGTCCCTAAGTTATCATGTAGCGTATCTGGGTTACATGAGATATAAATAATACGTTCAAAGCCTTGTAACAGTTTAAGCGTTTCATCATCAATCCCCGCACGCGGTGGATCGACAAAAACAGTATCGAACGCATAACTTTTGATGTCGATCTCTGCTTCTTGTAAACGCCTAAACTCACGCTCACCTTGATAAGCTTGCGTGAATTCCTCAGCAGATAAACGTGCAACTTGAATATTTTCGATTTGGTTCTGTTCGATATTCCATTGCGCGGCGTAAACAGATGATTTTGCAAGCTCAGTCGCAAGTACACGTTTGAATTTTAATGAGAGTGGTAGGGTGAAATTCCCATTTCCACAGTACAACTCCAGTAAATCTTTTTGAGCTCCTTCAGCGGCATCACATGCCCATTCAAGCATATGTTGGCACACTTGCGCATTTGGCTGAGTAAAGCTACTTTCAATTTGTTTGTATTTAAATGTACGACCATGAACATTCAGTTGTTCAACCACGTAGTCGTCACCAATAATTACTTTTTGACCGCGGCTACGGCCCATAATTTTAATATTTAGTTTTTCAGCTAGCGCTTTTGCTGCAACTTCCCATTCAGCATCTAATTTACGGTGATAAATCAGCGTGACAAGCATTTCTCCACTCAGTGTCGACAGAAAATCAGCTTCAAAAATACGCTGAGATAAAATAGGGTTTGCTTTTAATTCTTCTAATAAGCGTGGCATTAAATCATTAATGTGACGATCTGCGATTGGAAACTCATCTACACGAATGACTTGTTTTTGCTTACCGTCTTCAGCACGTTCAAACATTGCATAGAACAAATCTTCTTCAGTGTGCCAGATACGAAACTCAGCACGCATACGGAAATGTTGTTCTGGTGATTGAAACACTTCTAAAGCTGGTGGATTGAACGGTGCAAATTGTGCGGTAATTCGTTCAACTTTCTCTTGAAGTTGCTGTTGGTAAGATACAGTCATAAATAATGAAAACTATAGGTGAAATTTAAACAAGGCATGGTATCAAAAAAGGCGTATGAGGTGGATGGAAATTATCAAATTCATATGTTTATCTCATAGATTTGTACTTAAAACTCGATCAATAAATTCAGCTTTGATTTGTCGATATTCATCTGGCGATAAACCCATACAGTTTTGTTTTAACTCATTATATTGGTGTACTAGCTGAGCTGAATTCCTCAAGCGATCTCTAAAAATGAGAAAATTAGTAAATTTTGATCCAGTGACCACTATTTGGAAGGCAACATCCTCATCAGATGCTTGGCTTTCAAGTATACACAGTTCGTCAGTGCGTAAAGTATTGAATTTTTCTTTAAATCCTAATGTTTTAAGTTGCTCTATTGTTCGTGAAAATTGCTGAGCGGGCACCTCTATATAGATATCTAAGTCACCCTTTGAAATTGCATGAGGGATTGCTGAAGAACCAATATGTTCAACAATCGCATTTGGGGTTAGCGAAAGTATTTCACTTTTATATTTTTCAAAAAGCTCAGCAGCTTTCTGCTGATATTCAATTGCTGGAAAAAACTGCATTATTCTTCCTCTAAAAATTTATATAAAAACGCAGCAAGTTATGTACCTAGTTTTGAACGTATATATTTAAAAATAAGAAAAGAATAGGTTTATGCGTCATTTTACGACGTTATGTGATTGCACGATGCTGTTAAATTGACTGTAATTATATTTGGACGAGATGAGAGATAAACTCATGGTGAAAAAGAAAACTATTGAATTTGATGAGTTAACTCATGAGCAATTGCTGCACGCATTGAAAAAATATGTGCTGAAAGAGTTAGATGTAGATTTAGGGAATTTACCTGCACAGTTTTTATTGGACTTTATTGTTGAGGAGTTCGGGCCTTATTTTTACAACCAAGCTTTGAATGATACACATGAATGGTTGGCAGAGCGTTTTGCTTATTTGAATGATGACCTTTTTGTTTTAACAAAAGAAAAGTCGAAAGCTTAAATACTGAAAAGGCACAGTACTCTGGGACAATAATCTCTAAAAATGAAAAACCCGAACCATGTAGAACATGATTCGGGCTGGGAGATTGAAGACTTAAATTAGTCTTCAGATAAAGTCATTAAACTCGCATTACCACCGGCAGCAGCAGTATTTACGCTAATAGCGCGTTCAATGACTAGACGTTCTAAAGGAATCTGCTCATCTGTTTGAAGATGAGTAATGCCCACGATTGCTCCAGAACGGTTCGCAATTTTGTTTTGAAGATCTGATAATTGCTCAACAGAACCATGATGAAGTACAGCATCAAACTGGTCAGTTTCAACATTAGAAATAACTTTGATTGCCGCTAAAACTTCTTTAGGTAATGAAGCTTGATGTTTTGCTAAGAACATATTGTCTTTTAACACAGCTGCTGAACTACCTACTGCAAAAACTGCGAGGAGTTGTTGCAATTGACCACGTTCATCGTTTGCAATTGAAAGTACACAATGGCGAGGTAAGATGATGTATTGGTTGCTCTCACCAGTAGGGCCTTGCAACTCGTAGAATTTGCCAACACCGAATGCTGGGGTTTCTGGAATTGCTTGAGCCATATGTTTTTGTGCCCAAGTTAACAAGTTTTGATATGCAACATTTGATACTGCATCAAACTGAGAGAGTTCAGATTTAACAGCAAACGGTGTTGCTAAAACTTTCTCAGAACAATGTTCCATCAAACGATACATATAAAGTGGACCACCTGCTTTTGGACCAGTACCAGATAAGCCTTCACCACCAAATGGTTGTACACCAACAACTGCACCAACGATGTTGCGGTTAATATACAAGTTACCCACTTCTGCACGTTGAATGACTGTATTAATCGTTTCATCAATACGAGTATGGAGACCCATTGTTAAGCCATAACCTTTGGCGTTGATGCGGTCGATCAGTTGCTCAAGTTCACCGTATTTATACGTGATGATGTGCAACACAGGACCAAATACTTCACGTTCAAGATCATCAAGGTTTGGAAGTTCGATCGCTGTAGGCGGAACGAAAGTACCTTGTGCAAGTGCTTGTTGGCTTGCAGCATCATTGAACATCAATTGATGAACAGGGTAGCCCTTAGATTTCATCTTTTGAATGTGATTATCAATCGTTTGTTTTGCTTCTTGATCGATAACAGGACCAATATCAGTTTTTAAGATTGCTGGATTCCCAACGATCAATTGCTGCATTGCACCTTTCAACATCTTAACGACTGTCGCTGCACTGTCTTGTTGTACACATAAGATACGAAGTGCAGAACAACGTTGACCAGCACTATCAAATGCTGAGCTTACAACGTCTAATACAACTTGTTCTGTTAAAGCTGATGAGTCAACGATCATAGCGTTTTGACCACCCGTTTCCGCAATTAACGGAATTGGTTGACCATTTGGTGATAAGCGTTTTGCTACAGTCTTTTGCAAGATTTTTGCAACTTCTGTAGAACCAGTAAACATAATGCCTTGAATACGATCATCTTGGCTTAGTTGAGCACCAACTGTTTCACCACGACCCGGTAGAAGTTGTACTGCACCATGTGGAACACCTGCTTCCCAAAGCATTTGTACTGCTTGAGCTGCGATAAGTGGTGTTTGCTCAGCTGGTTTTGCAATAACACAGTTACCGCTTACTAACGCTGCTGCAATCTGACCAGAGAAAATCGCAAGAGGGAAGTTCCATGGACTGATACACAACACTGTACCCAATGGTTTAACTTGTGCGTTTGCTGGTAAGTTTTCAATTTGTGTTGCGTAGTAACGTAAGAAGTCAACAGCTTCACGAACTTCTGCAATCGCATTGGCATAGGTTTTACCGCTTTCACGGCAAAGTAAAACCATAAGTTCTTGAATACGAGATTCCATCAAATCAGCAGCGCGTTTTAAACAAGCGGCACGCTCGAATTTGTCTGTCATCGCCCAAGTTTGTTGCGCTTGTACTGCTGCTTCTAATGCAAGTTGTACGTCAGCACTTGTTGCTTCATTTACATAACCCACGATTTCACTGTTTTGTGCAGGGTTTGTAATTGCAAGAGCATTACTTTCTGGATGAACTGTAGATTCGAAGCCAAGTAAAGGCGTGCTGTTCCAAACACGGTTACGTAATTGTTGAGCCGTTTTGTCTAAATCTGTTAATGGTTGATCATTGTTTAAATCAAAGCCATTTGAGTTTGGACGTAATGGATATAAGTTGTGCGGAAGAGGAATTGCAGGATGTTTTAATCCGAGCTGACCTTCATCTTTCGCAGCAGTTTGAATATCTTTGATTGGAGATTGAATTAGATCTTCAACCTTCAAAGTCTTATCTGCAATACGGTTTACGAATGATGTATTCGCACCATTTTCAAGTAAACGGCGAACAAGATAAGCCAATAAGGTTTCATGGTTACCTACAGGCGCGTAGACGCGGCAAGGAATCCCCAATTTTTTATCTTCTTTTGAACCTACAACTTGTTCATACAATGGCTCACCCATACCGTGTAAGCATTGGAACTCATATTGACCTGGGTAATATTTACTTGGATCAGCAAGGTTGTAAATCGTTGCAAGCGATTGAGCGTTATGTGTTGCGAATTGCGGATACACTTGATCAGGCGCAGCAAGTAATTTTTTCGCGCAAGCAATGTAAGACAAGTCCGTGTGAACTTTACGAGTAAACACAGGGTAGTCTGTCATACCGTCGATTTGCGCTTTCTTGATTTCGCTATCCCAGTATGCACCTTTCACCAAACGGATCATTAAACGTTTGTTACTACGTTTCGCAAGATCAACGATGTAATCTACAACGAAGAAGCAGCGTTTTTGGTAAGCTTGAATAACGAAGCCTATACCTTTCCAGTCAGCAAGTTTTGGCTCAAAGCAAAGACGCTCAAGTAGCTCTAAAGAAATTTCGAGACGTTCTGACTCTTCTGCATCGATATTTAAACCGATGTCATAGTGTTTAGCTAAACACGCTAGTTCATAAACTTTGTTATAAAGTTCGTTGTGAACACGATCAATTTGCGCACGTTGGTAACGTGGGTGCAACGCAGAAAGTTTGATTGAAATACCTGGGCCTTCGTAAACACCACGACCATTAGATGCTTTACCAATCGCATGAATGGCTTGAGTGTAGTCGTTATAATAACGCTCAGCATCATGGTCAGTCAGCGCAGCTTCACCAAGCATATCATACGAGTAGCGGAAGCCTTTGTGCTCAAGTGGTTTAGCATGTTCAAGTGCTTCTTCGATGGTTTCGCCAGTAACGAATTGTTCACCCATCATACGCATAGCTACATCAACGGCTTTACGAATGATGCCGCGACCACTGCGTGCGAGAAGGCCTGTCAATACGCTTGATAAACTGGTTTGCTTAGGCGTTTCCATTAACTTGCCAGTAAGCATTAAGCCCCAAGCAGCAGCATTGACGAACATGAGGCTACTTTGGCCAACGTGTTCTTTCCAGTTACCTTGGTTGATTTTGTCACGAATGAGTAAATCGCGTGTTGCCGTGTCTGGAATACGAAGTAATGCTTCAGCCAAACACATAAGCGCAACACCTTCCTGTGAAGAAAGTGAGAACTCTTGTAGTAAGCCTTGAACGATGCCTGCTTTACCCGCTGAACTTTTACGCTCACGTAAGTTATGGGCAAGGTCAAAAGCCAATTCATAAATTTTTTGATCAAGATCAGGAGAAATATTAGCTGCTTCAGCAAGTTCTGCTACGGCTTCTGGCTCTGCACGTCGCCAAGCAGTATTAATGCGTTGCTCAAGCTCACTTTTTTCTTTAAATTCGGTGATATAACCACCATTGTTGTGAGCCGTGTCCATTTGTGCGGGGATATCCAAAGTATTCATACTAAATTCCAATAACAATCTCTAGTACATATTGAGTAGAGAGGTTTAGATAATTTATGATTACAGAATAAAACCCGAGTAACTCACTATATTTTACCCATTTTTTAGAGGAAAATTCAGTTGAATAGCCCTATTTATACCTTAGATCGGACGGATCTGAAAATTTTGGATATTCTTCAAACAGATGGGAGAATTTCTAACAGTAAATTAGCCGAACTTGTGAACCTTTCACCCACAGCTGTAATGGCGCGTGTGCAGAAGTTAACGAAAGACGAATTCATCTTGGGGTATGAGGCAAAACTCAATCCAAACAAGCTCAATGCGAACTTTCTCGTGTTTGTAGAAGTGTTACTTGATAAAACCACGCCGCACGTTTTGGATGATTTCATCGACGCTGTAACGCAATATCCTGAGATTGTTGAATGTCATATGGTGAGCGGTGGCTTTGATTTTTTAATTAAGCTGCGTAGTGGAGGGATGGAGGAGTTTCGTCGTATTGCGGGGCAGATCTTATGGCAGTTGCCGGGGGTAAAAGAGACTCGGAGTTATCCAGTGATGCAGGTGGTCAAAGATAGCTCGAAAATAAAAATTAAATCACGTTCAAAATTCTAATTAAAAAAGGGGCTCTAAAGCCCCTTAAATTTCTCAATGAATTATTTCATTTCGCGTGTATAGATTTCATCAGCTTGTTCAAAGCGTCTTGTCACAGTCGAGTTTGGTGCTTTACCAAGTAAGCTCACCACAACGATGCTGATTAAAGCGAGAACGAAGCCTGGAATGATTTCGTAAATACCAGTATCGCCGAAGAAGTTCTTCCATACGATTACCGTAACAGCACCAACGATCATACCTACCAATGCACCGTTTAGCGTCATACGCTTCCAGAACAATGAAAGAATAATCAATGGACCAAAAGCAGCACCGAAACCAGCCCATGCATAAGCAACCAAACCAAGTACTTTACTGTCTGGGTTTTGAGCTAAAGAGAGTGCAAGCAATGCAACAGCAAGTACCATTGCACGACCGATCCAAACCAACTCTTTTTGAGATGCATTTTTACGGAAAAGGCCTTTGTACAAATCTTCCGTCAACGCACTAGAGCAGACAAGAAGCTGACAGCTCAACGTACTCATCACAGCAGATAAAATTGCAGCAAGGATCACACCAACAACCCAAGGGTTAAATAAAATTTTGGTGAGTTCCATGAACACAGTTTCAGGGTTAGCACTAACAGCAGCGGCAAACTCAGGATGTTGTTGGAAGTATGCGATACCGACGAAACCAGAACCAACTGCACCAATCAAGCATAGGACCATCCAAGTCATACCAATGCGGCGGGCAGCAGGAATTGATTTAACAGAATCAGCAGCCATAAAGCGAACGAGGATATGAGGTTGACCAAAATAGCCTAAACCCCAAGCCGCCGCTGATAGAATCGCAACAAAACTTAAATTCGAAACAAAATCATAAGCGTGTGGACGTGCACTTTCTACAATCGCTGTAAACTCTTCCGCGCCAATTCCTAATGACATGTACGTCACGATAGGGAGAAGCAATAATGCGAAAATCATTAAGCCTGCTTGGAAAGTATCTGTCCAGCTGATTGCTAAGAAACCACCGATACACACATAACCAATGGTTGCAAAAGCACCTAACATAAGCGCAGTTTGATACGGTAAGTGGAATAGGGTTTCAAATAATCGAGCACCAGCAACCATACCTGAAGCACAATAAATTGCAAAAAAGATCAGAATAATCAATGCAGATGTGACGCGTAAGATTTTTTTCTGATCATCAAAACGACCAGTAAAATAATCAGGCAGGGTGAGGGCATTGTTTTGTACTTCGGTATGCACACGTAAACGACCTGCAACCAAATACCAGTTCAGCCATGCACCAATGATCAAACCGATTGCAATCCACGATTCTGATAAACCAGTTAGGTAAATTGCGCCTGGTAAGCCCATGAGCAACCAACCACTCATATCCGATGCACCAGCAGATAAAGCGGTAACAAAACTGCCTAAACTTCGGCCTCCAAGAATATAATCATCAAGATTTTTGGTGGAAAAATAGGCGTATAGACCGATGCCGAGCATGGCAGCGATGTATACCACGAATACAACAACTGTGGGATTAGAAAAATTCATAATGGATGCCTGTCCTTACATATCCATAATTTGCAATCACATCCGAATAGTCAAAAAATGATCCACTATTCCTTGGATTGATAAGGTCACAGATTCAAGCACGTTTGTTTTTTGAAATACTGTTAACTTTGTGTATATTTTATGTATTGTTTGTGTAATTTAAAATAAGTGTATGAATATTCGTTTTTTAATCTGAAAAAAAGCATTTTTTCTTGCGTAAAAAAATGAGATTTTAGCTCAAAAAAACGGTACGACGTTTTAGTTAGTTACAAAAGTATATTCTCCAAGCCAAAAAACAGCGATATGGGTGTGAAAAGTAGGCAAAATAAATGAAACATGATGTTACATTTGCAACAAAGCAGAGAAATTTCACTATAAAAAATACGTAATGTTAAGCAATTTTGCTAATGAATATTTACTCTAAATCTTCCATATTAATGTCTCGCACCAATAAGGTGCATCGTCTGAGAGAAATGGAAAGTGAACACGGTTCAAACGGCAACTATAAGAATAGAGCATGACTTGCTCGGCGCGAAAGAAGTTCCTGCTGATTGTTATTATGGAATTCATACTTTACGTGCAATAGAGAATTTTAAAATATCTTCGCAGAAAGTTGGACAAAATGGCTATTTTATTCGTGCGCTAGCACAGGTAAAAAAGGCTTCAGCTCAAGCGAACCTAAGTTTTGGAAAACTGACGGAAACTCAAAGTATTGCTATCCAGCATGGATGTGATGCTTTAATCAATGAAACTGAAAAATGGCAAGATTCTTTCCCAATTGATATTTATCAAGGCGGTGCAGGAACTTCCATCAATATGAACACCAATGAAGTCATTGCAAATATTGCATTAGAATCATTGGGTCATCAAAAAGGTAAATATGATGTGATTCATCCGAATGATCACGTCAATAAATCTCAATCTACCAATGATGTCTATCCTACAGCGATCCGCTTATCAACGTATTGCTCTTTGGATGCTTTATTTACACAGATGGATAAATTAATTACTTCATTTGAAAATAAAGCGATTGAGTTCCGTTATGTTTTAAAAATGGGGCGTACGCAACTGCAAGATGCTGTGCCGATGACACTTGGGCAAGAATTCCATGCATTCGCAACCTTATTAAAAGAAGATGTTCGTTTAATTAAGCGTACTCGCGAATTGTTGCTTGAAGTGAACTTAGGTGCAACGGCAATTGGTACTGGTGTAAATACGCCGAAAGGCTATGCAGCAAAAGTCGTAACCTGTCTAAAAGATATTACGGGTTTAAAACTGGTTGGTGCTGAAGATTATGTTGAGGCAACCAGTGACTGTGGTGTTTTCATCATTTTATCCAGTGCTTTGAAGCGTTTGGCGTGTAAGCTTTCAAAAATCAGTAATGATTTGCGATTGTTAAGTTCAGGCCCTCGTACTGGTTTAGGTGAAATCCAATTGCCAGAATTACAAGCTGGTTCTTCAATCATGCCAGCAAAAGTAAACCCAGTTATTCCTGAAGTGGTAAACCAAATTGCATTTAAAGTGATTGGCAATGATTTAACCATTACTTTCGCTGCTGAAGCAGGTCAATTACAGCTAAACGTGATGGAACCAGTGATTGCGATTTCATTGAATGAATCAATTGAGCTACTGACACATGCGATTCAAAGTCTGGATGAAAAATGTGTACGCGGTATTAAGGCGCATGAACAAGCGTGTCATGACGCAGTGATGCGTAGTGTCGGGATTATTACCTTACTTGATCCTTTATTGGGACATGCTTTGTGTGATGAGATAGGTAAGCAATGTATCGCTGAAAATAAAACCATCCAAGAAGTTGTATTGGAGCGTGAGTTATTGACTCAAGAACAGCTTGATGAAATTTTCTCTTTTGAAAATCTAGTTTCTGAAGTCGACGGCTATCCAGTTGATTACGTTGCATAGATAATTCATGTCATAAAAAAAGCCTAGTTCAATGACTAGGCTTTTTTAAATTTATAAAAATTAAAAACCTGATTCATATTCGCTGTTAGAAAGTAATTTTTCTACATCTGCGATATTGTCTGGTTTGATTTTATAAATCCAGCCTTTACCGTAAGGCTCTTCATTTACAAAATCAGGATCGTCTTCAAGATCAGTATTTACTTCGACCACTGTACCTGAAACAGGTGCGTGAATATCAGAAGCAGTCTTCACTGATTCAACAATACCAGCTTGTTCAGTTGCCGTAACATGGCTGCCAACTTCTGGAGCTTCAACATAAACTAGATCACCTAGCTCTTCTTGCGCGTGGTCGCTAATTCCTGTAACAACCAAATCACCTTCAATTCTTACCCATTCATGCGTACGCGCATATTTCAAATCAGCTGGATGATTCATGACAACTCCTTAACAATTTGTCTCATCATTTCTGTGGCTTTATACATGTTTTTTAATCAAAACAAAAGCAAAAGCATTTATAAAATAAGTACTTTTAGAGATTGTTGAGTCATTCTTGAAGTCACCCAACAAATTCTAACTTTATAAATATGGATCTTTACGCCAGTTACTCGGGCTACGACCACTCCAGCGTTTGAATGCACGGCTAAAGTTGGCAACGTCTGAATAACCTAATTCATCGGCAATCTGCTCTAAACTATAATCTGTACGTGACAGTAAAGACGTTGCATGACGGTAACGAACTTCATCAACCAGTGTTGAAAATGATGTTCCTTCAGCGGCTAACTGTCGCTTGAGGGTTCTATCAGACATATGCAGTCGTTCTGCAACACTTTCAATGCTTAAGTAATGTTGTTCTGAGTTGGTTAAAATATCACGAACACGCATAGCTAAACGACGACGTTCACCTAAAGCTGACAATTCAGTTTCACATTGGTTGATCGCAATTTGGCTTGCAATTGGATCAGCATTGACCATTTTTAAGCCAAGATATTTTTTATCAAAGCTAGAAATTAAGTGTGGTTGGTTAAAACGAACGGTGCTCGTTAACTTATCTTTATACTTATCAAAACCTTGAGGTTCGGGAAAATCTAAATCAACTTCACCATTAAGATCTTCAATACCCGTTAAAGCTTTTGCCATCGTCATGATGCCAATCGTCAAACCTAAAATAATCTCAGTACGTAATGGTTCAACATCGATATCACATTGAAGCTGTAAAGTAGCTTTAGGACCAAAAGTAGAAAAATAAAGTTGTAAAAAGGGTAATCGTAATTGAATAAAGCGACTCGCCAAGGCAATTGCATCTGTAATGTCGTGAGCAGTCATGATCGCATAGCCAATAAAACCATGAATTGAGATACGCATTTGCGTACCTAAATGAAATCCAAGTGTACTTTCACCTGTAAGGCGTAAAGAGTGTTTTACGAGTTCGTTGGCAATCGGTGTTGGTATCCGAAAATTTGGATCAGCCAGTTGTTCGCTTGTTAAATGAAAAGGAGCGAATAAAGTTTCATCGTTATATCCCCAACGAGAAACAACATCTAATAACAATAAGCCATAGACGCCTGGTATTCCTTGATCTTGACGAGTTGAGGTCGTTTTCATGTGCTTTCCGTGGCGCTCATCAATTTTTGCAAATATCTTTAATCATTTAGGTTTTGAACATCTTTACATGAAATAAAATAATCAATCATAAAAATTGTTGGACAAGAGAGTCACCTCATGTTCAAAAATTAAGTTGGTTTTCTAAAGACCATGATTTTAGTTGTAGATATTAATAGCACATCACCATGTTGGTTCAAAGCTTGAGTAACGTAGCTGACAATACCACGGTCAGTTTTGGTTTTAGATGGCACAATTGCAGTAATTTCAACTTCTACATGAATTTTATCACCAACACGCGTTGGGCGAGGCCATCGTAAACTAGACTCAGAGCCGAGCAACCCGCCCGCAATTGGAAAGCATTCAGTCCACAGACGCATAGTCACGGCTGATGTATGCCATCCACTTGCTGCTAATCCTTGGAAAATAGGATGTTCAGCAGCAGCGGCTTCATCTAAATGGAAGGGTTGAGGGTCATATTGACTGGCAAATTTTTTCACTTCTTCAAGCGTCATTTCATATTCACGGCTTATGAAATGATCTCCAACACTTAAGTCTTCTAGATACAACATTATTCTGTTTCCTGAGTCACTCGTTGTTCAACCAAGAAACCACCTGTTTGTCGTTTCCAAAGTTGAGCATACAAGCCATCATTAGCAATCAATTCCTCATGTGTACCTTGTTCAGCAATTCTGCCTTGATCAAGTACGATGAGACGATCCATTTGAGCAATAGTAGATAAACGGTGTGCAATTGCAATGACTGTTTTGCCAACCATCAAGTCATTTAAACTGCTTTGAATCGCAGCTTCGACTTCAGAGTCAAGTGCACTGGTTGCTTCATCTAAAATAAGAATCGGCGCATCTTTTAAGAAAACGCGTGATATTGCAATACGTTGACGTTGTCCACCAGACAGCTTTACACCACGTTCACCGACATATGCATCATAGCCAACACGACCTTTTTGATCTGTTAACTGTGGAATAAACTCTTCTGCTTTAGCCTTTCTAACTGCGAGTTCAACCTCAGCTTCAGTCGCATTTGGACGACCGTATTTAATGTTTTCGGCAACAGTACGATGTAGTAGAGAAGTGTCTTGAGTTACCAACGCAATATTGGCGCGTAAGCTATCTTGAGTCACATCATGAATACTTTGACCATCAATCAAAATACGACCTTGGTTCACATCATAGAAATGCAGAAGCAATTGAATCAGTGTTGATTTGCCAGCACCAGAACGACCGACAATACCAATTTTTTCGCCTGGTTTAATCGTGAGGTTAAAATGATCAATGACATTTTTTTGATTATAAGCAAAGCTGACATTTTCAAAACGGATTTCACCTTTTTGAACTGTAAGTTCTGTTGCATCTTCTTTATCTTGAATTTGAACAGGCTTGCCTAAGGTTTTCATTCCATCTTGAATCGTACCGACATTTTCAAACAGCATGGTGACATGCCACATTAAAAACTCAGCCATACTATCCAACTTCAAAACCATTGCAGTTGTTGCTGCAATAACGCCAATAGCAGCTTGTCCTTGTGTCCACAACCAAACAGAAGTACCAATTACACCAATGTATAAAAAAGCACTGAGGAAACGAATACTGATTTCGTATTTGACACCCAAACGCATTTGCTTATAAACAGTGAGCATGAACTCTTTCATGGACTCTTTGGCGTATTGGCTTTCACGACCAGCATGAGCAAACAATTTTACGGTTTGGATATTGGTATAAGCATCGGTCACGCGACCTGTCATGATTGCACGCGCATCCGCTTGCTCTTGAGAAATTTTGCCCAGTCGAGGAATGAAATACGTCGCAATGATGATAAAAATAGCCAACCATAAAATAAGTGGCACAATTAAAATAGGCGAGATTGATCCAAGTACTAAACTGATGGTGATGAAATAGATCAGCACATAAACCAACATATCGCCGAGAATCATCCAAAACTCACGCACTGCCAAAGCAGTTTGCATGACTTTCGCTGAAAGGCGACCTGCGAAATCAGTATGGAAAAAGTCTAAGCTTTGTTGAAGCAATAGATTGTGAAAGCGCCAACGCATTCGCATTGGAAAATTACTAAATAAAACTTGGTGTTTAACGACAGATTGCAAACTAACAAAGAAAATATTGGCGAAAAGAATGCTAATCAGAATCGTGATATTTTGCTTATTGTTGTCTAAAAAGGCACTCGGTTGGCTTTGAGTCAGCCAATCCACTAATTTACCAATATAAGAAAAGAACAGTGCTTCAAAGCTTGCTGCGGCAGCAGTACACGCAATCAATATAAAGAGATATGGACGAATGCCTTTTGTTGCTTGCCAAACAAATGCAAAAAATGTGGTTGGTAATGGTTTGTTTAAGTCTTTGGTGGGGTATGGGTCGACTAGTTTTTCAAACCACTGCAACATGCTTGTTTCCTCTAATTAAAAGTATCGATTCGCCTAGCTTTCGTAGCATATCAGAAAATGGATAGGAGTAACGAGAAAAGCAAACGAGTAAATATTATTTTTACTAAATGGAAAAATTAATGAGCTGATTTATCAAGTGATGAGATTGAATAAAGTCTTTTTTATAATGGACTCAGCGTTTCTAAAAGTAGTCGAACTAATTCATGAAATTTAATTTAAGAGCGTAATTTATCTAGGACTAGAACTCATTAAAGGATTTTATCCATTCAATGAGTTCCAATGTTCTGAAGCGTATGAGTCAACTCTATTGATCTATACAGAAATTAAGCTACATAACTATTTACATCAAGTTCTGGCTCACCCGCCAATACTGAGATAAAGTTTTCAGTCGTTTCAGCCGTTAGCAAATAGGGATTGAATTCTTCTAGATGATATTTCATAAAAAAATCAGTAATATTTTGATTTACTGGCGAAAATTTCATAGACCATTGTGAGAATAAATTATCTTCACATTCAACATAGTAGAGAATTTCACAATTAACATGTCGGTCATCTTTGACAATCTTTGTATAGAACAAATCATCGATGGTATCTTTTTGACCCTCAAGACATTGTACAAAATATCCATGGCCATAATATAAAACACCAGTAACATCATTGCGATAATTAAAATCTACTGCTTCATCTAGGATTTCAATCAAATTTGTCTTTAGATTGGAGTCAATATTCTTAATTTTACTTACGTATAAAAGCCTTACTGACTTCATCATTGATATGCTCATTTTAAAGTTCACATTCAGTTATATAGATAAAACAAAGGTTTGTATATTTTTAAGCGTAATAATTGTCCGAACCTTACAAGATCACTACAACTGTCTATAAATATTAGGAATGAGACATTCGGCAGACTATTTGCTAGATTATGTGATTTTTATAGTATTAAGAGGCGGTAATGACGAAGTTATTTATGGGGTGTGTATTTGCAACAAGCTTGGTTGGTTGTTCTTCTATGAATTATGAGAATTCTATTAAACCGCCGATTATTCCTGAAAATCAGGCAATTAATACTTTTAAAATGCCTGAACAGGGTGTTGTGACTGATCAAGATATTCACAATATACCCGAAAATTCTAATCTTAATTATCAATACAAAGTTGATTTTTAATTCAGTTGAAGCGATTTGAACTATAGTTTTGAAATAGTTAAATTAATTTCTCAATTTTAAGATTTTTGTTAATGTTTTGTGAGTCGCACCATGCTGACGGAAGTTTAACATAATCTTTATCATGCTTTAATTTTGTGATATTTATTCTTAATTTATTCTGACTTTCGGATTTGAAGCACAAATTAGAAGTTTTATTGTTTTTTAATGAGGCTTTTTCGATATTAATATAACCTTTTGTTTTTGAGGGTATATTACTGATTTTTATACCAAATCTTGAGCCGTGATCAGTGTAATTTTTTAAATTAATTGAAATAAGATTTTTTGAATTTCCATATTTTTTTAATGAAACCTCAAAACCTGCTGCAAAATTATTAAATGAAATTAAATTTAAAAAATTTATATTTTTTAGTATGTTGGAGTGGTTGTTAGGTTCAATATCAACACCATTCATTGGACTTTTCCCTTTAGTATTGGATATTATAATATCTTCAGCATTTAATGTGTCAACACTAATAATACTGATACCTTGTCTTCGGTTTTCATTAATTTTTATATTTTTAAGTGTGATATTGTAATTTGAATTTTTTCCTTTGCTGCCAATATAAATAGCATCACCCCACATTTCATTAATTGACATATTATTAATGAAAATATTTTGGGAGTCTTTGATTTCTATCCCCATTCCCCATTCGCCAGTAGTGTCTAAATGAGTATATCTATCACCAGTAATGATGCCTCCTGTAATCCTAACATTTTCAGCATTATGAATCTGGAATACGCTATAATTCTTTTGATTATTTGGGATTACTATAAGCTCTGTGTCTGATTGTAACTTCAAATTTAAATTGTCTCTAACTTGAATTGATTTTGTAGCATCAATTAGATATTTCCCTGAAGGAATCTCTAAAAGGGAAGTGGAGACAGATGATTGGATTTCTTTGTTTAAGATGTCTGTGATATCTGTATTTTTTTTTAAAGATGTTAGTACTCCAGCTTCGACATTAAATATAGAGCTTAAAATAAAAAAAGAGAAAATTCTTATGCCTAACATTGATTTAATCATAGGTATTTGGATGTCTGGACTGATAGTTTTTAAGTTAACACATATACAAGTATATATGTGTTAACTTCTACTTTGATAGATTTGTACTATCGATACTAAACAGCTATTCGGTCTTCCTTTTAAATCTTTTATTCTAATTCAAGCTGATAATCGTCTTTAGTCACCTTAATTTTAAGCTTTCTATATTTGCGCTTATTGGGATCTAGTGCTGAATTAGTAACCTCTTTCGCAAATTCTCGGTCATTCATAAGTGTTGAATATGCTTTGTACCCCAGAATTACTCGACTTGGTTTAGACCCATTTCGAGAAACATAATGATCAATCATTAAATTTAATTCGTTTAAAAGACTAGTATCGTTCATGCTATGAATGCATCACTTTTAAGAATTTATGAAATAATAATACAAGTTAATTAACTTATCTACATGAATTTATGAAAGAATTATTAAAATTCTGTCATAAAACTGTCATATTAAAGCTATACTTTTCAATTAATGAAGAAAAATTTAATGAATAAGATGTAAGTCCTCATACTTTTGGAGGGATTATAGAGATGGGAAATAAAATTTCGGAAAGTCGTAAGAAGCGAAGTATAGGTTTTCGTTTAAACTATTTAATTTCAGCCTATCAAAAATTTTTGATGGAAAAGAATTTATTAAATACTGAAATCAATAGGATGATTTTTGTAGAGAATTATATAAATTCTTTAAAATTAAACATCTATGATGAGTTTTCCAAGCATCAGTTAATTAAAGATCTAAATATTTTTTATCGAGAGTAAGGCTTCAATCACACATATTTAAAAAGTGATAAATCCCTTAAAATTTGTAATGTTATTGCATGATAAAGAGGCATATAATTTAAGCTAACAACAATTTCATAGGATCAAAAAATGCTTCTCAAGTTTGCAATTCGATTCATGGCTGTTTTATTTTCCGTGTTGGCCTTAGCTGCAATCGTCATCCACTTCTTTTTCTCAAGTAAACTTACAACTGACCTATGGATCATTGTTGTCCCAATCATTCTAGGTGTTCCAATGGTCGCTTCCGTGATTGTTGCGAAAGATACAGAACTCAATGTTCAGTAAGCTGTTGACTACAAATGAAGCTCGTAACTAAGAGCTTCATTTTCTCATACAAGCTAAATATCTAATTAATTCGGTTCTTGTCGTGGTGCTGCATTCATTTCATGACGGACTCTGCTGATATCTTCATAAATCACTTTTCTTAATCTATTGATCGCACCGAGTGGTCTGTGTTCGGGTAAGGCGTGCCATGGTGTAAACGAAAGATTTTCACAGAACTCATTTTGCTTTGCTGTATCAAAGTTTTGTTGTGGAATATGAATTGTTGCGATGCGATAAAAAGGCGCTTCAGATTCTTTCCATTCTGTCATCGAGTCTTCAATAAGCATTTTGTTGGATGTTCTTGGTTGAATGAGGAACTCCATACAAGCATCTTGATGAGCTAATGTATTCTTCAAAGCGCTTCTTAGAAAGTTTGGTTCAGCATTTTTAGGAATAATTGCGTTTTGAGGCTGACATGCTCTCACAGAGTATTTTACTGCTTGTCGGTTTTCACCGATACCAAGTTGGTAGGGGACCATTGACCAATAACGTGCTTGGATTGGATTTGCAATTAATGAGTTACGAGCACCTAAAGCATTGATCGTACCTTTTATACCGAGTGCAAATGGAACTTGAATTTTGTCGGTAAAATGATCACCGCTAATGTGTTTGGTAAAACTCAAATATCTTTTGGCATCATTTACGAAGAAAACAGGATGATTAATCATAATAAAATCCTGAGTTGTTGCTTGAGGATTAGATTCTAGAATTTTCTTTCCAGCTACGCCTAAAATTTTAATCGCTATGCCACGAGCATCTTTTTTGTTATCTGCTTGGGTTGCATCACCTGATGCATTGGAAAATCTAATCCAAGCTTGATAGGTTTTGTTTGGTATAAACACGCCTTTGGCAAGTTGCTTTGGAATGTCCTTTAAGATATGAAATTCAGCTTGCACACAACCATGTGATTTGGGGTGAGCATCACGTAGGGCATGACCATTTTGATACTGTTTACGTATGGTTTGCTCGATGGTCTTTGAAATTTCTTGTGCTAATAGTGCTTCATTCTGTTGTAATTTCTCACCCAAGTCTTGGTCTATTTGTGGATAAGGAATTTTCGTCTCATTATTCTTGAATATTGATAGCGGGGGCTTTTGATATATTTCTTCACTACATCCAGACACAGCGATGAAAATTGAGGAGAACGCAAACAGCGTTAGCATGGATTTGTGATTCAACATGATTGATTCCTCATTTATGCTGTTCTGGTTGTTGTCGTTATATTAAATCATTGTGTTGCATTGATAAGTAAATGACAATCAAACGGTTGTAAATGTTTTGAAACTCAAAAGAATTCTGAAAAGCGCAAAACTCAAATATATTTTAAATACCTAAGTTTACTCAAAAGCTTATCTATCTTAACAATTACGTGAAAAATAAAATTTATGATGAGGCTTTATGTTGATGACTTGAGAATAAATAAATGACAGAAAATAGTAAGCAAAATGAAACTCTTATGAATGATGCTACACCGTCATTTTTAGTTGAAGACATGATCATTGATCGATTTAGCCCGATGTATTGGCGTGTTGATGGCCCACAAACAATGTCATTTGCAATCACTGATTATGAAAATGGTTTTGAGGCATCCTTTCGATCACGGGCAACGACTGACCTTGTTGGCGTTAGTTGGGATTCTCATGACAGTAAAGATCATCAGTTTTTAGCTTATGAGACGAAGTATGATTATTCAGGGATGATTTGGGATTTTGATATTGAGTTATCACCCTCTATGCCTGTGTTAAATAATGAAACACTCACGCCCACATTAACGATTCAATATACTGAAAATGATCAGACTAAAGTCGCTTACGTGGTGTTGTTTAATTATGCAAATCAGCCAAGCTCAAGAACAGCGCATATTAAAATTGATTGGGATTCAGTAAAAGCAGGGTTTTCAGCCACGGATAGCTTTCCTGTCAGCAATATTCAGCGGATTTCATTTTCAGGATTTACATCTAGTTATAACGGACATTCAACAATTCCGTTAGCGCAAGCAGAAGATGGATATATTCGTATCACTAATTCTGTAACAACAGGTGTGAGTGCAAAACTTGTTCTAAAGCGAGTTTCTATAGCACCTCATGATTATGGAATTTGTAGCAGTTATGATGATCACTATGATTTAAACCCTAAGCGTATCGTCAGTAATATGGCTGCATTGGGCTATCAGGGCTTTGTTAATCATTACTGTGGAATGTCTAAATATCCTGAGATGTCATGGCAAAGTGATATTGGCAAGTGGCAAATACCAAATACATTGACAACCAATGAAAATGTAGTCAATCCATGTGCCCGTAAATGGCATGAGCATTTTGCAGAAGCACTGCATGATGTTGGAATGCAGCCTATATTTGGTGTCAGCTTTGAAATGTATTCATTAGCTGCTAATGAATTTTGGGCGCAGCGTGATTGGAATAATAGTTTAGGGAGAACAGGTTACGAGCCTCCGAGTTATTTTTTTAGCATGTCGGATCAAAGTGCATTGGCGTATCTAAATAAAGTATTTGTTGAGTTCGCAGATATGATGAATATAGGCGGATGTGATGTATTCATGCAAATAGGAGAACCGTGGTGGTGGTATAACCAAGGTAGCAATTTGCCTTGTATCTATGATTATCCGACTAAACTTGCCTTTAATGCAGATACGGGCTTGTATACGCCTGATCTGGGAACGATTTATGAGGCAATGAATAAAACAGGCACGCCATATGATGAATTTAAGGCGTGGTTGAGAAATAAATTAGGACAGACCTGTCGTGATATTCGCAGCACTGTTAAAGCACAGTATCCATCGGCTCAAGTATGTCCATTGATCTTTTTCCCTACCATTCGGACGGAAATAGAAACGCTTGTCACAGATATTAATTATCCAAGTGAACATTATAGTTATCCAAACTTTGATTTTATTATGACCGAAGCTTATGACTGGATATTAGAAGCCAGATTAAATACAGCCTATCAGGCTGTTTCTACGATACCAACTCAAGATCTGAATTATCCTGAAAATAAAGTGGCTTATTTGGCTGGTTTTGTTCCTGATGAAACGATTGCTCATGTCTACGGTTTTGATAAAACGAAACCATATCGAACACCGATTTGGCAGCGAGTCTTTGGTGATATGAGTAATAACGATTCGTTGGAATTAATGAAGCAATTTATTTGGGCATATCCGCAAGTTATGGCTGACTCCATCGTGATTGACGCAGCTCAATTACCAAATACTTTTTATGTTGGAAATACGCCGTATACAGCAATTACAGATGATACGCCTTATCCACCCGAAATTTACTTATAGAAAATGGATAAAGCCCACAGGAAAACCATAGCCTTTGCTGTTTTTTCAGTATAAATTGGTTTTAATTTTTATGAAAAGCTTCAGTAAAGTATGTACTTATGAAAAGAATTTTGTTGATCGGCTTTATGTCAATGTTATTTGTTGGTTGTAATAAAGAGCCTGAAGTTAAAAGCGATAAAGCTCAGGAAGGTTTTGAGGTTGTTGATAACAAAATTTCAGCATATATGGATACATTAGACAATCCTGACACATCGAAAGAAGAGCAAACACGCGTACTTTGTAAGGACTATCCTGAATTGTATGAGTCTCAATATGTACCCGCTTTACTTAAGTTAGCACCGAAGGACTATACAAAAGAAAAATTGATGTCTGATCTAAAAGTCTCTACGGATTACTATTCTCAGAAATTAAATATTCTTTGTGATTAGTTTTCAGCACCGTTAAAAGAGAATCTGCTAAAAAGCAGATTCTCATTAATTTAAACGTTATGTATGCTCTTTCTGTTCTGTTGACATCACTTGAAAGTCATAACCAGAAGGGGCTTGATAAACTCGCAATCCAAATTCTGGGACGATTGCGATTAGATGGTCAAAAATATCTGACTGAATCGCTTCATAAGAAGCCCATGCAATAGTATTGGTAAATGCATAGATTTCTAAAGGTAAACCTTCACTGGTTGGCTGCATTTGGCGAACTAGAATCGTTTGATTTTGAGCAATGCCTTTATGTTGACGTAAATAAAATTCTACATAGGCTCTAAACGTACCAAGATTCGTTAAACGACGTTTGTTATAACGTGATTGATTACTCAGTTGTTTGTTGAATTCATCAATTTCAGATTGTTTAGCATCTAAATATTGGTCTAACAACAAGAAGTCTTTGAGCTTTTGCTGTTCCTCATCTGTCATAAAGTGCACGCTGCTTTGGTCAATGAATAAAGAGCGTTTCATACGACGACAACCTGCATTACTCATACCACGCCAGTTTTTAAAGGTATCAGTAACAAGTTTATTGGTTGGAATAGTCGTATAGGTCTTATCGAAGTTCTGAACTGTCACAGTATGTAATGACATATCAATGACATCGCCATCCGCATTAAGCGAAGGCATTTCAATCCAGTCACCAATACGAACCATGTCGTAAGATGCAATTTGCACACTGGCTACGAGAGAAAGAATCGTATTTTGGAAAACCAACATTAACACTGCAGCCATCGCACCAAAACCAGCGAGCAGTGTGAAAACATCTTTTTTCAGGAACGTTCCTAAAATCATTAGGCCACACACGACAAATAAGATTAATTTGACGAGTTGTAGATATCCCTTAATGGGCTTATTTCTTGATTTCGGATTACGTTGATAGATTAAGTTAAAGATGTTCAGTGCTTCACTTACCGTTAGGGCAATCGTAAGGAAAATAAATGCCTGAGCGCCCATTTGTATAAATGAAATCACTTTAGCGGGTAAATGAGGAATGGTGGTTATACCATTCATGATGACAATCGCTGGGACAATATTCGCAAATCTTCGAATAATGCTATGTTGAGCAAAAATAGATTGGTTTGGAGATTTAAGTTTAGTAACTAAATGACGAATTCCACGCACGATAATCCGCTTAGCGATAAAATTTGCTAAAGCAGCAAAGAAAATCAGCATGGCTAATGCTAATAGCATTTCGAGCCATGAATAATGGCTTAACTCACCTCGAATTTCACTGACAAACTTTAAATAATCCAAACTAAAACACCTTAAAATTCTTTGAAGGAGAATTGTAAGGTGTTAGGGGGAAACTATAATAATCTAATCACAGTTTATATACGATTTGTAAGGTGTTTTTACATTTCTTTGGTTCGGGGATTACCACATTAAATCATCTGGAATGACATATGCTGCGTATGGATCTTCTTCATCGGTTGTCTGGTCATTATTTTCAGTATTGTTATTCACAAGAATAAAACCCTGCATTTTTTGATCGATGCGTTCAGCTAAAGCTTTTGGTAGGCAAGCATAGCTTTCTTGGTCTTTGGCAATGACCAAAGATCCTGATACCAGTGCGTTGTAAACTTGCTGTGATAAATATACCTTTTTAATTTTATTTTCATCAATAAATTGATAAGCCACATCACCTTCAGTTTCTTTGATCTTGTGTTGCTTGATCATTTGAATGATTGAAGCTTTTAGTGCCTTTTCTTCTAATAGGTTTTGCTTTTCTTGGTTTAATGCTTGATCTTTAGCAAGTTTTTCTTGTTTCGCTTGGTCAATTTTTGCTTTAATTTCAGCATCATCATTCTGACCAGTACGTTGCTCATGTTGAGCTTGTTTAGTCAATTTTTTCGCTTTCTTGTTATCGACTAAACCTGCTTTTAATAGCTGAGCCTGAAGTGCATTTTTAACCATAATTTAATCCAAATTTGAGTTCTTTGAGAAGCGAAAATAAACGATCCAATAGGCCATGCTCATGACAAAGCTAAGTGCTGCTGGAACGAGAAAAGCATGTAATTTTAAATAAGGATAAAGCAAACTGGCAACAATGCCGCCAAGTAAAAAACCAATAAAAATGAGTAAATGTAAAAAAATGCGTCGATTATCTACTTTTAGTCCGCGAGCTTTGTAGCCTAAGGCTAGGCCTATATCAGTCAGTACACCTGACAAATGCGTAGTACGGATGATTGCACCTTTATAGTGGCTGACCATTGCATTTTGCATACCCATTGCTGCACAAGCCCACAATAAGCTATAACGCGGAAAATAAGGGACAAGTAGCCAAGTAAGCAAGAGAAAAACAGCAACAAAACTTAGAGGAAATCCGTAATGACGACCAAAAGCCACATGACTGTTACCTAAAATTAGACCGCTATAAAAGGAGCCTACAACGAAGCAGAAGATGACGAGTGAGAGATAAATGAAGTGTTCTGGCTGCCAGTCAATTAAGCTCATCGCTAACATACTGACATTGCCTGTCATATGTGAGACAGACTGATGAAGGACAGTGATTAAGCCAAGAACGTTTACCATTCCTGCATTCAGGGCTAATAAGAAAGCACCTAATTGAATCCAGTTCGGTAAACGTTGTAATGGCATAGCAATCTACTGATTTTCTCGGTTTCTAAAATCTACTGCAGCGGTGAATAAAACATCGGTCGATGAGTTGAGTGCAGTCTCAGTTGAGTCTTGCAACACACTAATAATCATACCAATAGCAACCACCTGCATCGCTACTTCTGATGATATACCAAACAAGCTACATGCAACAGGGATCAACAATAATGACCCACCTGCAACACCTGAAGCACCACATGCAGAAACCGCAGCTACGATAGATAGAATCAACATTGTGCTTAGGTCAACGTGAATACCCAAGGTATTTACCGCAGCTAAAGTTAATACGGTAATGGTTACTGCTGCACCTGCCATATTAATGGTTGCACCAAGCGGAATAGATACACCAGCAGTTGCTTCATTTACACCTAAGCGTTGCGCAAGATCCAAGTTCACAGGAATATTCGCAGCTGAGCTACGCGTAAAGAATGCAGTAATACCGCTTTCTCTTAAGCACTTAAATACCAATGGATATGGATTTGCACGCATAGTGATTGCAACTAGAATAGGGTTGATCACCAGTGCAACGAATAGCATTGTGCCGATTAACACCATGAGCAAATGTGCGTAACTTGCTAAAGTCGCGAAACCTGCGCTTGCAAAAGTTACTGCAACTAATCCAAAAATACCGATAGGCGCAAAGCTAATGACTGTATGAATAATCTTATTCACGGCATCAGCAACATCAGTCAATACCTGCTTGGTTGTATCTGAACTATGGCGCAACGCAAGACCTAAACCAATCGCCCAAGCTAGAATTCCAATAAAGTTTGCTTCACTGATTGCTTGAACAGGATTGGCAATAAAGCTAAGCAGTAGATTTTTTAAGATCTCAGCTAAGCTGCCAGGTGCTTGTAAATCTGATTGGGCTGCTAAGTGTAAGAACAGCTGGCTAGGAAAAACAATACTCGCAATCACCGCACTAAAAGCGGCAAGAAGCATACCTGCTACATATAACACCATCACTGGTTTTAAATTAGAATTCTGTCCAACTTGGAAATTGGCAATTGAAGAAAGCACAAGAACAAAAACGAGAATAGGGGCAACCGATTTCAACGCTTTAATAAATAATTCACCTAATAAACTAAGATAAGGTGTAACGTTAGGAAACAGCAAAGCCACGCCAATCCCCCAAATAATAGCGATAATAATTTTGCTAACTAGACTTAAGTGAGACAATACACTAAACATATAAAGGCCTTACAAACCTATGCACGGTTTAAGGTTAAACAAGCGCCGTATTCTATACCCAAGCGCTACGAATATTGAAATTTTTTTTGATGACTATTTATTTTAAAAATATTGTAAAAAATAACATAATGTTTTTAAAAGTATTTTATAAAAATCAATCATATCCTTTTGTGTAAAAAAAATACGCTCAAAATAAAAGTTCAAACAGTACTTTCTGATGAAAGGCATTGAATTGCTTGGTAATGTGACAGGAAAATTTGTCCTGCGAGTTCCTTAATCAGTTTTGAGTCTACTAAGCGATCCATTACAGGACTTTTGACTTCAGATAGATGTAATTTGATATCTAAAATCAAGAGTTCTCTATTAAGTTCTTCTAACATTTCAAGTGCGCTAAGATCGATATTGCTAATGCTTGAGCAGTTAATCACAACATGCTTAACAGCCTTGTTATGACTTAACTCTGTAATGATATAGCCTTTGAGCACATGCGCATTTAAAAAGCTGAGATTCTCATCTACACGAAAGGATGCGATGGTTGGAATGGTGACAACGTCATAACGAGAGACATTTCTAAAATGTTGCGTTCCTTCAATCAGACCAATGACGGCAATATGTGGGCGACTGATCCGCCATAACAATAAAATAAAAGTTAAGACGATCCCAATGATTAACCCAGTAGAAATATCAATACATGTTACACCTAAAAAGGTTGCAATCATGGCAAGTCCATCAGCTCTAGAATATTTCCATGTTTCATAAAAAGGAGTGAAGATAACCAATTTCCAAATCGAGACAAAGATCGTTGCAGCTAAAACAGTTAATGGTAAATTTTGAAATAGCCCTGTGAAATAAAGACTAACTGCAATCATAAATAAAGAAGATAAAACACCCGCCATGGGTGTTTTGGCTCCCGCATCTGCATTTACAACTGTACGGGATAGGCTTCCAGAAACTGCAAAACCTGAGTTAATACCTGCTGCAATATTTGCAAGCCCCAAAGCGATAAGTTCTTGATTACTATTTAAGTCATCACGTTTTTGCAAGGCTGTGGCTTGTGCGATTGCCAAAGACTCTACGAAACTAATCATAGCGAACATGAATGCACTTGGCAGTAATTTCTGTACTAACGCAAAATCCCAGGTTGGAAAATGAAAGTTAGGTAATCCCGTTGGAATCACGCCAACTGTTTTTAAACCATGCTGATCAAAACTGGTCAGATAAACCATAACAATAGAGCTTATTACCAATACAAGTGGTGTCGTTTTTGCGATAAAACTGCTTGGAACGATTTTAGGTAAGAGAATTAGCATTGAAATAGCCACAAGGCTGAAGCTAATACTCAGAAAACTGAGTTGATGAATATTTTGTACTAGAGATAAGATAAATTCTGGAATATTGTTGGCTTTTATAGGGATATCTAATAAAAACTTTAACTGTCCAAGCGCGATCAGTAATGCGGAAGCAATAATAAAGCTTTGAATCACAGGATGGCTAATCAGCTGAATGAGAAAACCAAAACGGAAAATACCGAGAATAAAGGAAATAATTCCCACTAATATCGCGAGTAAACAAGCGGCTTCTATATAAGCCTCTGATGCCACAGGGAAGAGCGGATTCAGTGTCGCAAATACCATCATTGATATAATTGCGACAGGTCCGATTGAGAGAGTGGTGCTACTTCCCGTAAAAGCATAAATAATCATGGGAAGAATACTTGCATATATCCCCATGACTGGAGGTAAACCTGCCAGCATGGCATAAGCCATTCCTTGAGGGACGAGCATTGCAAGTACGATCAGTGCTGCAATTAGATCGGCTTTAAAACTATTGTATTGATAGTGCTTTAACCATTGTATGGCAGGAAATATATTCGATATTTTTATATTTAATTTTTTCATGCACGATGATCTAAATTATAAAATCCTAAATACATTATGCAGAAAAAAGTGATCCAATTTTAAAATTAGTATGCAATTTCCTAAACAATTAAATATTAGGGCAATAATTTTCATATAGTGTAGTCAAAACAACGCGTAGTTTTGGATCGCTAATAGAGTAGAAAATCTGTTTACCTTCACGACGTGTTGCAACCACATTACTTTTGCGAAGCATCATCAGTTGTTGTGATAGAGTCGGTTGGAAAATTTGCGTAAGTTCCTCTATTTGAGAAACATTTAATTCCTGTTTGGCTAAATGACACAAGATGATCAAACGATCTGTATTTGCTAGAGATTTAAGTACATTAACAATTGAGCCTGCTGACTCCCTCATTGCTTCAATCTCAAGACCCTTTTGCATGTTCACCTCCCAAAATTACGACCAAAGTGTAGTATAAAATGCTTGAAAAGAAAAAATGTAGTAAAACTGAATAATTGCAATGGTTTTTAATGAAAAGATATATAAGTAAAAATGATAATTAATCTCAATAGTGTTTAATATTTTACTTTTTCCCTATGAAGTGTGATTTGCTTCAGTTTTTTGACTAACTGTTTTAAGCCGTGATGTGTTTTTGAAGAATGCTGCAATGTAACTATATTGTTAAATTTTACTTATCAATAAAATTATGTGGTTAATTTAATTAACAAATATAAAAAAATTAAAAAAGTAGTTGTGATTTAATAAAAAGGGTATATAATTAAAAACAAGACAGAACGATCTGTCTGCATAAAAAGGATCGGGATGTGCAATTTGTACGACCGCCAGAGGGTAATAATTTTTATTATTCTTTCCAACTCAGACGCAAGCGTGAGCCACAATAATAACTATAAATCACGCTTTGTTTTTTTCTTGTAGTCAGCATATAGATAAATTGATTTTACAACAAGAAAAAAGCGTTGCTGTTTAAGCTAACGCCTTCTCATAATTGATTAAATGTTCAACTCGTGTCCAGTACTGATCCATTTCAACTGAATGTCTATTCACATGGGCTTGTATCGTCATGCCATCCAAAATACTTACAATCAATGTCGCTAAGTGAGTCGGATTCTGAATACCAAGTTGTGTTAATAGTCTTTGAACAAGTGCTGTAAGCCAAATTTTATATTGAGTCGCAGGTTCAAGCGTAGAAGGATAGATTTTAATAACTTCATCTAATGCTTTTTGAAACATACAACCATTGAAGTCTTCGCTAAGAAACCATGCGTTATACCATTCAAAAATGGCTTTTAATTGTCCTAATGGATCTTCAGGATCACATTCAGCTAAAGCGGCATTCAAAGAGGTTTGTAAATTAATATTGCGTTGTAGTAGACATTCTTCGATTAATTTTTCCTTAGATGGAAAATATTTATAGAAAGTCATTTTGGCAACGCCTGACTCACTGATAATTCGATCAACCCCAATCGAATTATAGCTATGTGAATTAAAAAGTTTTAATGCTGTGTTAATAATATCTTCTTTTTTTGACATACTTAGCCTCGAGTTTGCTCATCGTCAGCAGAGCATGGTTTTGCATCCTGTCATGCGATTTTGGCAGCGATTTTACATGGTATTTATAAAATATCCTAGGGAAAACTAACAATATTTATTGAATTGACTTTGAAATTTCCAGTCGTAGTTCTTTGATAAAATTAACAATATGAATAATTGGAAGTAATTAAAATAATGTAAAAACTGATTGTTCTAATAAAAACCATTTTATTTACATATTTTAGATGGCTTAGGCGGATAACTGCTATATTGATAGGGTTTATTGTGATTTTTGAGTACTGATTTATAGTGTGCTCGTTATCTACATTGAAATAAATAACGAGCGTTGAAGACTAAAATTATTTTACTTCGCAGATTTATTAGAAAGTTCAGAAATTAAACGAGCAAAGTTTTGATAGAGCATAGATTGTTCCGTTGGCGTATAAACAGAACGTTTTATTGAGCCTTTATCCGTTGCAATCGCAAGTTCTACATTTTTAGCATTTCTAAGTTCTATTAAAAACGCACTTGGAAGGCTAAATGAATTAGAAGAGCGTTTTGGAATTAAACGGTTAATATACTTTTGCTCAGTTTTTCCAGCTGGAGTATAAGAAAAGGATTTACCATCAACAAAAAAAGTTAAACCATTGATGTCGTAATATTGATACGTACTTGTTAATGCAACGTCGAGATGTAATTTATCTTTTTGCTGTTTGTCCCATTCAACAACGACATTTGGACATAACTCATTTGATTTACAGTTCAATGAACCCGCAGTAGCAAGGTGATCAATCGTCGTCGATGGTGTTGTTGTATTTTGCATATTTGCACAACCCGCCATCATGACGCAAAGACTTAGCAAACAAATTACATTCTTCATATTTCACTTCTCAAGTTTATTTTCAATTTAACGCTTTAATGATGTAACTGTGGCCCAAGAAATTCAAATGGTTTTGATGCTTTAAATTGATCAGTCGCATCACCAGCAAATGTATTTTGCTGATCTTTTCCTAAATCAAGCTTACGCGTTACGCCATCTTTAAAGTTGATTTTCTTTAAATCTACCCAAAAAACATTTGGAGATACAGCAGATTCAAAGAAATATAATTGCTGTTTATGATCAGCAACCGTTCTCCAGCGTGTAGAAGAGATATTGGGTTCTTCTTCAGTATTTAATCCAAAAGGAACTGATGCATTTCGAATTACACTGAATACGGAGGCGAGTGCCTCTTTAGAGTTATCGTTTTTAGGAATGGCGTTGATATAGAATGATGCTCGTGCGAAACGGTCTGAAGCTCTATTAGTACCGGGTAGCATGACTGTGCCACCGATTTGTTTCCAATATGTATTTAGCGCAAGTTGTTGGTCAAATATAGGTGAATTCGTCATTACCTGATATTTTTTATTATGGTGAATGACTTGTCTTCCATTGATGTATTCAATGATCGCGCTATCACCAGTCTTGTCAGATAATGATAAATGCAAGGTAGTTAATCGTTGTTCACCTGGTACATTGTCAGTAATGAGGACAAACGGTTCTTTTTCTAAAGCTGCTACAGCCTCAGAAACTGTTGCATAATTATCAAGAACATATTGCGCCCATGCAGAAATACTGAGTTGAGGTTTATTTGATTTTTTGGCATCAGGATATTCAGATTCAACTAACCACAAAACATTGGCAACTAATCCAACCTCGTTCATCCCGTCTGTTGTAGAAATATCATATCCAGAGGCAATCACGCTGCCATATTTTGATTTCCATTTAAGTGATTTAGGACCAGCATTACTATCGCGATTAACGCCACTTGGCATAATCCACAAGTTTGTACCGACATCAACTTTCCAGTCCATCGATCGTGCTGTAATAATGTGATTATCATTTCCTAGATAAACAGCACGTGTACAAGCTTGAGCTGTCTGAAGGAAAAGAGAGGAAGCAACAAATGAACAAAATAATGCTTTTTTTAACACAAGCGTTCTCCGTTATTGTAAATAGAATGGTTTGATGTAATTTATGTTTTTTAAGTTGTTGTAAATGAGTCTATTAAATTCGATATCTTATTCAATAATTAAAATGTAATCGTTGGAAAAATTTACTTCTAATATCAGTAGGTCTCGTTATCGCAGTTAAGTAAATTAACCTGAACCATTGATATTAGAAGTATTGGTAAATCGTTTACTCTTGAGGTGGTAGCAACATCACAACAGCATTGTTGAGTAGCATGGCAATGTCTTCTAATACTGCATCATCATTGAATGATTCATCTAAAGCGATATTTTCGCCATCAGCGATACGTTTTAATTGGTTTGCAAACGGTTTTGAAATACAAACGTTTTCACCATTTGCCCAAAAATCTAAAGAACCATTTTGCATGCGATAAAGTAATCTTGATGCAGGTTCAAGTATTAATTTATAACCCGTACCGATGATTTCACTTAGATCATTTGCTTCAACTTCTTCAGGTTCAGGAATGTTGTTTGGATAACTTGATTCACTCATATATGCCATGATGGCAGCATCGAACTCAGGTGCTTTGGTTAGATAATCTAATAGCTGTGTTTTTAAATATGAAAATTCGACTTCATTGATTTCGCCAATATGTGCAGTTTGCTGACGTGCAATATCTGCAAGTGGATTTTTAAGTAAAGTGTTCTCTGCAAATTTATCACTCACTTGATCAATCATTTCAGATAGATTTGGCATACGAAAGCCAAATGAGAACGTTAAACAATCATCTTCAGCAACACCATAGTGCGACAGTCCTGGAGGTACATAGAGCAAGTCACCTGGGGCAAGAACCTCATCAAATTGAATATCCATTTCTGGCAATAGTTTTAAAGGCTGATCTGGGATAAATTGAGTTGATTCATCACACATCTGTCCAAGTTGCCAGCGGCGATGACCATGTCCTTGAACTAAAAATACGTCATAAAAGTCAAAATGCTTACCCACTGATCCACCTTTAGGTGCATAAGACACCATAATGTCATCACGACGCCATTGGGGAATAAATGGAAATTTTTTCCAAAGCTCTGAAATATCAAAGGAGTAATGATCTACTGCCTGTACGAGCAAAGTCCAAAAATTTGGTAGTTTTTGAAAATCACCCTTGGTCAACGGTGATGATTTGACATGCCACTCATTTGGGTTCTTGTTTTTTTGACGAATCAGACGTGCAGTGACATCTTCTTCAAGTGCAAGTTCTTGCACATCTTCAGGTTCTAATAAGCCAATAATTTCAGGCATCGCATTGCGAACGAGTAATGGTTTTTTTTGCCAATATTCATTTAAAAATTGTTTTGCGGTAATGCCGCCTAAAACCGCTAAAGATTGAGACATGGGAAATAAACCAACAACATAAAAAATTAGGGGCTATTTTCCCTTGAGTTGCGAACAGGTGCAAGTCTTGCTTGATGTCAGCTTGCTGAGCAATTGTCCTTGAAAGTAATCGAATGTATTTAATCTTGATCAATTAAACATGTATTCATTTACAGCTCTTTCGAAAAAACAGTATGCTTAAGCTGCAATAAGGAGCATACATGTATCAAGTACTTGCAAGAAAATACAGACCACGTAATTTCAATGAGTTAGTGGGGCAAAACCATGTTTCTCGTGCTTTAACGAGTGCATTAGAACGTGGTCGTTTGCATCATGCTTACTTATTTACAGGAACGCGTGGTGTCGGTAAAACGACGATTGCTCGTATCTTAGCCAAGTGTTTGAATTGTGAGACTGGTGTAACTTCAACACCATGTGAAGTTTGTGCAACTTGTAAAGCCGTGAATGAAGGTCGTTTTATTGATCTGATCGAGATTGATGCGGCATCGCGTACCAAGGTAGAAGATACGCGTGAGTTACTTGATAATGTTCCATATGCTCCAACTCAAGGTCGCTTCAAAGTTTATTTGATCGATGAAGTGCACATGCTCTCAACGCATTCATTTAATGCCTTATTGAAAACATTAGAAGAACCACCTGAACATGTAAAATTCTTATTTGCGACAACTGATCCTCAGAAGTTACCAATTACGGTGATTTCTCGTTGTTTGCAATTTACTCTACGTCCTTTGGCGGTAGATGAAATTACCGAACATTTAACGGCGATCTTAAATAAAGAGCATATTGATGCAGATCAAGATGCCATCTGGCAAATTGCAGAATCTGCACAAGGGTCGCTGCGTGATGCACTGTCACTGACAGATCAAGCGATTGCTTATGGTCAGGGCGCTGTACACCATCAAGATGTTAAAGATATGTTAGGTCTGATTGATCGAACGATTATCTATGACTTGATTCTCGCGATTCATCAAAATCAGCAAGCACGAGTGAGTCAGCTGCTTTTGCAATTTAGACAGCAAGCTTTAGATGTATCTTTAGTTTTGGATCAATTGGTTTCAACGCTTCATGAGTTGGCGTTGTTGCAGTACCTACCTGATTTAGCGCTTAAATATAGTGAAGAAATCAATCAAAAAATCCTACAGCTTTCGAAGCTTGTTTCTGCACAAGACCTACAACTGTATTATCAAATCGCTTGCAAAGGGCGTGCTGATTTGCAATTAGCGGTCACGCAAGAGCAGGGTTTCGAGATGTGTGTTTTACGAATGCTTGCATTTAGGCCTATGCATTCAAACGAGGTGACTGTTCAGGCGGCACCTTTAGTGCAGATACTTGACCAGCAAAATCAGCAGCTTGCTTCAGATGTACGTCAAGAAAAACAGTTTGCAGCACCTGTAGAAGTGGCTAGTGTTGAACCTGAACCTGAACCTGA
>NZ_AXCD01000015.1:0-62670 GCF_000475335.1 Acinetobacter sp. COS3
TCTTCGGCTACATTATACGAAATAATGTAACTCAACTGGCATTTGTAGCTTCACATCTACAACTACGTACTTCATTCCTTTATCAGCCGAGTATTTAGAAAAATAAAGTTTCTAGTTTTTAGAAACCTTCACATATGCAGGATTTGTATCAGTTTCAGTGTATTATGAGACAAGATCTATCATTTAATTCACTCAAGTATGTCAAATCCGCTGTCTGGGAATACTCAAGTTGGCACAGTATCTTCTTTTTCCGAGCTTATAGAAACAAGTTTTCATGGAGATATGAATGCTATTTGCTGGTCAAGATACTTGGTTGGTGATTTTCAAGAAATTGTTAATAAACTTGATTTAAAAGAAGATATTACTGAAGTTTCTGAGGAAGATCTTTTAGAATTACAGCTTTCAGAAGATGGTAATTTAGCGAGAGAAATTATTTTAAAAGATATACATTATCTTACTGATTTTGGAGCCTCTCCTTCTTTAAATTTACTCAAATGTTACGAACGTGATAACGAGTTAGATTTCATTTCTACTGATGTATATTCATACCATATTGATCGATCACCAATAGAAACAGACACTTTTTTATGCACTTATTACGGTGCTGCAAGCGATATTATTCCTAATAGTCAGGTTCAACAAAAAGTTTGTATACCTGAGATTAGAAATAAACTTAAGGCATTATATGATGGTCCTGAAACTGAATTTGAAAACTTTCTAGAGGAAAATTTTTTTGATTTGCATTATCAGCCTAAACCAGATGCAAAACCGATAAATTTAGGTCTAGGAAATCTTTGGCGGTTGGCTGTTGATCATCCTACTCAACACGTATTACCTTGTGTTCATAGAGCGCCCGTAGAAAATGAGGGTGAATATAGGCTGCTGTTGATTTGTTAGAGATTAGAGGTAACTCAGAGATTGTTTGCTTGATTACAAATAATATTTTAACAATATAAACAATTGTTTAAACAACTTCTGTCTGTCCAACTTGATGATAAGCACGATTAAAGTAAACTAGGCTTTGATCATGAAGACTCTGTTTTATCGCTACAATCCGACACATAAAAATACTATGTGTTCCAATTTCTTGAATTTGATCAATTTCACAATCAAAACTTACTAAAGCATCATCTAAAACTGGCGCACCAGTTTCTAATTCAGTCCAAATACCATGTTTAAATCGTTCTTCTGGGCTTAATCTTGAAGAAAATACTTTAGACATATGTTCATGGTGAGCGGCTAACACATTAACGGTGAGTATTTTATTATCGACAAAGTGAACATGTGAGCTAGAAGCAAGATTCATACACACCAATAATGTTGGAGGTGTATCTGTCACGCTGCACACAGCGGATGCAGTGAAACCGTAACGACCAGACATGCCTGCAGTAGTCACAACACTTACTGCACTTGTTAACAAAGACATTGCATTTCTAAAGTCAGTTGCTTCAATCATCACATTGTTCCTAAATTGAATCGTATCTTTTTCAAATTTAGCGATACGATTACTTCATGTTACATCATTTAAATAAGCGCTATTAAAGCTTATTTTGTCTAAGTTATGCATAGAGTTAAGCATTTGATTATATGTATCAAATACTTAACTATTTACGCACTTAGAGGTTAAGTTAATTGCCCAATAGCTCTTTACGGACAATCTCTGCACCAGCACTCAAGGCATTTAATTTACCTCTCGCAACGTCACGAGACAACGGCGCCATGCCACAGTTTGTACAAGGATAAAGCTTATCCGCATCTACAAATTGAAGTGCTTTTCTCAAAGTATTTGCAACTTCTTCTGGTGTTTCAATAGTATTGGTTGCTACATCAATCGCCCCAACCATCACCTTTTTACCTCGGATGAGTTCAAGTAGATCGATTGGTACGCGTGAATTGTGACATTCTAACGAGATCAGGTCGATATTAGATTGTTGTAGCTTCGGAAAAGCTTCTTCATATTGACGCCATTCAGAACCAAGAGTTTTCTTCCAATCTGTATTAGCTTTGATACCATAACCATAGCAAATATGAACCGCAGTTTCACACTTTAGGCCTTCAATCGCTCTTTCTAAAGTTGCGATTCCCCAATCGTTCACTTCATCAAAGAACACGTTAAATGCTGGCTCATCAAACTGGATAATATCAACACCAGCAGCTTCTAATTCACGAGCCTCCTGATTCAGGATCTTCGCAAATTCCCAAGCTAGTTTTTCACGACTCTTATAGTGACCATCATACAGCGTGTCAATCATAGTCATAGGCCCAGGAAGCGCCCATTTAATCGGTTGATTGGTTTGTTGACGTAAAAACTTAGCATCTTCAACAAAAACAGGCTTTTGGCGAGATACATCACCTACAACTGATGGAACGCTAGCATCATAACGATTACGGATTCTTACAGTTTCGCGCTTTTCAAAGTCTACACCATTGAGATGTTCAATAAAGGTCGTAACAAAATGCTGACGGGTTTGCTCACCATCGCTAACAATATCAATACCAGCATGTAATTGCTCTTGTAATGACAAACGTAGTGCATCTTGTTTGCCTTCAATCAACTGCTCTCCTTCTAATTTCCAAGGAGACCAAAGTTTTTCAGGTTCAGCTAACCAAGATGGTTTTGGTAAGCTGCCAGCAGTTGAAGTCGGTAATAATCGTTTCATAATAAAAATCTTGTCTATACTAAGTTATACAACAGCGTAATTTGCAGCCCATTGATCAAGGATATTTTGATACCGTTTGATGAACTGCTCTTCTGTAAATTTGCCTTGCTTAACAGCCAATTGGCTACGCTCTTCACGGTCGTAAACAATTCGTGTTAATGAGTAATCTTGATGTTTCAAGCTTGGTTGATAACATTTACCTGCTGGAGAATTTGCATTGTAGATCTCTGGACGGTAAATCTTCTGGAAGCTTTCCATTGTGCTAATGGTGCTGATCAATTCAAGATCGGTATAATCATTGAGCAAATCACCACGGAAATAAAATGCTAAAGGTGCAACACTATTTGCAGGCATGAAATAGCGCACTTCTAAGCCCATTTTTGCAAAATACTCATCTGTTAATGAATATGCATCTTGCTCATATTCGACACCGAGTATCGGGTGTTGGTTTGCAGTTCGATGATAAGTCTTCGTTGTTGAAACGCTGAGACAAATAACAGGTGCTTTATTAAAGTTGTTGCTATAAGTTTCTGAGTTTACAAATGATTGGAAAATCTTACCGTGTAGCTCGCCATAATTTTCAGGCGTGCTAAATGTCGCTTGATCTTTGTTATGCTCTAGCAGTAATACGCTAAAATCATAATCACGAACATAAGATGAAAAATTATTGCCAACGATACCATCGATGCGTTTATTGGTTTTTCGATCAAGAATATTTGTTTTTAATATTTCGATTGTCGGGAATGTCTCACCCTTGCCTTCTACATCTATATCTACTGAAATAATTTCAAGCTCAAGTGCATAACGATCAGCATTTGGGTTGTCCCAATGTGCTAACGAATTGAAACGGTTATTAATCATTTGTAGTGTATTGCGCAAGTTTTCTTGACGACTTGCCCCTCTCGCTAAATTAGCGAAGTTTGTTGTGATACGCGTATTGTTTGACGGATGATAGTTTTCATCGAAACAAATGCTTTTTATCGTAAATGCAAATTCTTTACTCATTTTGATCTACTACCTAATGTTTGAGAGATAACTTAAATTTCTTGTTGTAATTTATACCCGAATCAATACATGAATAAAAATGATATTGTCTCAGTCAAAGATGAATGAAATTCATGATGTGAAATTTATTAATAGAACGTGAAAAGTAGAGTATTTTTTTAATTGATTTATGGAAGATAAGTTATGAGCAAAGAATGATTATTTTCTACGACGATTTATAACTAGAATTTTTTATTGTGAATGAGATAGTTTTTAAAGCCATTAAAACTCATTTTATTTTAACGGCTTAATTTTCTAGTTTAGTTGGTCTTTAGAATTGGTCCAGATGTCTGTGCATCGGAATCATGCCAAACACTTTCATTTTGGTGTTTAGGATCTCCTTCTAGCTTGAAAGTAATAAAGCCTTGTTTAAATATTAATCCACCATCACTCGTTTTGGCTTTTACCTCCTGCCCGTTGACCCAAACCTTTTGATTATGATCAACGTGAATTTTTGCTACTGTTTGGCCTGTATTTGAATTTTTTGCAGTCCAAATTCCAGTATAAGAGTTTGTATTTATTACTGTATTATTTAAAAATCCAGCTTTTGCATTTTCTGCTTTAGATTTATTGATGTCACAACCCTGCATCTCAGAAACTTGTGTACATCCAGAGCGCTCAAGTTTAGCTCTGTATTTCGCATCAATTGCATAGGCTGGATTTATCATGCATAACGTAGTTAAACCGATAGACGTTGTTAAGATAATTTTCTTCATTGTATAGATACCTTTTAGAGTTATTTGTGATGTGATCTTTTTAAATTGATTATGTTATTTGCTTTGCGCGATTTGATTTTAACATCCCTTCACTCATAAATAATGAATATCTTACTTTAAGGGTTTTTTTAAGTTTCTTATGGATACAAAAAAACTGTCTGAGCGAAACACTCAGACAGTTTTAAACAGATTAAAGTTGAGTTTTTTAGAAGTTAACAGTCCAAGATAGTTGAGCTGTTCTCGGTGCGCCGAGGAATAAATAATCATCGCCAAAGAAGCTACCAGCATCACGCCAGTATTTTTTATTAAAAAGATTATCTACATTGAGTCTTAACGTGTTTTCATAGCCATAAGCATTGAAGTTGTAAGCTGCACCAGCATCAAAGACACTATAACCAGAAACTTTTACTGTTCCTGTCTTATTGGCATATTTACTACTACTGTATCGCATCCCCGCTAATAGACGTAAGCCTTCAAACTGCGGAACTTGATAAGAAAGATGCGTGGCAAAGCGTACTTTAGGTACATTTTGTGTTTGATGACCTTGATAGTTTATTACGTCTAAGTCTTTCAAACGCGAACGTGTCAATGCCAGCGTCGAGCTAATATCTAAGTTTTGACCTACACGCCCTTGTAGACCTAATTCTAAACCAAGATTATTTTGCTTCCCTTCTGAGACAAAATCACCCATCGTATTGGTATATTGATGATCTTGTCTTAGGTCAAATAATGCCGCAGTGAAGAGCAAAGACTGCCATTCTTGTTTTACGCCTAATTCAAATTGTTTAGAACGGAGTGGTGCTAAGGTTGCGTATGCATTATTTGCAAACCATGGCGCTTGGGCGCCATCACTTAAACCTTTGGCGTAGGAAGCATATAGATGAGTGTGTTCCCAAGGCTGATACATCATGGCGAACTGTGGTAAGAAGCGATTTAAATCCGTGTCTCGAATAGTACTACCCTCCGCATCAAATGCTTTTTCATTTAAATGCAACAGTTTTCCACCTACTAGCATAGACCATTCGCGATTAAAGTCGATTTGATCAAGTAGGTTCAAAGCAGTTTGTTGACTATCTAATGATTTATAGCGATTACCTAAAGCAACATCTGTAGGACTGTAATTCACCGTATTGGTATAAATATTTCCTGTGCCAACCAGTTCATTGATCGGATCATGTTGTGCATGGCGCTTATAACTATTCGTTAAATCGAGACTAAGTGTATGCTGCACAGTGCCAGTATTAAATTTACCGTTTAAACCCGCCTTGAACTGATTAGTGAGATAGCTATCATCTGGGCTACGGAAATCATAAATATCGTAGTTACCCTTTTGATCAAAGGTATTGCCTAAACCTGTAAATTCACAAATCTCACTATAACAACCCCACGGGAATGCTGAATAGTCATCAACGACCACACGGCTTTGCGAAGCAGATAAGTTTGCTATCCAGCTATCATTGATTTTATAAAGATATTTGAGGTTAGCATTTAAACTTTCATTGGTAACTGGTTTACTCCAACTTTGATGACCAAGTAAGCGATCCCATTCGACACCAGTAGGAACAGTTTTTCCATCAAGTAGTTGATAACCCGGAACTGAGCGCTGACGTTGGCGTTGTGACTCAATATCAAACTCTAATTTAGAGCGATCAGAAAGATTCCAATCAAAAGCAATCGAACCGAATAAACGTTGCCCATTTGCATGTTCTACATATGGATGAATTTCTTCTTTCGCGATATTTACACGATAACCAAACTGTTGATTTTGTCCGAAGAAGCCACCTAGATCTGTTGCAACACGATAACCACCCTGACTATCTGTTTCTAAAGTGAGAGCACGAATCTCTTTAGGACGTTTAGTAACATAGTTTACAACACCAGCTGGTGTAGACATACCGCTCTGAATCGCACTAATCCCTTTTAAAATTTCAACTTGTTCTTTATTTTCAAGGGCGACGTTTTGTTCACCACGAATTAAGTTCCCATTCAATAAATAGCTTGAACCAGCATTTAAGGCAAAACCACGCATCATGAAATTTGAATAGTAGCCAATCGGTGCATAGCCATCACCTACTGCTGCATCATTTTTCACGATGTCAGTTAATGTTTTGGCATGTTGATCAGCAATTTGTGTTGCTGTAATCGTGTTGATTGATGCTGGAATTTCAGCAAGATTTTGTTGAGTAAATCCTGATAAATTCACTGTGGGTGCATAATAAGCGGATTGTGAGGCTTGAGCAGTGAGTTTGATGGTTTCGAGCTGTTGAATATCATTTTCAGCTTCAGCATGTGCCGCAATTGAGCTAAGTCCCAAGCAAGAAAATGAACCAACAGCCAACAGTGCTTTTTGTAAATGAGAAAATGAAAATGGATATATATTCACAGTAGTCGCCTAACCCCAAAAGAAAATCATATAGCTTGAATTTTTCGGGCATGAGTATTCACAATTTTTGTTATTTGAACAAGCATCTTCTATGACATATTTCAGCGATGTAGATCTTCAATCTCGCCATGATTTAGCTATATATTGAAGATTTTTTGCTTAATCAATGAAGGATTCTATATTTTTGTTTTGTATGTAGCTGATTTTTCATAGGTTTCCTGTCATTTTATAATCTCGCTAATGCCTATTTCACAGTTAAAACGATATACAAGTACCTCAGCTGTGATTAATATTTTTCCGATAAAGCAATAGTCTGACAATTACAAAGCATGCTAATATTTTTTAAATTGACAATTCATCATGTCAAAAAATAAAAGGAATTGGTTATGCTAAAAATGCAACAGATTAAAATCATCCAAGAATTTAATGCACCTGTAGAAAAAGTTTTTGCTGTTCTGAGCGAACATGAAAATTTAAATAAGCTTTTCGCTCCAGCAAAAGTAACGCGTTTGAGTGATGGCAAAGATGCTCGAAACGGCGTTGGCTCTGCTCGCAAGCTTTCTATTCCACTAGCGCCTTCATTTGTCGAAACCAATTTGGTTTATATAGAAAATGAACTGATCGAATATGCTATTACGAGTGGTATTTCACCAATCAAAGCACATCGCGGTATAATGAAATTTAGTGATCTTGGAAATAATCGTAGTCGTTTGGACTATACGATTAGCTTTAAAGGTCGTGTGCCATTTATTGGTCCAATTATCAAATTGGCATTACAAAATGGTGTGAGCCGTGGACTAAAAAAACTAAAAGTGTAAGTTTTTCTAAAGAAAGATAAATTTCTCTAATCTTTTAAACCAACTCCCATAATTACTGATTGTGGGAGTTTTTATTTGCTGTATAGATCAACTTTTCTTTGAAAATTAATTTCTAAAATAACATTCAGTTCAATTTTACGATAAATTAGACATATTCAATAATTTAATTAGGAAAAGCGATGACTCTTAAGCAGCTAAAGGCATTTTTAGCACTCGCACGTACTTTAAATTATGCCAATGCTTCGCTTGAACTGCACTTGAGTCAGTCCGCTTTGAGCTTAAGTATAAAAAGTCTAGAAGATGAATTGGGCGGAAAGCTCTTTAATCGTAATACACGCCGTGTAGAACTCACACAAGAAGGAAAATCACTCATTCCTTATGCTAAAAAGCTGTTGGCAAATTGGGATGAAATGGAAAATGACGTTAAACAACGGTTTAAACTGAATCGTGGAACGCTGAGTATCGCATCCATGCCTTTTGTAACCCATGCGATTTTACCAGAAGTTATCCATGCTTTTTTGATACAACATCCCAATCTTAATTTCTCCATCCATGACATTCCAAATGAAACAATCATTGAAAAAGTTCAGGATGGTATTTTTGAAATAGGTATTTGTTTTGAGCCTGATTTGAGTGAGGGTTTAGAGTTTAAAGCGCTATTTGAAGAAGACTTCTTAGCGTTGCTACCGAAGTCGCATCCTCTCGCTAGTTCGAGCGCTATTACTTGGCAACAGCTTTTTTCTAATCCATTAGTTACCTTACAAAAGCCTTCGATTGTTCGTTATTTAATCGAGCAGAACTGCCTGAGAAATGAGATGAAATTTGATCTGAAAGTAGAATGTCATCAAATCTCTTCTTTATCGAGTTTTGTGGCACATGGTATCGGGGTAAGTGCGATCCCTCGACATTTTGCCAAACACATCGATCAACAGCAGAATGTTTTGCTTGAGCTTGAATCAGAAACGATCCATAAAACAGTGGGTATTGTTTATAAAAAGAATTTTGAGATGTCGAATATTTCAGAGCAATTCATAGATGCCTTACTACAGCATAAATTTTAAAAATTAAATTATTTTTCCGATGATTTTTAGGGTACCCAGTTTAATTTAATTTTTATCTATATAAATCAAATTTTTATTTAATTGTTTTCTACATGGTATTTCATTTAAAACTATCATTTATTAATTTTCCTCATTAATCCTTTAAAAAAATCAACTTCTACATCAAAAAGCGAAGTGCTAATAATAAAAATGCTAAGGGATAAAAGGAAAACAACAGAATGAATAAAGTTTATAGCAATGCAGAGGATGCCCTCAAAGGGATTGTTTTCGATCATCAGACACTTGCTGTTGGCGGTTTTGGATTGTGTGGAATACCAGAAAAACTGATAACCGCAGTAAAGCAAAGTGGTGTCAAAGGACTTACATGTATTTCTAACAATGCTGGCGTTGATGATTTCGGTTTAGGTATTTTACTACAAACTAGACAGATCAAAAAAATGATCTCCTCTTATGTTGGTGAAAACAAAGAGTTTGAACGCCAGTATCTCAATGGTGAGCTAGAAGTTGAACTTACTCCACAAGGAACTTTGGCTGAAAAGCTACGCGCTGGCGGTGCGGGTATTCCTGCTTTTTATACTCAAACAGGTGTTGGTACCTTGATTGCTGAAGGCAAAGAACAGCGATCTTTTCATGGCAAAAATTATATTTTAGAAGAATCACTCACAGCTGATGTGGCATTGGTTAAAGCTTACAAAGCAGATAAAGCAGGTAATTTGATTTTCCGAAAAACGGCCAAAAACTTCAATCCTGAATGTGCTATGGCTGGCAAGATCACCATCGCAGAAGTTGAACAAATTGTTGAAATCGGTGAGCTAGATCCAGATGAAATTCATTTGCCAGGAATTTATGTCAATCGCATTATTTTGAATGCAACCCCAGAAAAGCGTATTGAACAAAAAACATTAAGCATGGAGGCGGTATAAATGGCTTGGTCTCGTAATGAAATGGCACAACGTGCCGCACAAGAACTCGAAGATGGTTTTTATGTCAACCTTGGAATTGGCTTACCTACCCTTGTTGCTAACTATATTCCAAAAGATATGAATGTTTGGCTTCAATCAGAAAATGGTTTACTTGGTATTGGAGAGTTTCCAACTGAAGCAACATTAGATGCAGATCTCATCAATGCTGGAAAACAGACGATTACTGCGCGTGCAGGTGCTGCATTTTTCTCTAGCTCAGAATCTTTTGCCATGATTCGTGGTGGTCATGTGAATATTGCAATTTTGGGTGCAATGGAAGTCTCTGAACAAGGCGATTTGGCCAATTGGATGATTCCAGGCAAAAAAGTAAAAGGTATGGGCGGCGCAATGGATTTAGTCGTTGGCGTGCAAAAAGTTGTGGTGTTGATGGAACACTGCGCTAAGGATGGAACAGCTAAAATTGTGAAAAATTGCAGTTTACCGCTTACTGGGCAAGCAGTAGTCCATCGAATTATTAGTGATTTAGGCGTGATGGATATTACGGCACAAGGTGTTGAACTGATTGAACTTGCCAAAGATGTCAGCTTAGAGCAAATAAAAGCCGCTACAGGTGTGCCATTAATTTTTAATAAATCATTAGTTGCTTAATTTTGTTATGACATTGCTCTAGTTTTTCTAGAGCTTTTTTAAGTCTATAAGTTATTTAAAGAGAATATAAACATGAGTTCAATTGTGATTGTATCTGGTAGCCGTACTGCAATGGGCGGTTTTCAAGGTAGCTTGTCATCTTTAACTGCGCCTGAGTTAGGTGCAGCTGTGATTCGAGAATCTGTTCAGAGAGCAGGTATTGCACCTGATCAAGTGAATGAAGTGATTTTGGGTTGTGTATTGAGTGCAGGGATTGGACAAGGCCCTGCTCGTCAAGCAATGCGTAAAGCTGGATTGCCAGATCATGTTGGTGCTGTAACGATCAATAAACTTTGTGGTTCTGCAATGAAAGCGGTATTGATGGCATCTGATACATTAAAAGCTGGCAGCGCAAATATTGTGATTGCGGGTGGTATGGAATCTATGACCAATGCGCCGTATATCTTACCCAAAGCGCGCGGCGGTTATCGTATGGGGCATGGTGAGATCAAAGATCATATGTTTTTAGATGGTCTTGAGGATGCTGAAACAGGCCGTCTAATGGGTTCTTTTGCACAGGATATGGCAAATACCAAAGGTTTCACCCGTGAACAAATGGATAATTTTGCAATTTCTTCGCTCAAGAAGGCTCAGACAGCAATTACGGAAGGATATTTTAAAAGCGAAATCGTTCCAGTCGAAATTAAAACACGTAAAGGTACAGAAGTTATTGATCAAGATGAGCAGCCATTAAAAGCGAATCTCGACAAGATACCAACCTTACGACCTGCTTTTAGCAAAGATGGTACGATTACAGCAGCCAATTCGAGTTCGATTTCGGATGGTGCAGCAGCTTTAGTGCTTACGACAGAAGATTATGCTCAAGCAAAGAATTTGGGTGTTCTTGCAAAAATCGTAGCAACATCAAGTCATTCACAACATCCAAGTGAGTTCACTGTTGCCCCTATTGGCGCGATTCAAAAAGTACTTGATCGTGCTGGTTGGTCTGTGGATGAGGTTGATCTTTGGGAAATTAATGAAGCCTTTGCGATGGTTGCAATGGCGCCTATTTATGAACTAGGAATTGATGAAGCGAAAGTGAATATTCATGGTGGTGCATGTGCTTTAGGTCATCCAATCGGTGCGACAGGCTCCCGAATTATTCTTTCATTGATCTATGCATTAAAACGTTTAGGCAAGAAGAAAGGTGTTGCTGCGTTGTGTATCGGCGGCGGTGAAGCAACGGCTGTTGCGATTGAAATTTAAATATTTAAAATCTGAAATTAGAAAAAGCATTCATTTATGAATGCTTTTTTTTGTTTTGCTGAGTTGGAATTTAAAATTGAATAATAAAATCATATCTATATTGTATTATTGCTTATATAGCTAAAAAGCCCATCAAATATTTAATGGGCTTTTTATTCTTCTTTTAAAGAACTAAATTTTGCTAATTAGATTAAGCATTACTCGACTCACTTAGGCTTACTTTTATTTGTTCCACTTGATGTTCTGGTTCATCAAACTTATGACGCTTTAAGCTTAAAATCGCAAAGATTGCAATCATGGCTGGAATAGCAATCATCACAAAATTCATTGTATGTGGAAGGTTTAAGGTCAGTAACATGCCTGTTAAAATTGGCCCGACAATTGCACCGATCCGTCCAACACCTGAAGCACAACCAATGCCTGTTGAGCGGACGCTAAGTGGATAAAACTGAGCAACATAACTATAAAGTAGAATTGAAGTACCGATAGTTGCAGCACCAGCCACAGTAACTAAACCATATAAAACATAAGCTGGTGAGTTAAATCCTAAGCCAACGAGCGCCACAACGCCTGCCATTAGCATTCCCATAATGACGGGTTTTAAATGGAATTTATCAGAAAGAATACCACCACCAATTGAACCGATCATTGCTCCGACATTGAGAGCAAGTAAGAACAAAATACTCTTGCCAAGTGAATAGCCTGCCGCAAGCATCAGTTTTGGCAACCAACTACTTAATGCATAAACCATCAATAAGCACATAAAGAACAATACCCAGAACATCAGTGTATTGAATGCACGTCCTTGCTGGAACAGACCTTTGACAGAGCTGCCTGTTGGGACGTTATCATCATTTAAAGTTAAGCGAGTGCTGCTGGTAATAGTTTGTTCTGGTGAAATTTTTTGAATAATACGATGTGCTTGTTCAGTCTTTCCTGTTTTAACCAAGAAGGTCAAAGATTCAGGAAGAAATTTCCAAATCACTGGTAATAAAAGTAAAGGAATACCTGCAATCAAAAACATGATTTGCCATCCTTGACTTTCGACTAGATAACTACCGATAAGTGCAGAAAGAATTCCACCAATTGCATAGCCACTAAACATTGTGCCGACTAAAGTACTGCGTATGCGTTTGGGTGCGTATTCAGAAGTTAGCGCAACAAGGTTTGGCATCACTCCCCCAATACCTAAACCTGCTAAAAACCGTAAAATACCAAACTCGAAAGGACTTGATGCAAATGCACCTAAAAATGTAAAACCGCTAAAGAATGTCACGCAAATTAATATGACATTTTTTCGGCCGATTTTATCTGCCAATGCGCCAAATAGCATGGCACCGAACATCATGCCACAGAGTGCGGTACTGGCCAACATTCCCGCTTGAACCGAGCTTAATGACCACTCTTGCATCAATAACGGTAATACCACACCGTAAATGACGAGATCATAACCATCAAAAATAATAATTAATAAGCACCAGAGTAAAATCGTCCAGTGAAATGGGGTAAATTTTGCTTGATCAATTACTGCATTTACATTAACTGTTGTCATTCTTCATCTCCTCAATGAGATAATTTCCTAATCATTATTTAAAACGACATAATGCACCTTAAAGAAAAAACATATTATTCAAGGTCTTACTTATATTAAAAATCATAGCTCGCCATCATATTGATGCGGTTATCTGTCCCTGAGCGGCCATCAAATGTTTCACGTTCGCCGTAGACATATTCCATACCCAGCGTAATTGGCTTATACGGGTTGTACATGGCATTAATCCAACCTTGCCAAAGCTCTTTGTTTTGGTTTGGATTATCTTTTTGGATACGAGCAAAGTCGTTATTGTCTTTAGCTTTCATATAGCCGTAGCCCAATGTTGAGCGAAGCTGAGAGTTAAATTGATGTGTAATACCCGTTGAAATTGAGTCAAACTCATTGGTTTGAATATTATTTTTGTCATCAATTGCATAGCCACTATTGGTCCACATCAGGAAACGTCCATCACCTTTGACGTGGTAGTAGTCTGCTTTTAAGAATGTGTTTGGATTGAGCTGATATTTACCTCCTAAACCTACACCCCATGCCCATTCATTGTCATTACTGGTTTTTTTCTCAGCAACAAAACTACGTCCCGATAGCATCGAGCCATTGTCAAATTTGTGATTCACACGTCCAACAAATGCGGGTAAGCGCATTTCATTGTCGGGGTCAGATGTTGCTGTATATTTTGGATCTTCAACCGCTAGTGCAAAACTGGTATTTTCTGAGAGTTTATCGCTATAACGAACCAATGGAGAACGTTGTAAAGCACCACCCACATAAGTCGCTGCATCAATGGTTTCAGGATAATATTCAGGTGCAATAAACGTTGACCATGTTTGACCAATTAACCATTTATCTAAGGTCAAATATGCATGGCGAATACGAAATTGATCACGGGATGACCCACCGAAGAAATCCATTTCTAATTTTCCACCTACGTCCCCTAGAGCAGATGGCGTTTTAAAATTCAAACCAAAACGTGTCACACTCACTGTAGTGTGCAAGCGGTCTTTTTGTTGAGACTCTTCAGGTGTACCCTCTAGTGGAACACCACTGATATTGTTATACATACTCGATGCACCTTGAGCTTGATATGAGGCATCGGCACGAATGTAACCATACAAATTGACTTCAGCACCTGATTTTGTACTGAGTTTAGGCGTAAATGGTTGAACCGTTTGTGGCATAGTCGTACTTGGTGTTGAGGGTGCTGCCGCTGTCTGTACAGGCGTAGATTGTTGTACATACTGTTGCAACATCGCTCTTAGCTCTTTCACCTCTTGGCGTAGCTGTTCTATTTCAGCACTTTCAGAAGCTGCATATGTAGGTGACATGACAGTCACTACGGATAGAGCCAAAACACTTTTCTGTACCGTTAAAATGAAATTTTTCATTTAAATAAACTTCCTTCTTTCCTGATCATTAAGTTCTTTTAAGATCGTTATTTGTTTGCTTTGTATCCTTTGCAGTCATACCTAACCGCATTGCATTTCTTGTTTTTAATCTCAACACATTGATTTATCTGTGATTCACCTCCTATTTAATTTGAATTTTCACTTTTCGCAGGCAGAAGAAGTTCGCAGTGGCAAATATGAGCCACTGTCAATCAAACGCTTGGTAAAAAGTTACAAGTTAAATTTTAGTATTAATGTTTTATTCCATGATGGGTTAAAGCCACATTTTTAGAATCTTGCATCACTAAAGCATTCGATTGCTTTTTGTGTGCGATGAATCCTTGATACATCAAAATCTGACTATAGGAATACACATGCTCAAAGCCTGTTTTGAGTAATAATTGCTGATATTCATCAAAACGAACGGTTGAAAAATCTTGATGTAGACGCTCAATCATTTTCTGGCACTGGGTTGATGTCAGTCCATTGTGCTGACACAAATGTTGTAGCGCCTGAAATTGTTGCGAATCGGTACAAGTCATCAAGTCATAGCTCATTAAAAGTCCGCTGTCTTTCAGACGATTATAAATCTCTTGAAAGAAAGCCTTTTTTGAGTCATCAGCAATAAAATGTGCGACAAGAATTGAAAGTGCTGCATCAAAACAAGCTTGATCGGCTAAAGCTGAGGTTTCACCATGTACAAATGAGACTTGATCAGATTTTCCTATGTCTGAAACAAGTTTTTGCGCTTTTTGTAGCATGGTTGCTGATGGATCGACCGCAGTGAACATCCAATCAGGGTGTTTCTTAAGTAGATATTCCAGTTCGTAACCTGTACCACAACCCACAATCAAGATATGTGCTTTTGGGGGTAAAACTGACTGTAAAATAGCATCCACTTGTTGATGGAGCATTTCATAACCCGGGATTAATTTACGGATATGCTGATCATATTCATCGACTACTTTCGAGCTATTAAAATCTTTTGCCATTTTTATCTACCTGTGTTCAAGCTATTTCAATACATTCTTTCAATAGTTTATTTGTTTTCCTAGTCAAACACGGTCGCCGTTAAGTTCAATTCAGCACGCATGATTTCCTGTAACTTAAACTTTTGTGCTTTGCCGGACGCAGTCATTGGAAACTCGCTAAAAAATTTAACGTAACGTGGCACTTTATTATGTGAAATGTGGTCTTTACAGAAGCTACGAATACTCTCTTCATCGCTCTGATGATGCTCATGTAAAATGATGCAAGCACATAATTCTTCACCATAACGAAGATCAGGTAGTCCGATCACTTGGACATCGCTAATATCGGGATGGGTATATAAGAAATCCTCGATTTCCTTCGGAAAGAGATTTTCACCACCACGAATCACGACATCTTTGATTCGTCCTTTGATTTTAACGAAGCCTTCAGCATCCATTTCTGCAATATCACCCGTGTGCATCCAACCTGCTGCGTCTATCACTTCACGAGTCTTTTCTTCTTCACCCCAATAGCCAGCCATAACTGAATAACCACGCACACATAATTCGCCTAAAGTACCTGTCGGGACAATTTGCCCTTCAAGGTCAACAATTTTGACTTCAACATGTGGGTGTACACGACCTACAGTACTTACACGCTTATCAATGGTATCGTTGACAGAACTTTGAGCACTAACAGGCGAAGTTTCTGTCATTCCATAACAAATTGTAATTTCAGACATATGCATACGCTCGATCACACGTTGCATGATTTCACGTGGACAAGGACTACCTGCCATAATGCCTGTACGTAAACTTGATAAATCAAATTCACTGAATTGTTCATGTTCTAATGTTGCGATAAACATCGTCGGTACGCCGTAAGCAGCTGTACAACGTTCTTCGTGAATGGTTTTTAATGTATCTAATGGATTAAACACGGCTGATGGATATACCATTGTCGCGCCATGTGTAATACATGCTAGATTCCCCATTACCATGCCAAAGCAATGAAATAATGGCACAGAAATACAGACTTTATCTTTAGACGTTAGGCGAATGCCCTCACCGACAAAATATCCATTATTTAGAATATTATGATGCGTCAACATGGTTCCTTTCGGATTGCCTGTTGTACCAGAAGTGAATTGGATATTAATGGTTTCATCGAATTGTAGTTGTTGGCTTGCAAGATCGAGTTGATCAAGTTGATCGGCAGTTGGTGGTGTGACCAGATCACTAAAACGATGAATCCCTGTATGTTGCTGTTCATCAATTTTGATAACAAATTTTAAGAATGGCAGACGCTCAGCATGAATGATCTTATCCGTACAAAAGCTAATTTCTGGCGCAATTCTAGTGAGAAGTTCCTGATAATTTGTTGTTTTGAATTGAGATGCGATAATTAAGCCCTTACAAGAGACTTTATTGAGCACATATTCAAGTTCATGGCTTTTATAGGCTGGATTGAGATTAACTAAAACAATCCCTGCTTTAAATGCCGCAAATTGGGTGACAGTCCATTCCACACAGTTTGGTGACCAAATTGCCAGCCGATCACCCTTTTTGAGGCCGAGTTTCAGCAGACTACAGGCAAATGCCTCAACTTCCTGCTGTAATTCTCTATATGTTAACCGTCTGTTCTGATGTGAACTTACAATCGCTTCTTGATCAGCATATTGCTGACAAGCCTGATCAAATTTTTCTCCAATCGTCATCCCTAATAAGGGCTGCGAACTTGTTCCAGAGGCATAGCTTAACCGTACGTGTTGCATTGAATCATTCTCCTTGATTCTTTTTAATTCTGTTCTTACATCATCTAATTGTTGTAACTGCAACTACTCTTCAAACTGCCTATTCTGTGGTTTTAATTGTTGCTTATGCCTGCTTTCTCCTTACGGCATCTACACAAAAATCAGCAATCTGTTTTGAAAAATAGTCTTTATGTTGCTGATCAAACTTTGTGTTTTGAGCTGGGTCTAAAGGTTCAACCACAACGAAAGTCATGGCACCAACTACACATAGCGCTGTAGTGTTCAAATCCTCTAAAACAAACTCACCACTCGCATTTCCATCAGCAAGTATTTTAATAACACTCTGTTTAATCAACTGCTTAACACGAAAACGCTCATGCTCGACCGTTGAATCAACGGGTTCAAACATCAGTGAATATGCAAGCTGGGGACTATTCAGTGCCCGTTTTACAAAAGTTGCTACCGCTTTATGCAATTTCTGTTCGGCTGTCAGATCACTTTCCGTAATCGCATCAATTACCAGTAGTTCGGTATTGATGGCTTCGGATAGAACTTCGATCAGCACCTGACTTTTATTGTCAAAGTAGCGATAAACCAACCCACTCGAAACGCCTGCTTGCTCAGCAATCGTTTGAATTTGTGCGTCTTTAAACCCTCCTTCTGAAATTAGATTTCGAGCAGAACTTAAAATCGCCTTACGATTCTGTTCCATTCTTTCTTGCATTAAAGATGATCGTTTATAGCTCATGAAATTTATTCTCTAACAAATAAAGTGAATTGTAAATCAATTTATGAATCTCTATTCACTTTTTTAAAAATTCATTGTATGGTACTTCATAAGCACACACAAGAATGCTTATGGAACAACAAATATAACCAATGGGATGAACACAATGAACCTACGTAGCTTGAATTTTGGTCTGGATGAAACACTAATTGCCCTTCAAGATTCAGTTGCGGCATTTTGTGCAAAAGAAATTGCACCGATTGCTCAACAAGTTGATCAAGATAATCACTTTCCTGCACATCTGTGGAAAAAGTTTGGAGATATGGGCTTATTGGGCCTAACAGTTTCTGAAGAATATGGTGGTACAAATTTAGGTTATCTTGCGCATATTATTGTTTTGCAAGAAATCTCTCGCGCTTCAGCAGCAATCGGTCTGTCCTACGGTGCACATTCAAACTTATGTATCAACCAAATTAACCGTAATGGTAGTGAACAACAAAAACAAAAATATTTACCTAAGTTAGTTTCAGGTGATTTTGTCGGCGCGTTGGCTATGTCTGAACCAAATGCGGGTTCAGATGTGGTGAGTATGAAATTACGCGCTGAACAAAAAGGTGATCATTTTGTTCTTAATGGTTCAAAGATGTGGATTACCAACGGCGGTGATGCAGATGTTTTGGTGGTGTATGCCAAAACTGACCCTCATGCTGGCGCTAAAGGTATGACGGCTTTCTTAATTGAAAAAGATATGAAAGGTTTTAGTCATGGTAAGCATTTAGACAAGCTCGGTATGCGCGGTTCAAATACCTTCCCTCTATTTTTCGATAATGTTGAAGTACCAATTGAGAATGTACTCGGTGGAGTAGGCAACGGTGCAAAAGTTTTAATGAGTGGGTTGGATTATGAGCGTGCCGTATTAAGTGCTGGCCCTTTAGGCATTATGGATGCCTGTTTAGATGTTGTTATCCCCTACATTCATCAACGTGAACAATTTGGTCAGGCTTTAGGTGAGTTCCAGTTGATGCAAGGAAAGCTTGCAGATATGTACTCCACTTGGTTGGCTTGTAAAGCACTTGTATATGCTGTTGGTGCAGCCTGTGATAAGGCCGATCATGATCGGAGTCTGCGTAAAGATGCTGCAAGTGCCATTTTATACGCTGCTGAGAAAGCAACATGGATGGCAGGTGAAGCAATTCAGACCTTAGGTGGAAATGGTTATATCAATGAATTCCCTACAGGTCGTTTATGGCGTGATGCAAAACTTTATGAAATTGGTGCGGGAACATCTGAAATTCGCCGTATGTTAATCGGTCGTGAACTGTTTAATGAAACCAAATAATAACGACAAATAAGGATGCATCTGATGAACCAATTACAAAGCAAAATTAATGTAAGAAGCGAAGACTTCAAAGTAAATCAACAAACCATGAACGCCTTGGTTTCAGATTTAAAACAGGTTGCACAATCCATTTCCCTTGGTGGTGGTGAAAATGCGCGTCAGAAACATTTGGCGCGTGGCAAACTGTTACCTCGTGATCGTATTGACCAACTTATAGATGTAGGTACTGCCTTTTTAGAAATTGGTCAGTTAGCGGCGTATAAGGTTTATGAAGATGATATTCCTGCTGCGGGTGTTGTCGCAGGGATTGGTCAAGTCAATGGAGTAACTTGCATGATCGTTGCCAATGATGCAACGGTCAAAGGTGGAACCTATTATCCACTGACAGTTAAAAAGCATTTACGTGCCCAAGAGATTGCGGAACAAAACCACTTACCTTGTATTTATCTGGTGGATTCTGGTGGCGCATATTTACCTATGCAAGATCAAGTTTTCCCTGATCGTGATCATTTCGGGCGTATTTTTTACAACCAAGCCCGTATGTCGAGTCAAGGGATTGCACAAATTGCAGTGGTCATGGGAAGTTGTACTGCTGGTGGTGCTTATGTGCCTGCGATGTCAGATGAAACCATTATTGTTCGAAACCAAGGTACGATTTTCTTAGGTGGTCCTCCTCTCGTTAAAGCTGCGACGGGGGAAGTCGTGAGCAGTGAGGATTTAGGTGGTGGTGATGTTCATACTCGCCTTTCAGGGGTCGCTGATCATCTTGCTGAAAATGATGAACATGCAATTGCAATTGCTCGTAACATCGTTGCGAATCTAAATAAAAAGCCGAATGATCTAAGTAAACAAATTGATGAGCCATTATTCGATGCCAAAGAGTTATATGGCGTTGTTCCAAGTGATGCACGAAAACCTTTTGATGTTCGTGAAGTGATTGCTCGTATCGTTGATGGTTCTCGTTTTGATGAATTTAAGGCGCGTTTTGGGTCAACGTTGGTCACGGGTTTTGCATCCCTGTATGGTATGCCTGTTGGAATTATTGCCAATAATGGCATTCTATTTTCTGAATCCGCGCAGAAAGGTGCTCACTTTATTGAACTTTGTACTCAGCGCAATATTCCTTTGCTATTTATCCAAAATATCACGGGTTTTATGGTGGGTCGTCAGTATGAAAATGAAGGCATTGCCAAACATGGCGCGAAGTTAGTGATGGCTGTTGCAACAGCTAATGTTCCAAAATTAACGCTGATTATTGGTGGTTCTTTTGGTGCAGGTAACTATGGAATGTGTGGACGTGCTTATTCACCACGCTTTTTATGGACTTGGCCAAACTCTCGTATTTCAGTGATGGGTGGCGAGCAAGCAGCCAGCGTACTTTCAACTTTGAAACGTGATCAGATCGAACAAAAAGGTGCAGAATGGTCTGCACAGGAAGAAGATCAGTTCAAACAGCCAATCCGTGATCAGTACGAACAACAAGGTCATCCTTATTATGCTTCTGCGCGTTTATGGGATGATGGTGTAATCGATCCTGCTCAAACTCGTCATGTTTTGGGTTTAAGTCTTGCAGCTGCATTGAATGCACCTATTCAACCAACAAAATTCGGCGTGTTCCGTATGTAAGAGGTCTGTATGAGCTATCAATTTTTACAACTCGAACAACAGGATCAGGTTGCCTATATCTGGCTTAATCGACCAGAACTACACAATGCTTTTAATACAGTTGTGATAGAGGAGCTTCATGCTTGCTTTAACACATTAAATAACCGTAATGATATTCGCGTCGTGGTTTTAGCTGGCCGTGGTAAAAGTTTTTCCGCAGGCGCTGACTTGAATTGGATGAAGCAAGCGGGTCAAGCTTCTTCAGCAGAAAATGAAGCTGATGCATTGAAATTGGCAGAGATGCTTCATGCATTGGCCACTTTAAAGCAGCCCACAATCGCTCGTGTACATGGTGTTGCCTTTGGCGGTGGAATGGGTTTGGCATCGGCATGTGATATTTGTATCGCGAGTCATGAAGCAAAATTTGCAACGTCTGAAGTTCGACTGGGTTTAGCTCCATCGACTATTAGTCCTTACGTGATTCGTGCAATTGGAGAGCGACAAGCTTCACGCTATTTTCTAACTGCTGAGCGTATTTCTGCAATCGAAGCCAAACAAATTGGCTTAGCACATGAAGTAACGGGTGCTGAACATTTAGACCAGAAAGTTCAAGATGTGATTGATGCGTTATTGCTCGGTGGCCCACATGCCCAAACAGCATCTAAACAGTTGATTCATATGGTGAGTAAGCAACCGATGAGTGATGTATTGCTACAACAAACTGCACATCATATTGCACAAGTCCGTCAGGGTGCTGAAGCGAAAGAAGGTTTAAATGCCTTTTTAAATAAGCAGCAGTCTGCATGGGTTTCTAATTCTAAATAACAACAATTAAGGACAATCGACATGTTTGAGAAAATTTTGATTGCGAACCGTGGCGAAATTGCTTGCCGCGTAATTCGCACAGCGAAAAAATTAGGTATTGCGACGGTTGCTGTTTATTCAGATGCAGATGCAAATGCACAGCACGTAAAACTCGCCGATGAGGCAATTTATATTGGACAGTCTCCTGCAACTCAGAGCTATCTTCAGGTTGATCGTATTATTCAGGCGGCAGTAGATACTGGAAGTCAGGCAATCCATCCGGGTTATGGTTTTCTTTCTGAGAATGACCTGTTTGCGCTCGCTTGTCAGCAACACAATATTTGCTTCATTGGCCCACCTGTAGATGCGATCTTAGCCATGGGTTTGAAAGCGACCTCCAAAGCATTGATGGAAAAAGCTGGTGTGCCGTTAACACCGGGTTACCACGGAACTAATCAAGATGCTGAATTTTTAAAACAGCAAGCAGATCGAATTGGTTATCCCGTGTTAATTAAAGCGAGTGCTGGTGGTGGTGGTAAAGGTATGAGTCTCGTTGAACGTAGCGAAGATTTTCTACATTCTCTTGCTTCGTGTAAACGCGAAGCGAAATCGAGCTTTGGCAATGATGATGTTTTGATTGAACGTTATGTGATTCAACCACGTCATATTGAAGTACAAGTATTTGGTGATACACATGGGAATTATGTTCATTTATTTGAGCGTGATTGTTCGGTACAACGTCGCCATCAAAAAGTGCTAGAAGAAGCACCAGCACCACAAATGCCAAGTGAAAAACTGGATGCTATGCGACAGGCTGCAATCGATGCCGCTCGTGCCGTAGATTATGTGGGTGCGGGAACAGTTGAGTTTATCGTTGAACAAGACGGTACTGCTTATTTCATGGAAATGAATACGCGTCTACAAGTCGAACATCCTGTGACCGAAATGATTACAGGTGAAGACTTGGTGGAATGGCAGTTGCGTGTTGCTTATGGTGAACCGTTGCCAAAGTTGCAGGATGAATTGCAGATACATGGACATGCCTTAGAAGCACGAATTTATGCAGAACAACCAGAAAAAGGCTTTTTGCCTGCAATTGGCAAAATTGATTATCTGCGCTACCCACCTCAAAACCAATACGTCCGCGTAGATAGTGGAATTGTTGAGGGCGATGAAATCACTACATTCTACGATCCAATGATTGCAAAATTGATTGTATGGGGCAAAAACCGTGAAGCTGCTTTAATTCAAATGCAACATGCGCTTAGCCAATTTCATGTGGATGGCTTAGGCAACAATATCGCGTTCCTTGAAAAGATTGTTCGTTGTGACTCTTTTAAACAAGCCAAATTAGATACAAATTTGATTCAGCGTGAAGAACGATTTTTGTTTAGCCCTGCGAATATAAAACCTGAGTTTATTGTTGCGACTGCATTTATTGAGTTTTTAAACCAAATGCAAAATAACAAATCAGCTCAAAAACAGCTTTGGTTGGCACAGCCATTATGGCGGAGTAATGTCGCTTACCAGCACAGCATCAAATTAAATTATTTAGATAACAGCATTCAGATTAAATTTTCAGCTGCTGAGCAAGGATTTAACGCAGAATTTAATGGTCAGCATTATCAGATCATAGGTGAGTTGCTTGATGCGAATATAGCCAAAATTCTGATTAACGGTAATCAACATAAATTAGCTTTTAATCAAAGTCAGCAAGGCATCACTCTATTCCACTCTGGCCAGAGTTATAAATTTGATTATATCCGCCAAAATTTTAATCAGACTGAAGGACAAAATGAGCAAGGGCATCTTAAAGCTCCGATGCCGGGTGTCGTGACTCAACTACTAGTCGGTGCGAACCATACGGTGAAAAAAGATGATGTGCTGTTGACACTTGAAGCGATGAAAATGGAATACACCATTCGAGCACCGAAGGATGGCATTATTTTAGATGCTTATTTTCAGGTCGGTGATCAAGTGAAAGCGGGAGACGAACTCGTAGAATTTCAACCTGATCAGGAGGAAGTTGCATGAGTGAGTTTGTCAAAATTGTTGAGGTTGGCCCTCGTGATGGGCTTCAAAATGAGAAACAGACGCTCACATTAGAGCAGCGTTTAAATTTCATTACTGACTTAATAGATGCTGGCTTAAAGTCGATCGAGGTTGGTTCATGCGTTTCAGCCAAATGGGTTCCTCAAATGGCTAAAAGTGATGAATTATTTAAACAATTGCCACATCGAGATGATCTTAATTTGAGTTTGCTCACACCAAATATTAAAGGTTTTGAAACAGCACTTGCTGTTGGCTGCAAAGAAGTTGCTGTATTTACGGCTGCTTCTGAAAGCTTTGTTCGTAAAAATATTAATTGCTCTATTGATGAAAGCTTAGAAAAGTTTTCCGAAATCATGCAAGCAGCCAAACAGCACAATATCCGAGTAAGAGGCTATGTCTCTTGTATCGTTGATTGCCCCTATGAAGGCGCAATTGAGCCACAGCAAGTCGTAAAAGTGGTTAAGCAGCTTTATGAGATGGGATGCTACGAAATCTCGTTGGGTGAAACCATTGGGACAGCGACGCCAGATCGAGTTCAAAAGGTGTGGCAAGCATGTTTAGCTGAACTTGATAGCAAAGTTTTGGCTGGGCATTTTCATAATACTTATGGCATGGCAATTGCCAATATTTATCAGTCTTTACAACAAGGTATTCGTGTTTTTGATTCATCATTAGCAGGTCTTGGCGGCTGTCCTTACGCAAAAGGTGCTTCTGGCAATATCGCGACAGAAGATCTCTTTTATTTGCTTTCGCATATGGGTTTTGAAACAGGAATTGATTTAGATAAATTGATGACAGCGAGTCAAAATATCAGTCAGATATTGGGTCGAAAAAGTCTATCTAATTATACAAATTCTTATCTACAGTCACGTTGCGCTTAATAAAGCGAATATGACTTGATACATCTGGTTGATTATCGACTTACCAGATGTATTCCCTTTTTATTTTTTCCTTAAAGTATTGAGATCAAGTTTTGATTATAAAAAATACTCTGTATCACTCTGAATTTTTGGAGAGATATGCTGCTCTACCCACGTTAACCATGCCCGTGTTTTGGCATCAATAAAATGTCGGGATGGTAATAAGGTATAAACACCAATATTTGGTGATCTCCAGTCAGATAATATACGGTGCAATCGCCCAGTACGAACAGCCTCTATGACTGCAAAGGTTGGCAGTAATGCAATGCCCATGTCTTGCTGCACCATGTCGAGTAAAAGCTCAGGTGAATCTGCAATCAATGGCCCTGTAATATCAATTTGATAAGAGCAACTTTTTTCACTGACCAGATGCCATTGCGGTGTAATTGACGGATTCACTAGTCTGAGACACGCATGTTCTTGTAGATCATCCAATGATTTCGGTTCACCATATTTTTCTAAATATGCGGGGGATGCGCAAAGTACTGAAAAGATCGTACCAATTTGGCGAGCAACAAATCTGGAATCAGCCAACGATTCCGCAAGATATAAACTGACGTCAATGCCTTTACCTAAAAGGTCTGGGACATTCTGTGAAGTACGATATTCAACCGTGAGTTCGGGATAGGTTTGACAAAACTCTGCCATCATTGGTGACACATAGTGATGGCCAAAACTCGCCATACTCAAAACACGTAACTTTCCTTGAGGTTTAGTTGCCCTACCCATGGCTTGAGTTTCAGCTTCGTCGACCATTGCAAGCACTTGACGACATTGCTCTGCATAAGTTGCACCAATATCGGTCAATGCGTGTTGTCTCGTTGTTCGTTGTAGTAGTTTTGTTCCTAAACGCCCTTCTAACTCGCTAATCAGTCGAGATACTTGCGCTGTTGTTAGTTCCATCTGCTCGGCAGCGGCTGTAAAGCTTCCACTATCAATGACTTTCAGAAAAGCATGCATTGCATGAAGTAATCCACCATCAAGATTTTTGCGCATAACGTAAATATCTTTTGTTTAATTACGCATTGTTGCACCAGTCTGGATCAATCACAATGACATTAATGTACATACATTGAACAGTTCTACGGTTTTAAAAGAACTGATCAATCTTTTTCTAAGTATGTCATTTACTCCAAATATTCAACTGGAAGTTGAAAAAAGAAAGTAGCTCGAACTACAAAATTCTAAGGAGACATAAATGAATATAGCTACAAAATTTACTCCAAATAAGATTCCAACAAAGGATGTATCACTTGAAGATAAATATCTAAGTGATGACGGTACTGCTTACATGACAGGTATTCAGGCATTGGTGCGTTTACCACTTGCGCAAACACGTCGGGATACTTTAAACGGTTATCATACTGCTGGTTTTATTTCTGGTTATCGTGGTTCTCCTGTTGGAAATTATGATAATTTTCTCTGGCAAGTTGAAGGCATACTCAAAGACCACCATGTTGTTTTTCAACCAGGCGTAAATGAAGATCTAGCTGCTACTGCAATTTGGGGTACCCAACAAGCCAATCTCGCAGGTCAAGGTAAATATGATGGTGTGACCTCTTGGTGGTATGGCAAAGGCCCTGGTGTAGATCGTTCTGGAGATGTTCTACGTCATGCCAATCTTGCAGGCACGGCTGAACGTGGTGGTGTAGTCGCGTTTTTTGGTGATGATCATTCTTGTAAATCTTCGAGTATTCCCCACCAGTCAGAACATGTGATGATGGGTTGCGGTATTCCAATTTTTTACCCAACCTCAATTCAACAAATTCTTGATTTAGGTGCTCACGCAGTCGCAATGTCACGTTTTGCTGGTGTATGGACTTCAATGAAGTTGGTCAGTGAAATTGTTGAAACCTCTGCTTCTGTGCATGTTGATTTAGATCGCGTCACACCTGCTTTGCCTAAAAATGTTCAAATGCCTGAAGATGGTGTCAATATTCGATGGCCTGATCACGGCATTCAACAAGAAGAGCGTCTATATAAATATCGCTTACCCGCTGTATTGGCCTATGCCCGTGAAAATGAACTGAATCAGGTAACATGGCATTGTCCTAATGCGCATATTGGCATTGCCGCAAGTGGTAAAGGTTATTTGGATACCATTGAAGCATTACGTATTTTAGGTATCGAAGGTGAAACGGCTCAGCAGCTTGGACTGCGAGTCTATCAAGTTGCTTTAATTTGGCCTTTAGAGCCTCACGGTCTGCGCGAATTTGCCGAAGGTTTAGAAGAATTAATTGTTGTAGAAGAAAAACGCCCGATTCTTGAATCACAAATTAAAGATGAACTCTACGCACTTCCAGATGACAAGCGCCCTCGCGTCATTGGTAAAGCATGCGATGGTAAAGGTGAATGGAGTACTTCTATTGATGAAGCCCCTTTAATTGGTCACTATGAATTCCAACCTGAACCTATTGCAAAAATGCTGGCGGCTCGCTTCTTAAAATTAGACATTCCAGAAGCTTTAAAAACGCAAATTCAAAATAGAGTTGAGCTACTACAAAAAGCCGAGCAAGAGTCACAACGTGTGCTTGATATTGCAGAGCGCAAACCTTTCTTTTGTAGTGGCTGTCCGCACAATTCATCAACGGCATTACCCGAAGGAAGCCGTGCATTAGGGGGGATTGGTTGTCATTTTATTGCTGTGTCACTTGATCGCGGTACTGAAACTTTCTCACAAATGGGTGGTGAAGGTGTGAGTTGGGCTGGTGCTTCTCATTTCACCAACGAAAAGCATATTTTTGCCAATCTAGGCGATGGAACTTATTTTCATTCAGGCTATCTTGCAATACGCCAAGCGATCGCTGCAAAACTCAATATTACCTACAAAATTCTTTATAATGATGCCGTTACAATGACGGGTGGTCAACATGTTGATGGCCATCTCAGCGTGGCACAGTTAACTCGACAACTTGATGCTGAAGGCATTAAAAAACAAGTCATTGTCACCGATGAACCTGAGTTGATTCATGCAGAAGAAGGTATCGCCCCTCACGTAGAGATTTACCACAGAAATGAACTGGATGATGTACAACGCAAATTACGCGACATTTCAGGTGTGACGGCTTTAATTTATGTTCAAACCTGTGCAAGTGAAAAGCGCCGTCGTCGTAAACGCAATGCTTATCCTGATGTAGCAGAGCGTGTCTTTATCAATAGTGAGATTTGTGAAGGTTGTGGTGACTGTTCTAAACAATCGAACTGTTTATCGATTGAACCTGTTGAAACAGCATTAGGTACTAAACGGCAAATTAATCAAAGTAGTTGTAACAAAGACTTTTCTTGTGTGGAGGGTTTCTGTCCAAGTTTCGTGACTGTGCATACTCGTCACATGAAACGACCAGAAATATTTCAAGGAATTGAAGCTGGCTGGCCAGAAAAGCCAATCATTCCTAAACTTGATCAACAACCTATTCGGATTATGGTCGGTGGTGTTGGTGGTACAGGTGTCGTAACCGCAGGTGCTCTGCTTGGTATGGCAGCTCACTTGGAAGGTAAAGCTGCGCGTATTATGGATATGGCAGGACTTGCTCAGAAAGGTGGTACGGTCTATTCATATGTACAACTCGCTACAGACGATGATCAAATCTCGGCAACTAAAATTCCTGCTGGTCAATGTGATGTTTTAATCGGTGCAGATGCAATTGTAGCAGGAAGTAATGCAGCACTGTCTCGTTTAAAATCGGATGCTATGGTCATCGTCAATGAAGATGGTTCCCCTACTTCGGATTTTCTAGAGTCTCGTGATTGGTATGCACCAATTTCTGATTTGATTAACCGACTACGTGGCCGAACTACACAAGGAAAACTGATCTCTTTACATGCAACAAGTATTGCTACACAAGTATTAGGCGATGCGATTTTTGCCAATCAAATTCTACTTGGCATGGCTTGGCAATCAGGTCAAATTCCTTTGAAACGTGAAAGTATTGAAAAAGCAATTCATTTAAATGGTACAGCCGCTGAGAAAAATCTTGAAGCGTTCCGTATCGGTTGCCACCTGATTAGTGAACCTGATTTGGCAAAACGCATTATTGCAACGATTCCTGCAACTGCTAAACCAACGACTTTAGCCGAACTGATTGAAGATCGTTCTACACGCTTGGTTGAATATTGGAATCAAGATTATGCAACGCAGTATCGAACACTTGTGGAACATGCAGCCAAAGTATTGCCAGAAGAATTAACAGGAATAATTGCGACGCAACTCTATAGAGTGATGGCTTATAAAGATGAATACGAGGTAGCGCGTTTACTTACAGGAAAAAGTTTTAAACAATCAATTGAGTCGCAGTTTGGTAAAGGTTTACGTTTGACTTATCACCTTGCACCACCTGCTTTGGGTGCACATGATAAGGTACGAAAACGCGCTTTTGGATACTGGATGCGTATTCCAATGATGATTCTTGCTCGTCTACAATGGCTCAGAGAAACTTTCCTTGATCCATTTGCTTTACAGCTAGAACGTCAAAGGGAACATGCTTGGCGTGATCGTTATATCGCATTTGTAAAAGCGATTAGTTCAGCCCCTGACCGCTATGATTTATCTGTAGCTGCACAAATTGCTAAATTACCTGCCGATGTCCGTGGATTTGGTCATGTCAAAATGCAATCGATGGAAACCGCAATACAACGTTGGGATGAACTTTCATTGAGTCTTCGTAAATAGCATTAATAAAGGCAATTGAAACGCTAATCTCAACTTTGAATGGGTTTAAAACTACAGAATCTCCTCCTAAATCCCTCTTTGATAAAGGGGGATTCATCCTAAAATTTTAAGTGTCATTGAATTTGTGATGTTCCTCCCTTTGTAAAGGGAGGTTAGGAGGAGTTTTTAAATATATTAAATTTATATATGATTTTTATTGAATTATTTTTGATGAAATTGTGGTTAGCGTAATTAAAGTAAAGAAGTAGCTAATACAGGATCAAACTCAGTTTGCGTTGATCAAGTTCAGCTACTTTATATTTATCTATTCGTGATCTGACTAGATATGCCGATTATTTAATATTCAATGCTTCGATAACGGCTTCAGCAGTGATGCGTGCCGAAAATGGATTTTGTCCCGTAATCAAATTACCGTCTCGAACAACATTTGGTGCAAATGGAATTAATTTTTTCTCATAATGTGCACCGCGCTCTTTTGATATTTGCTCAGCATTGTAAGGCACTTTCTTTGCTACACCCGCCAATTTAAATCATTTGACCTTGAGGACGCACATCTAGCACATGAATTTCTGACTCACGGTGAACATGTCGGCAAGTTGGTTCTGATTGTGAAAAAATAAAATAGAAAAGGATTTCTACTTTAGACTTAGGAATCCTTTTTTAAAATATGGAAGACACTTTGTATGTTATAGCTTCTTCTCTAAACGCCGATCCATTAACTTAAATAAAGGACGAGTTAGATTCATGACGGTATTGGGTGCGGCGTTTAATAAGGCATTGGCAATTGCCCCGCTTGTACTGGTCACTCGATAGTGTTTTTCTTGTACAGCTTTGACTAACCAACCAGCCGCTGTCTCTGTATCCAACATACGCATATGTTTATAAATCTTAGTCTTAGAAGACATTGGGGTTCTCACCATCGGAAAATACACGATACTCACATTAATCCCTTGATCTCCTAGTTCCATTTTTAATGATCGCGAAAATGATTCAAGTGCAGATTTACTGGCTAAGTATGCCGAAAATAATGGAATTGGGACTTGTGTAGACATAGTTGATACATTGACGACATGCCCATGACCATTGGCTAAAAAATGTGGCAAGAGTGCTAAGGTCAAACGTACTGCTGCAAAATAATTTATTTGCATGGTGCGTTCATAATCATGCAGTCTGTCTAATGCTTCCATGATCGGTCGGCGAATTGACCGAGCTGCATTATTAATTAGAACATCAACGGTTTTATGTTCACTCAGGATTTTTTCTATACACTGTTGAGCATCATCATCTTTAGTAATATCAACAGGATAAATCCAAGCTTGACCACCCTGTTGCTGAATAATGTTTTGTACACGCTCTAACTCATCACTACGACGCGCAACGATGCAAACTTTAGCGCCTAAGGATGCAAACTGAATAGCTGCTTGTTCTCCTATTCCACTCGATCCCCCTGTCAGTATGATTGTTTTTCCATTTAAGCTCATATCACCTTCCTATGATCAGTAGAAATATTGATCTATGATGTTTAGCATCAAATGCTTTATTTTATAGATGTATTTTTGTTTGATTTTGACCCAATAGCATGCATTTTATCGCCGCTTAGATCAAATAAATGTATATAAGCTGTGCTGTTAAAATTTTAAAAAGTATTCATTTTCTTTGAGGCATAAAAAAAGTGCACGATAGACATGCACTTTTTTATAAAATTATTTATTAAGCTACAGCAACTGCTTTAGCTCTTGCAGCATGTAGTTTCTTATAGCTTTCGATTAAGCGTAACTGGCGATCTAGCCCTTCAAGTTTCATACTTGTAGGTGTTAAACCATAGAATCTAACATTACCTTCAACTGAACCCACAGCCGCATCCATACGTTCTTGACCGAACATACGACGGAAATTCAGATCGTAGTCTTCCAGTTCCATTTCATCATCTAAGACAACTTCAAGCACCACATTCATGCATTGATAGAACAAACCACGTTCTACAGTGTTAGTGTTGTACTGTAAGAATTGCTCAACAAGGTCTTTTGCTTCTTCAAATTGTTGCAAAGCTAGATAAATGAGAAGTTTAAGTTCTAGGAGAGTAAGCTGTCCCCACACGGTATTGTCATCAAACTCGATTCCAATCAGCGTGGTGATTTCCGTATAGTCGTCTAGTTCACATTCTTCTAAGCGTTCAACAAGTGCTTCTAATTGAGAGTTGTCTAGTCGGTGAATATTAAGAATATCTTCGCGGAAAGCCAAGGCTTTGTTGGTATTATCCCAGATTAAATCTTCAACCAAATAAATTTCAGAATAATCGGGTACCAAAATACGGCAAGCTGTTGCACCTAAATGCTCATAGACTGCCATATAAACTTCTTTGCCCATTTCTGCTAAAATGCCAAATAGTTCAGCAGCTTCATCTGCATTTGAGTTTTCACCCTCATTGGTGAAATCCCACTCGACAAAATCATAGTCAGATTTTGCACTGAAGAAACGCCAAGACACCAAGCCGCTCGAATCGATAAAGTGTTCCACAAAATTATTTGGTTCAGTCACTGCTTCACTTTGGAAGGTTGGCTGTGGTAAGTCATTGAGACCTTCAAAACTACGACCTTGTAATAACTCTGTCAGACTACGCTCTAAAGCAACTTCAAAACTTGGATGCGCACCAAATGAGGCAAATACCCCGCCAGTACGTGGGTTCATTAAGGTCACACACATCACTGGGAATTGACCACCTAAAGATGCATCTTTCACGAGAACTGGAAAACCTTGTTCCTCTAAACCTTTGATGCCTGCCACAATACTTGGGTATTTTGCTAAAACATCTTCAGGTACATCAGGTAATGCAATCTCACCTTCAATAATTTCACGCTTAACAGCACGCTCAAAAATTTCAGATAAACATTGCACTTGAGCTTCAGCCAAAGTATTACCTGCACTCATCCCATTACTGAGATATAAGTTTTCGATCAAATTTGATGGAAAATAAACAACTTCTTGATCTGATTGACGAACAAAAGGTAGTGAACAAATACCGCGCTCGGTATTGCCTGAGTTCGTGTCGTAGAGATGTGTACCTAGTAATTCATCTTCAGGATCATAAATCTCTAAGCAATATTCATCCAAAATTTCTTTCGGTAATTCACCATTTGGACCCGGCTTAAACCATTTTTCATCTGGGTAATGCACAAATTCAGCATTTGCAATGTCCTCACCCCAAAATTGATCGTTGTAAAAGAAATTACAGTTCAAGCGCTCAATAAATTCACCGAGCGCTGATGCGAGTGCGCTTTCTTTGGTTGAGCCTTTACCATTGGTAAAACACATAGGTGATTGAGCGTCACGAATATGCAGCGACCATACGTTAGGTACGATATTGCGCCATGATGCGATTTCAATTTTCATGCCTAAGCCAGCCAAAATACCTGACATATTGGCAATCGTTTCTTCAAGTGGCAGATCTTTACCTTGAATAAAGGTACTATTTTCAGATGTCAGGCTTGGCATTAATAATGCCTGAGCATCAGCATCAATACTTTCTACTTCTTCAATAACAAATTCAGGGCCAGTTTGAATCACTTTCTTTACAGTACAGCGATCAATCGAACGTAAAATCCCTTGACGATCTTTTTCAGAAATATCAGCTGGAAGTTCAACCTGAATTTTAAAAATTTGCTTATAGCGATTTTCAGGATCAACAATATTGTTTTGAGATAAGCGAATATTATCCGTTGGAATATCACGCGCGGCACAATAGACTTTGACAAAGTAAGCAGCACAGAGGGCTGATGAAGCCAAGAAATAATCAAATGGACCGGGTGCTGAGCCATCCCCTTTATAGCGAATAGGTTGATCGGCGATCACTGTAAAATCGTCGAATTTGGCTTCTTGTCGAAGGTTGTCGAGGTAATTAACCTTGATTTCCATGCTTGCACCTAAATGGGTCTGATGTGAAGATTACACAAGAGATTGAAAAATATTGATAAAAAGTCGAATTATGGATGTAGAATTGACTTAAATGAACGATGTTGGTCGTGCAATGAACTCACTGTACAACTGAAACTCGAATGGATGACGGTATTATAGTGTGATTTTGTTGAATTGATAACTTTTGTCTGTTCTTCCAGCTTATTTATGAACAATTCATAATATAAAAATGATTAGCATTAAAAATGTCAGATGCAAATTTTCGTATCTGACAATAATTATTATTGGCTCGTATGTGGTGTTTTAATCAATTCAGATAAGTCATAGCCTTGTTGTTTTGCAGTTTCGAGATAGGATTGATAGGTTGCTTCATCAATTGTCGGCGTTCTTGAAAGTAACCACAAATATTTATTTGATGGCCCACCAACCAACGCAACTTTATAGTCTGGATCAACTCTGAGTACCCAATAGTCCCCTTTAGTAAAAGGAATCCAGCGTAGTGCTTTTGGCATAAAACTTACTTTTAATTTACTCATGCCTGCATTGTCTGGATAAGCGATTCCAACGGATTGATCCATTTGATCTGATTTATTACGACAGCTATTGATAACTTGGATTGTATTATTCGCATTCAATGAATATTTTGCAGTGGTATCACTCACGCATTGACGCTGAAAATACATAGGTAAATGTGCAATTTCATACCATTTCCCTGCATATTGTTTAATATCAATTTTATCGACAGCGGTAGGTCTCCCTACATCAGCCAAAGCTGGCACACTCAATGCCGTGAGAGAAATTGATAATACTGCGCTACTGCATAACACTTTAATGTTCATTTAATCCTCAATCTTATTAATACAATACTTTTCAACTATAAAAAGTCTAACGTGAATAAAATGTGAGAATGTAAATGTATACGTTTTAAAGCATATTTTTTACTTATAGAGATAATATTAAAAGAATTAAAAACAAAAAAAGTTGAAGATTAACTTCAACTTTTCGTGTCAGTTTAAACTTTAAACTTCTTTGTTTTTGTAAAAAATAGCGTAACTTACATAACATGCGATCATAAATAAGATACAGCAGACAAAACCAACTTGCATCGAAGGATCAGTCACCATACTAATACAGGTGATCACACAGAACACGCCACCCAAGATGGGTGTTAGTGGGAATAATGGTGCAGCAAATTTAAGATCTTTGACTGTTTTACCTGATTTAATCCACTGTCTGCGGAAGTTAAACTGAGATACGCAGATCGAAATCCAAACAACAACCATCGTGAATGCAGCAACACCTAACAAGTTTTTGAAAATTGTTTCTGGTGCAAAATGTTCAGACAGTAAACCTGGAATCGCACCGAACATTGTGACAATAATTGCAACAATAGGTGTGCCTGAACGAGTCAGTTTTGAGAATACTTTTGGTAATTGTTTTTTTGCAGACAAAGACCACATCATACGTGATGCTGCAAATAAACCTGAGTTTGCTGCTGACAATAACGCCGTGATGATAACAAAACGAATAATGTCTTCGGCATAAGGAATACCGATATAGTTAAATACGGTTACGAATGGACTGTTACTTACTGAGTTTGCATTTAAGCCTGCCATTTCATACGGTAGTAATGCACAAATCACCACAATTGTACCCACGAAGAAAATCAACAAACGCCAAATCGCTGCGTTGATTGCTTTAGGAACAGTCTTCGCTGGATTCTCTGCTTCACCAGCTGCAACACCAATTAACTCTGTACCTGAAAATGCAAAGTTTACAATTAACATCGTTGCGAAAATTGGGAAGATGCCATTTGGGAACCAACCATGTTCAGTCAATTTACTGAATAAAGGTGCAGATTCATGTCCGTGATATGGGATAAAGCCAAAAATTGCAGCTAAACCAAGTGCAATAAAGCAAATAATGGTCAGTACTTTAACCAAAGAAAGCCAAAACTCAGACTCCGCAAAGAACCGTGTTGAACTGACATTAAGTGTAAAAACCAAACCGGCAAATACTAATGTCCATGTCCACATGGAAATTGAAGGAAACCATTCCTGCATCAATAGAGCAGCAGCAGTAAATTCCGTACCAAGAGTCGCCGTCCAAGTTAGCCAATATAGCCATGTAATCATATAGCCAGTTCCTGGGCCAATATAAGTACGCGCATATTCACCAAAAGAACCCGAAACTGGCATCTGTACTGCCAACTCCCCCAAGCACAACATCACCATGTAGGCAATTACACCACCAAGTAGATACGATAAAATTGCACCTACAGGGCCAGCTTGAGAAATAACATCTCCTGAACCGAGAAATAAACCTGTTCCGATCGCGCCACCAAGTGAAATCATAACCAAATGACGTTTCGTCATGGCACGTTTCAATGGCTTACCAACTTCTATTTCTGAGGTAGAAATAGTATTTGAGCTACCTTGGGATACATATTGCTCACTCAAGCATTCACCTGAGAGAAATGTCTTGTCATTATTGTTGCTCATTCACGATCACTCCAACGATATTTTTATGACAACCTGTCCTTGCTGTTTCACTTTCATAAAAAATTAATATCTATACGTAGATATTTTTTCTGCATTTTATTTTTTACTGAATATCCATATTCAAACTCCATCTATCCTTGAAAGATTCAACCGATCGTTTTGGTTGCGCTCTTATTCAATTTCTTTTAAAACTAATCCAGCTCTTAACCCGATTTTGACCTTTGGGTTTGGAAACAAAATCCAAACCTGCGTATCTTGAGCCGTATAATCACCTATTGATTGTGTAGCAATCACCTCACCTTTCTCAAAAGTTGAAAAGTTAGGTGCATCTGCGCTTAATTTGAGTTGAAAATCTTCACTTTGTTTTAAGATTGAATCTGCAACCTTAAATTGACGAATTTTTGGTTTTTTGCGTTGAGGCAAAGCTTGCTCAGAAATGACAGCACGTAAAACTTGATCAATATCTGCAAATTCTGAGAGATCATTTTGACCAAAAGCTTTTGCTTTGCCCAATTCCAAGGTACTGCTCTCAGCGTGCAACATTTCACTGCTAAAATGGGTAAATGTTTTCCCTACTGCATTGTGATACACCAATGCATCTAAATTTGCAGCTTTCAGACTTTCAATTAAGAAGTCATCATAAGCGCGAGTTTGGTAAGGAAATAATGCAAATACGGGTAATAAAGAGGCTCGAATCGCGGTATGTAAATCATAGTGATAACGTTGTGCGTCTTTATCACTTTGCTCAAAAAACTGCGCTGTGATTTGTTCTAATTGTGCTGCACGTTGCGTTTCTTGATCTTGTACTAAAGTTTTATACGCTCCGCAGAACATACGATTCATATCATTTTCAAGATAACGAATACCTTGTCGAATGGCTTGAGGATTGCCTAAGACAAAAAGGATACGTGTAGATAAAACTAAGCGTTCTGCAAAGAGATCTTTAATAATATTTGCGAGTAATTCAATCGGGGCAGTTTCATTGCCATGAATACCCGCAGAAAGTACGATGGTTTTTCTATAATGTGCTTTTGGCGTACATTGCAATAGCCCTTCACCTAGCCATTGCCATGTAAAGCCAGCCATTTCACCATGATTATGCTTAGGCGCTTGTTGTTCTAACGTCAACGTTAATAGATCAACCATGTACTTTCATCCTTAAAAGCAGTTGTTTGGTACTTATCTTTGGAAGTGATAAACCGAACCTAAAGCTAAGATTTTGGTGAGTTCATCAAGTGCGGTACGGCTCTCAATGAGTAAGTTTGGATCAGCTAAATCATCTTGAGAAAGCTCATCACGATAATGTTGATCCACCCACTGATTTAAGGTTTTGAATAAATCATCATTCATAAATAAGTTTGGATTGACCGCAGCAAGTTCAGCGTCATTCACTGCAACCCGTAAGCGTAAACAAGCAGGCCCACCACCATTTCGCATACTTTCACGTAGATCAAAAACCTTGATGTCATCAATTGGTGTCCCCATTTGAATCATGTCATTCAAATAGCTCCACACAGCTTGGTTTTGACGAGATTCTTCTGGAACAATGATGCTCATACCACCATCAGTACGCGTCAAAATTTGGCTATTGAATAAGTATGTTGAGACAGCATCTTCAACACTTACTCTGTTTTCTGGCACTTCGATTGAAATAAATTCTTGCTCAATGCCAGCCATTTTTTGACGAATTTCACTCAATGCATCAGCTTGATTTAAGAAAGCTTGCTGATGATGAAATAAAACTTGTTGATTGCTGACTGCAATCACATCGTTATGAAAAACGCCCTTATCAATCACATCAGGATTTTGCTGAATAAATGCTGTGCGCTTTGCATCTAAACGATGTAAACGTGCAACAGCTTCACTCGCTTCACGTGTTTGACGTGCAGGGAATTTCTGTGGCGCAACCTTGCCGCCAAGCTGTTGTTGACCGTAAACAAAAACTTGTACACCTGCTTGATCGTATGCACCACCTAAACGGTTATGGTTTGCTGCACCTTCATCACCAAACAGTGCTGCTTCAGGCAATGCTTCATGATGCGCGAAATATACATCATTATTGAACATCGCTTGAAGGATACGGGTTGTCGTATGATGCTCAATTGATCGATGGAACTTATTATTTAAGTTTGCGGCGGTAAAATGTACACGTCCATCCGCACTATCAGCTGATGGCGAAACCGTACATGAGTTTGCTGTCCACATAGATGACGCAGAACTGAGCGATGACAACAATGCTGGAGCAGTACGCATTGCTTGAGCGATCACATCAATATCACTGCCTGTAAAACCTAAACGACGTAATGTTGGTACATGTGGTCGTTCTTGCGGAGCAAATACCCCTTGTTTGAGTCCAAGATCAGCAAGTGCTTTCATTTTCATGAGGCCTTGTTTTGCTGCTAATCGTGGATTCGACGTGTTATTACGGTTTTTCGTTGAAGCAACATTACCAAAAGATAAGCCTGCATAATGATGCGTAGGGCCAACTAAACCATCAAAATTAATTTCATAACCTGACATTTTTTCTCTCCAACCGATTTACAGCACGATGCCTGGTGATAGTTTTGCAGGTAAGCTCACGCTATCACTTTCAAGTGAAGCCATTGGCCACGCACTATAATCAGCGGCATAAAATGCACTGGCACGATGATTACCTGACGCACCAACACCACCAAATGGTGCTGCACTTGATGCACCCGTGAGGGGCTTATTCCAGTTCACAATGCCTGCACGAGCTTCAATCAGGACACGATCAAACAGATCTCGATCAGGTGAAACTAAACCAACTGCTAAACCAAAACGTGTGTTATTGGCAATGTTGAGTGCCTCATCAAAATCGTGGTAACGATAAATTGTGGTTAAAGGTCCAAAATATTCTTCGTCAGGAATATCCGTCATTTGGCTGACTTCTAAAATCCCTGCGGTCAGCAAAGAACTCTCCGCTTGAGGACGTGTCATTTCGAGTAAAGGTTTCGCGCCTAATTCAATCAATTTGCGTTGAGCAATTAGCATTTGTTCTGCTGCATGAGATGAAATCACCCCCCCCATAAATGGTTGCGGATCTGCATTCCATTTACCAATCACAAGGTTTTTAGCAACCACTACAAAACGTTGAATGAAGGCATCACCATTGGCACCATGTTTTACGATAATGCGGCGTGCACAGGTACAACGCTGTCCTGCTGAGACAAATGCAGATTGGATTGCAATATTTACCACTGCATCAATATCAGTTGCTTCATCGATAATGAGTGCGTTATTTCCACCCATTTCTAAAGCAAGAATCTTCTCTGGTGCACCTGCCATTTGCTTATGTAAGTGATAACCCGTATTAGCACTGCCTGTGAAAAGTAAACCATCAATTTGCTCTGCTGTTGCCAGTGCTTCTCCAGTGCTACGGCCACCTTGAACGATTTTGAGTACGCCATTTGGCAGGCCTGCTTGTTGCCATAATTTTGCCGTTTCTTCTGCAGTCCAAGGCGTTAATTCACTTGGTTTGAATACAATGGTATTACCAGCAATTAGTGCGGGTACGATATGACCATTGGGTAGATGACCTGGAAAATTATAAGGGCCAAATACAGCAAGCACACCATGAGGACGATGACGTAAAGAAGCAACTCCATCAGGCATTTCTGTTTTACTGAAGCCCGTCCGCTGATGATAAGCTCGAATTGAAATTGCGATTTTGCCAATCATCGCTTGAACTTCCGTTAAAGTTTCCCAGAACGGCTTTGAGGTTTCTTGGCTAATGACTTCTGCTAATTGACTTTTATTTTGCTCAAGTAATGCCGCAAAATGCTCAATAATAGCGATACGATCTTCTAAGTCTAAACGTGCCCATGCTGGAAATGCTTGGCGTGCAACTAAGCAAGCATGATCTACATCAGTTTTGCTCGCTTCATGACCTGACCAAATCGTTTGGTTGGTCACAGGATTTGTTTTGGTAAACGCAGTACCTTGTCCTTGTACCCACGCACCATTGATTAATAATGCACCTTGTGACATTAGTGATTCTCCATTTTTTCTAATGCTAAAACTCGAACTTCATCGCCCTCAGCAACTTTGAGTGCTTGAGCTTGTTCTGCTGTCATCAACAAATTATCGTTATCTTGCAACTTGTTATTGATGAGCAGGACGCAATAATCTTGGTATTCATCATTTGCAACTAAGTATTGAACTTCTGCGCGTTCAATCTGTTCTGCAATGTTGACTTTCAACAGTCGACTTTCTTTCACTGCACGAAGATCGGCTGTGTTCGCTTCTAAGGTTGGACCTGCATCAAAAATATCGACATAGCCTTGATACTTCAGACCTTCTGACATCAGCACTTTCGCCGCAGGTTTTGTCTGAGGATGAACCTCTGCAATCACGGCCCTTGCTTCGTTGGGTAGCAAATCGACGTACAATGGAAATCTCGGCATTAATTCAGCAATAAATGCTTTTTGCCCTACGCCACTCAAGTAATCCGCAGCAGCAAAATCCATATTAAAAAAATGATTGCCTAGCGCATCCCAGAATGGCGAAAAGCCATTTGCGTCTGAGAATCCACGCATTTCTGCGATTAGTCTTTCTTCAAAATATCGACGAAAAGCGGCGATAAATAAGAAACGTACTTTAGACAGAAATTTTCCGTTTTGATTCACACGATATTCAGGATCGAGGAACAAGGTACATAGTTCGCTACAACCCGTATGATCATTACTCAGATATAACGTGTCTAAAGTTTTATATACGTCCAATGCTTTTGACGCATGTACTTGTTTTGCAATTCGGAAGTTATAGAAAGGCTCTCTTAAACCAACTGCAACTTCGATTGCACTGACTCCAACAATTTTTTGAGCTGTGGTATCTTCAAGTACAAATAAATAACTTGCATCTTCTTTCTCAGCTAGCCCAGCCAATGTATTGGTTGTACGTGTAATACGTTCAGCTAAAATTTCTTTGTTTTGTGGAAGAGAGGTCAAGCCGATGCCTGACTCTCCTGCTCTTTGCGCTAAACGATAAATATCATCTAAGTCCCGATGCGCGGCATGTCTAACAATCATCATGGTTAGATGCTCACAACAGATTTAGAAACGTGCTAATGCACGAGCAAAACGCGTTAAACCTTCATCAATATCCTTTTGTGGAATGATAAGTGAAGGCGTAAAACGAACAACATCACCACCAGCGACAAGTGCTAATAGCCCTTCCTCACCTGCTAATGTCACGATATTTTTTGCTTTGCCTGCATGTTCATCTTTTAGTACGCAACCAATCAATAAACCTTGCCCACGGATTTCTTTAAATAAACCGTATTCAGCATTCAATTTATTTAATGCATCAACGAAATATTGGTGACGCTGCTTGACGCCATCCAAAACTTCAGGAGTATTAATAAATTCAAATACCGCACCCGCGACTGCACAAGCCAATGGATTACCACCATAGGTCGTGCCATGATCACCAACAACATACATGTTTGCGTATTTATCAGTAGTAATCATTGCACCGATAGGAAAACCACCACCTAGTGCTTTTGCTGTGGTTAAAATATCAGGGGTTACACCTGTATTCATGTAGGCATAAAGTGAGCCTGTACGACCAACACCCGTTTGTACTTCATCAAAAATCAGTACAGCACCTTTTTCATCACACAGCGCACGTAGACCTTTTAAGAATTCGATATCAGCAGGTAGAACACCGCCTTCACCTTGGATTGGCTCTACGATAACCGCGCAAGTTTCATCTGTAATGACAGCTTTTGCAGCTTCTAAATCATTGAATGCTGTATGCTCAATGCCACCTGGTAATGGTGCAAAATCTTGTGAATATTTAGGTTGTCCGCCAGCAGTTACTGTAAATAAGGTACGACCGTGGAATGCATTTTTAAATGCAACAATATGATTCTTGTGAGGATTGCCGCTGAGTAAGCCAACTTTACGCGCAAGTTTTAATGCTGCTTCGTTTGCTTCTGCACCTGAGTTACAGAAAAAGACTTTATCCGCGAACGTGTTTTCAACTAATTGTTTTGCAAGGCGTAACACTGGTTCATTGGTATAACCATTACCAATATGCCAAAGTTTTTGCGCTTGTTCTGTTAATGCATTTACTGCAACAGGATGTGCATGACCTAAAGCGTTAACTGCAATTCCACCTGCAAAATCGATATATTCTTTATCGTCTTGATCCCAAATACGAGAACCTTCGCCACGAACTAAAATGAAATTTGCTGGAGCAAAAACTGGAACCATCCAATCATTAAAGTTGCTACGTGTAATTGCTACATCACTCATTTTATTTACTCACTTCCTGTTTTGATATTCAGGCTTGCTGAATGTTCAACAAGCCATATTTTGGAATTTGAAAATTAACCTGGGAAAATACCGCGTTCTTTACGTGCTTTTAAAATACGCTCACAAGCCAAGATGTAAGCTGCTGTACGCAAGCTGCATTCTTTCTGTGCTGCGGTATTCCAAACATCCGCAATGGCTTGGATCATCAACTTATCGAGACGTTCGTTGATTTCGTCTTCGCTCCAGAAGTAGCTAGCCATATCTTGAACCCATTCAAAATAACTTACGGTTACACCACCAGCGTTACAGATCACGTCAGGTACAACCGTAATGTCACGGCTTACGAAAACATCATCAGCTTCTGGATAAGTTGGACCATTTGCACCTTCAAGTACGATTTTCGCTTTTAGGTTTTTCGCACGCTCAACTGTAATCTGACCTTCCAATGCTGCTGGGATGAGGATATCCATGTCGATCGTCCAGAACTCTTCGTCTGAAATAACCGTTGCATCTTCAAAGCCCATTACACCACCGTGTTCAGCAACATATTTTTGTAATGCTTTAACGTTAAGACCTTCAGCATTAAAGATTGTACCCGTATGGTCTTGCACAGCTACGATCTTTGCGCCAGCATGGTTAAATAGGTATGCAGCTTCATTACCAACGTTACCGAAACCTTGAACAGCAACTTTACTGCCTTCAACAGGTAATTTGATACGCTCTGCAACTTGCATACCTGTCACAAATACACCGCGACCCGTCGCACGAACACGACCAAGTGAACCACCGAGATGAACAGGTTTACCAGTTACAACACCAGTTACGGTATGGCCTTTGATGCTTGAATAAGTGTCCATCATCCAGCCCATGATGTTTGGATTTGTACCAACATCAGGTGCAGGAATATCAATTTGTGGACCGATGATTGAACTGATTTCACTGGTGAAACGACGTGTCAAACGTTCTAATTCACGTGGCGAAAGTTCTTTAGGATTTACGCGAATACCGCCTTTAGCACCGCCAAAAGGTAGATTCAAAACTGCAGTTTTAATCGTCATCCAAGCTGACAAAGCCATCACTTCGTTGAGTTCAACATCTTGGTGATAGCGAATACCGCCTTTACCTGGACCACGTGATAGGTTGTGTTGAACACGGTATCCTTCAAAGTGGCGAATTGTTCCGTCGTCCATAACAATTGGTACATCGACGATCAATGTACGCTTTGGACTTTTTAAAGTATTAACAAAATTGCCTAGATCAGCATCTAAATATGGTGTCACTCGATCAATTTGAGTGAGATATGTTTGCCAAGCACCATTATTTTGAGCCGCATATGATAAAGACATCATCTATTCCTTAATTAATCAATTGTCCCTGTTTCTTATAGATTCCCTTTTCAGGGCTGCTATCTACCCCGCCATCCATAGGTACATTTCGCATCATTTACTTGAGTTAAAATGTTTGGGGCTTTGTATGGACACTATTATTAAGAATCAAAATGATTCACAAAATTCTTTATTATGATTAAAATGAATTAATTTTTATCAATTTGCTAATAGTAGGTATCAAAATGAACAATGTTGATCATATAATATTAGGATTACTCAAAGACAATGCACGGATGTCAATAACAGACTTGGCAGCAAAAGCTAAAGTATCTCGAGCGACTGTCCAAAAGCGAATTGAGTACATGGAATCTACAGGGACTATCACGGGCTACACGGTTCGTTTTCGTCCAAACGCTGAGAAAAATATTATCCGCGCATGGATGAATATCATGGTTGAAGGCACAAAAGCTCAGGCCGTAATCCGCCAGCTCCGTCTTGAAACAGCGGTTGAGCGACTTCATACAACGAATGGTAAGTGGGATATTTTGGTCGAGTTACAGTCTGATAGTTTAGAAAATTTCGACAAGGCTCTTGAACGCATCCGCAATATTTCAGGGATTTATAATAGTGAAACCAGCATTTTACTTTCGACGTATAAAACTTAAAAAATTCATGTGATTTAATTGTTATGATTAAATTCCTCAGAGTTTTTGAGTTTGCTTTGAGGAATTTTATTTAACGTTCAAACTAAATTCGCCCAACTTCAAAGTATGGAATTAAATTTTGATCAAAATTAGGGCGAGGATCTCCTTCAAAACTAATAAATCCGTGCATTCCTGTTAAACGTTCACCTTTATAAAATTGGTTCAGTTGATGACGTGGATCTTTATACGATAACGTGAAGCTAATTACTCCTACACCTAAAGCCTTAGATTTTTGATGTGCATCTTTCAGCATTTGATGATGTAAATGAAGTTTGTTGGGGTTACATAGCAAAGTATGTAAAACATGATATTTCAGAGAATCTCCTAGTTTTGGTAATGGCATCATCTTGGTCATTCGCGTAGACAAGTTATAAATCGGTCTAAAAAAACCGATCAGAGAACTGTAGTGCAAAATCTTGGTCTGTTTGACTGAGTGTTGATCCCATAAACCAAACATTCCAACTAATTTATCATTTTGAAAATAGAGTTGAAAATCTGACAATTTGATTCCTGAAAAATAGGTATGATCTTCTGTTAACTCATTGAAATCGTATGCTGGAATAAAGTTAAAGTAAGCTGACATTTCTGCAATGAAGTTATTCATTTGCTGAATATGTTCGACTTGCGCAGTGCATGAGTGAAGTTGATTTGAAGCTTGTTCTCGGTTGTTCTTATTTATAAATGAAGTGACATTTTTTGTGTTACCTAAATCCGTCAATGTCAGCGTTTCAATTAATCCTTCATCATAATAATCTGGCATACCTGTTTTTGAGGTTTGCATGGCAGCGCGTGCTGCATGATTATCATCGAAAATAATCATTTGGCTGTAATTAGGTTCAAGCATTGTTTGTCTAACGTGCGCCCCTAAATTTTTTACGAGTGATTTGCCACGATAGTTAGGATCAACACGTAAATCACTGGCATAACGAAGGTTACTTATTTTTTGATTTACAAAACAAGGGCGATAACCATTGCTATAACAAGCCACTTTTTCCGATGTGGTGGTATCTTCAATTACAACATGCAATTTATTGCGGTACAAAATGTCAGATGCTTTAAAGTAACTGGGTTCACGCTGGAAACTAATTTGCACGCCTTTGGTGGCCATTGGAACTGCGATTAATGCACGCAATGCTGCATCATCAGCATGTGTGGCTTCTCTAGTAACAAGGTTACTCTCAATCTTTTCCACTGAATTATTATTGTTCATTTTTAATTTACCTGTTGGTTTGCACTTGGTACGAGATCATTCAATCGTCCCATTTGATCTAATAGCTGATAAACAAACACAATTTCATCTTGTTCATTGACTGTTTTTTGTGTTTGAACATCGAGTAGCTTTTGTTCCGTGTTCAATAGATCAAAAGTAGTTTTTGTACCTAAATCGAATTCTTTGCGGGTATATACAAATGCAATCGAAGCCGCATCAATTGCATTTTGAAGTGCGTCTTTATTTTGACGGATTGTTTGTAGTTGAGCGAAAGTTGTACGTGTACGTTGATTTAAATCCAATTCGAGGGTTTTAATTTTTTGCTCGGCAAGGTCTATATCTGCTCGCGCTTTTTTGATGTTTGCCCGATTCAGACCATCATCATATAGCGGAATATTCAGTTGTACGCCAACCATATAGTTATTACTTTCTGAACCGATATAACTTGCTTCATGTTGTGTACCTGCACGACTGGTAAGCATCACCGTTGGCCACAACTCTCGCTTTGTTAAGGCAAATTGTTTTTCAGCTGCCTGTTTTTCATATTTTGCTTGCATTAACGCGGGATGAGTTTTTGTTTGCGACAAGATTTCATCTAAATTATTCGAAATTTGAGGTAAATGTGAGATAGGTACTAATTGCTCAGCACTAAGTCCTGTGACTTGATAAAATTGTGCTTCGCTAATGGTCAAATTTGACTGAGCTTGAGTGACATCAGCCTGCCCTTGTGCAACTTGAGCCAAAACTTGCGCCAAATCTGCACGTGTAATCATGCCTACGTCAAAACGTCGTTGTGACTCGTACAACGAACGCTGTAAGTTAGACATGGTTTTCTTTCTAAGCTCTAAAATTGCTTTTTTCTTTAGAACGTCGGTATATACCATCACAGTATTTAAAATGGTTTCTGATCGCTGATCGGATAGACCTTGGGAACGTGCAGAAAGCTGGTTTTTTGCAACATCGATTCCTAAACGATGTCGACCAGAAGTATAAACAGGATAGTCTAATTGCAACTGTAGACTTCTCCCTTTTCGATTACCCTCTGTTGGAAAGAACACATCGGAAGGCGTCTCTATCTTTTCGTAATCTAGTTGCCCCACTAAATTTACTTTCAGACCATCACGTTGTTTCGCTTGCTCAAGTGTTGCAGCAGACTGACCAACATTTAAGCGACTTAACTCCAACTGACTTTCATGCCTTAAACTCGCAGATAAAGCATCATCTAGCGTCATCGCATGAATGGGAAAGCAAATACTGAAAGCACCTAAGCATAGAAAAGACCGATATTTTAAAACAAGCTTTCTGAACACATTGATCCCTTTTTTCATAGCTGTTCCAAACTATTCAAACTGACTTTCTTTAAAGGCTCTGGCTTTATGTTCCCTTCAATAATGCCATCAAACATGACTAGTTTTTTATAAGCATTCCAACCGTTATTTGCTTGTCTAATCTGAGGCTGATCAAGCTGTCCAAGGTTACGCGCAAGTTCATAATGAAAGTTTTCCCGTAACAACTCATCGATATATGAACCATCAATTGAGTGGTGAATGTCTCCCTCAAATAGCACACAATAAAAAGGTTTAACTCGTTGTTCTGTATCAATTGCCAGTAAAGAAATTGCTTTAGATTCTGTCTGGTTAAGTTGAGATAACAGCTGTTGCGCAGTTTCAGGCGCTAATTTTTCACCAACGAGGTCTACGCCAAAACGACGGCCTTGGAACTCAAAACACGGAATTTGCTCTAAGAAATCTGTTACACGTAGACAATCATCTAAGCAGTAACGAAGTAAACCATTGCCTGAGGTAATGATAGGACTAACAACATCTCCTTTTTTCAGCGTCCATGAAGGAATAATTTGCCCCTGTTTTTCACCTTCGAGATATTCAAACTCATAGAAATGACTTTGATATGCAAGTGGATAGTGTTGATTATAAGGAATTGTTACCACACCTTCAGTTGCCCATAAGCCCTTACCTTCAAACTGAACATGCGGCAAACGTTGTTGCAATTTATTGGCCCATGCTTTTGATCCAGCCGTATCCCAGCTAGAAACCAAGCTTAATTTTGGCCAAAGCTTTTTGAAATCAATCTCATGTCCATTTGAACTGTTGATGAGACAATCTGCACTTTTTGGGCAATGTGGCGCATCGACTTGCTTAAGAGAAAGCTGTCTTATTCCCCATGTTCCTCGTTGTAATACTTCGGCAACTTCCTGTTGCATCGCTTCTAAACGGTCTAGTAATTGCAAAGCAAAGGTTGGACTCCAAACCGAAATCATGGCTAGATTTCGGTTGGCAACTAAATAACAAATAGTTGCAAATAGCGCATCATCTGCGTTTGCTGCAAAGGCGATATTGCTAGGAACGGCTTGTGTAAATTTAGATAAAACACGTTTGCCTATGCCCAATAACGCACTATCATCATTCAGATTTTTATCTTTCAGTACTTCCCTTTGACTCTCAGGTAACCATGAGACTGACCAATAATGCGTTCCAGACTGTAGCTCAGGACATTTGCGATACAGACTTGCTAGCCAAGGTGCGATGGCATGATCAAGTTCATCTAAAAACTGCTTGGTGTATGGAATAAATTTGATTTGCTCGCTTGAGCCGCTGGTTGGCTGAAAGCGTACAAGTTTGCTACTGGAAAGTGCTAGTTTTTGATCACGATACAAATTGATTTCTTCTCTCCAAGCCGCATATCGCGTTGATGGAAAGGCTTGTACAAATTGCTCGTAGTCTTGAACACCTTTACTGTTTGCTAAGCTTGATGTTGCTAAAATTGCACCTAGAATTTCTCTTTGAGTTGCTTCCAAAGCAGAAAAACGCTTTTTGAATTTTCGATCAGAACTATCACACCATTGCTTCAAAATAATATGTGATCCAGATGTTAGCCAGTCGACATATTTCATTGTAAGACTCCTTGGCGATGTGCTTGTTGATTAACAATCGCTTCGTACTTACCTTTACTCACTGGTTTTCTCATCAGCTTTACAGGAAAACGAGCGAGATCTTTCCAGCCTAATCGTCCGATACAAGGGAGTTCTGTTCCTGTTACCCATGTTGGATTCTTTTGTTCAAAGAAATGAATATTAGGATTTTTGACGCGCATTTCTTCAGTGATCGGAGCAACCTCTCCTTTCAATGGCTGGTAGTCATCACCAAAGTTCAATAAGCCAATTTCTTTGTCGTAATATTCTCCAAAGAAGTTCTCACAGTAATGTTCGATCACGGTAGATAAATGCTGGTTTTCATCTTTGATATTTGGGTAATAAACGTAGTAGTTATTTGCCAATAACAAATAGGTTTTATAGCCCTTAGAAATAAGTAACCAATACAACTCATTAAATGGATATTTCACTCGAAGCTTAATCATCAGTTTTAGCATTGAACTTTGTAGTGTACGCGTTCCCCAATATGCTTTTAGAATGACCGTGTCACCACTAAATAAGACGGTATAGTCTTTTCCATTTAAATAAAAATGTTGTACAGCAACAGTAGAAAAACCAACGATTTCATCTGTTTCTGAGTTGAAAATTAAAATTGCTCCGCTTTTCTTTTTAAAATCATCCGCAAAAATTGAAAACTTTGTATTCTCATAATATTGCTCATAAATAGAATACATTGCTTTCAATCGATCAATATCGATTTGCTCCTTTTCAATATACTGACCATAAGTTGTTTCCTTACTATTGAATATTGAAATTAGCTTGTACGTTGTATTAATCATGACTCTAACCTCTAATTTTAGACATGAGTTAGCCTCTATCTCATATGAAATATTTAAAACTCATATAACCGTTATTTTTATAAAGGCAGTATTTGTATAATTACGCCTTTTTGATTTTTCATTTTTTGAAAATTACCCTCTAACTAAACGCTACATATCCATCTTTTTCCCCCTATCCATAAAGAATGTTAAGAATGCAGTAACGAACATAATGATTGAGAGCATGCGCAATAAATCATTAAAACTGGACGTTAATGCTTGATAATGAATATCTCGATAAATAATGCTGAGCGCGATCTGTTGAGCATTGGCCCCGATTTCTTGATACTGCGCTGTGAGTTGATCTAAACGTTCAATGAAAAGCCAATTCTGTGGCGTCATGTACTGATTTAATTGAGTCACATGCAAAGCGGTTAACCAGTCAAGTGATGAATTAATCAGAGCTAATCCCACTGCACCGCCGATATTTCGCATGAGGTTATAAATACCGCTGGCATCCGCTACTTTACTCAGTGGTAAGGTGCTCATTGCAAGATGGGAAACAACGATCAAACAGATCATGAGTCCAATACCACGATAAATTTGTGGCCAAAACATAAAGTCATAATCGCTATGAATACTTAGGTGTGAGTTCAGCCAAACGCCAAATCCCGCTAGAATCATGCCGACAAAAACTGTTTTTCGGGTATCAAAATTTGGAATAAGCCACGCCAAAAATGGCGCAAAGCAAAACATTACAACGCCAGTCACCATCATAATGTGACCGATCTGACTACTATTCATTTCACGGACTTGCCCAAGGAAAACAGGGATCATATAACCCAATCCGTACAGTGCCATGCCGATCACAAAGGTGGTGATAGAACTCAAGGTAAAGTTTTTGTTTTTAAATACACTTAAATCGAGTAATGGCTTGGGTTGCGTAAAACTTCGAGAAAAGAAGATCAAACCACCAACAACGCAGATGATGAACGCATTTCGTACGCCTGAATCAGCAAACCAATCATGTCGCGCACCTTCATCAAGGAAATACTCTAAACCGCCTAAGAACATCGCCATGCCAATTAAGCTCAGCCAGTCCATTGTTCTAATCAGTGAGTAATTCGCACGATCAATACTTGGCCCTGAATATATGATGGTTGCAATGATGATTCCTGGCACGATGTTGATCAAAAACATCCAGTGCCATGAAAAGTTATTGGTAAGCCATCCACCAATCGTCGGGCCAATCGCAGGTCCAAGAGTACTGATCATCCCAAATAACACCAAAGGCAAAGAGCGTTTAGCTTCAGGAAATAAAATATAAAGCGCGGTCATCGACGTTGGAATCATACCGCCGCCCATAAAACCTTGAATGGCACGAAAGACCAATAAGCTTTCTAAATTCCATGCCAACGCACAAAGTAATGAGCTGATGGTAAATCCGATCGCACATAAGGTGTAATAAACCCGTGTAGATAGGACGCGACATACAATGCTAGACATTGGAATTGCAATAATTTCAGCGACCAAATAGACCGTTTGTACCCATGTCACTTCATAGCGACTTGCACTCATTCCTGCTTGAACTTCATTCAAAGAACTGGCAACAATTTGGATATCTAAAATCGCCATGAAGTTGCCAAAGATCATTGCGATGAAGATGACCCAAGCTGTTTTTGGTGCAAACTTCCACTCACCGTCAAAATGCTTATCCATTATTTTCTACCTAGAATTTTTATTATTAGGTTTTTAAATCGACGGTTGCATTAACCGACATTCCAGGTTTTATAAGATCTATATGTGGACTTGAATCTATGGCAATTCGGACAGGGATTCGCTGGACAACTTTATTGAAATTTCCAGTTGCATTATCAGGTGGCATCATTGAAAACGTTGCGCCTGAAGCTGGTGAGAAACTCTCAATTTTGCCTGTGTATGTGAGGCTTGGATATGCATCAATCTTTAATTTAACTTTCTGACCAATATGCATTTTTTCAATCTGAGTTTCTTTGAAGTTCGCTTCTACATACAAACTCCCCTCAGGAATGATTGCCATTAGACGTGTTTGAGGTGAAACTCGTGATCCTTTCTGAATTGCAAGGCTGCCTACTTTTCCAGATACAGGACTGATTACTTTAGAGGAATCTAAATCGATACGATAAAGATCTAATGTGGCATTTGCGCTTTGAATATCTGCTAATAACTGTGCTCTACCCGCCTGCAAACTTCCTAACTGAGCTTCAGCAGAATTTACAGTTGCTTGAGCTTTGGTTAGTTGTGCTTGAGCTGATAAGTATTGAGACTGAATATTGTCAAAATTCTGTCGTGTAATCACACCATCTTTAAGTAAATCTTGGTAACGAGCATAATCTTTCTTTAAGCGAGATAAGTCTGCTTGTGCAGCAATAACACCACTATTCGCTTCGCTAATTGTTGATTTAGCAGACCTTTCATTTTGTTGTTGAACATCAAGCGCTGCTTTTTTTAAGGTCACAACAGATTGTGCTTGATCATAACGAGCTTGATAATCACGATGGTCAAGTATCGCTAAGGCTTCACCTTTTTTTACCACTTGGTTGTCTTGAATGATTAAATCAACAACTTCACCTGAGATCTTAGGCATCACCCAAGTGACATCAGCCTGAACATAAGCATTATCAGTAGATTGGTAAAATCTGTATACGAAGAAATAATACAAAATACCAATCAAGAGAAATAATAACAGTGCAGCAAACACAGCCCACGTTATTTTCTTTCGACCTTGGAAATCAGTATCAGTTTCAAGCTGAGCCACGTTATCCATATTTTTTCCGCTTAATTGTAATGCACAGTTTTTTGTTTTGACCTAATGAGATTTAGGCTTTTATTTCACATAACTTTTCATCTTGTTTTATATGAATAAAAAGTTACAAAGTAATAATTGGCGTGGATTATCATTCCAGTTGAAATAAGTTGTCATTGACCATTTTTTTAACTTAGCTTTATTTTGTGTCAATTAAATTTCAATCATAAAAATAATTATATAACGCGTGCTTTTTTATAAACTTATCATTGCTAGATAATGTGTGGAAAACATAAATACTTATTAAAGTTAAACTTTTCTGAACAATGCATACATTTTTATTAGAAAATCTTTGCATACTTTATTACATATATGTTTTTATTTTGTAAAATATTTGTAATGAATAATACTATTTAAATAGGTTTTAAATCAACTTTTTAATATGCATATAATTAGTTTTTTCAGATGAAATATATTCACCTATTTAATGAAAGCTGCTCATCTTATAATAAGGTTTATTGAGAATTCCGACAAAATACAGTTCTGTAAATAGACTAATATTATTTATTCATAATCTATATTTTGTCGAAGTGATGAGTTATATATCGATACGATAGAAGATTTTTGCATTGTCTCTAAAAATTTCTTGCAGTGCCTGTATGCCATAAGGCTCAAGCATTTGAGCATATGCGCTGATTAGATCGCCTAGTTTTGCATTTGGCTTATCCATTGGAAAATTTGAAGCATATAAAATTCTATTTGTTCCAAAACAATCTAAGGCATGATGAATGAGCGGTGACAATAAATGCACTAATTCATTCACAGAAGCTGTTCTATTTGCCTGATAAAAGCAGTGCCCTAATACAGGCATCATAAGACCTGAAATTTTTGTATGCACATTTTTCTGTTGCGCTAATTCAGAAATATCTGATTTCCATTGCTCAAAAATCTTACTTCTTTCTACTTCAGTTCGCCCAGTGCGTTTCCCTACTTTTCCAAACATGCCAACTGGTGTTGCTAAGTGATCAAGCATAATCGGGGTATCAGGAAATTGTTTCGCTAAATGCGTGACATCTTTAATTTGATGTGAATAAACCCAAGCATCAAAAGATAAGTTCATCGAGGCTAAACTTTCGAAACCCTTTAAAAATTTTTTTGAGCGATAAAGCTCTGCTTTATCAGTCCAACGATGTACACCTGAATCAGAATGCCACGCTGCCATTTTTCGTATTCCCCGAAATACTGGACTAGCATCGACATGGGCTTTCAATATGTCTTTAAATTTTTTGTGTCTTGGATCAGCAGTGCCGATGATTGCGCCTAATTTTATATCTTGTTCTTCAAAAGGTAGTTGATTGATCCAATTGGTTTCCTCTACAACGCCAAAACCTTTTTGATGATGCCAACTCGCTTCGATATGAACGACACGTTCAACCTTGTAAATATCATTATCTGCTTTAAAATCATGGGGTAAGTAAGGTGCTAAGGCATACTTTGTGATACCTAATGTATCTATTAAATCTTTAGGTTTAACAATCCTAACGATCTTATCCATAAAGTACGGAGAATGACCAAAAGCTTTTACTAATAAAGCAGCAGAATGTGGCGTGTGGTAAGGATCCCATTGATGAATATGTGGATCAATGATTGGAAAATTGAGTTTTTGCATCGTTATTCTCTTAATTTAAAAATCCATTTTTTCAAATTTTATATCTTGCAAATTTGATTGTTTGAAAAAGCTTACTGAAGTGCTTCATATTTATAAAATGATTTATAGTAATTGTTGGCTATGAAGTTTATTCATGCGTGAAAGCTATATCGCCAAACAAATCAAAAGTAATCAATTGTTTGGCGATAGATGTTTAGATGCTCAAGCTTTAGTCTTCTGCTTGCCCCCATTGAAAAGGTGCTTTTTTATATTCAATACCTTCCAAATCATAAACTTGGAAAACAGCATCGTATATTGCCTGTACATCCTCACTATTATCCATTGCTCTAGCTGTGATGAATATGGGACTAACAGCGCCACTATCTAAGATAGGAATATAGACTAAATGCGGAAAACGAATTGTATCTGCGCTTGCAGGAATCACGCAAAGCCCTTCACCTGCTGCAACTAAACCTAAAGCAAGCTGTATTTCTCTAAGCTCACGAATATTTTGTGGAGATAGACTATGTTCAGCAAAGATATTTAAAAGTTGACTCGAAAAATTTGGTTTAGGTGTATTCGGATAAACAAATAATTTTTCATCTACCAGATCAGCTAAATGAACACCTTCAACACGTTGGGCAATTGGATGACTAGAATGCGCAGCAACAACTAATCTTTCCTTTCGTAATAAGACACGCTTTACGGCAGGATCACTGATTCTGAGTCGACCAAAACCAACATCAATCCGCCCTTCTTTTAAAGCTTGGATTTGCTCGGTTGTACTCAACTCAATGAGTTGAATATTTAAATTTGGGTTTTGCTGTCTATATAAATAAATAATCCGAGGCAATAAACCAAACAATAATGATCCGACAAATCCAATCGTCAAGGTTCGTTCAATGAGACCAATCCGCTTGGTCATACTTTTGACTTCTTCCGCATTAGACAAAAGTTTGAGGGCATGTTGATAGAGAAACTGCCCTGCTGTCGTAGTTTGTAGTGGCCGACTCCCTCTTTCGAAAAGTTGCACACCGAGTTCATTTTCAAGGTTTTGAATTTGTCTACTCAATGGTGGCTGAGCAATGAACAGCCTTTCAGCCGCTTTGGTAAAGCTTTGTTCTTCCACCACTGCGACAAAATAACGTAGATATCTGAGTTCCATTCTTTATCTCCATACCTAATAGGTATAACAAAATACATATTCAGTCTTAGACACAGTTTAATCATTCTTTTAAGGTATAGGAAGGACATAAAGAACCAGTGATGGTGTGAAATGTATAAATCTGTCGAAACCATATTAGTTGATATTCCAACGATTCGTCCACACAAGCTTTCAGTAACAACAATGCAAACTCAAACATTAGTTTTGGTCAAAGTTACTACTGAAAATGGCGTGGTGGGTTGGGGTGAAGCCACCACAATTGGTGGGTTGAACTATGGTGAAGAAAGCCCTGAAAGTGTTAAGGCGAATATAGAGACCTATTTCGCTCCATTATTACTTTCAATCAAACAACCGTTGAATTTTGCTCAAACTTTTAAGTTGATCCGTAAAAGTATCAATGGTAACCGATTTGCAAAATGTGCCATTCAAACCGCGCTCTTGGATATTCAAGCAAAGCTATTAAATCTTCCTTTAAGTGAAGTTTTAGGTGGTCGTTTACGTGATCGTTTACCCGTGCTTTGGACCTTGGCTTCTGGCGATACAGATAAAGATATTGCTGAAGCTAAGAAAATGATTGAGCTAAAACGCCACAATATTTTCAAGTTAAAAATCGGTTCAAATCCGCTTCAACATGATGTTGATCACGTCATTGCGATTAAAAAAGCATTGGGTGCGGACATTAGTATTCGTGTCGATGTAAATCGTGCGTGGTCTGAGCTTGAATGCATTAGTGGTATTCAACAACTGCAAGATGGTGGGATTGATCTCATTGAGCAACCTTGTGCGATTGAACAAACCGAAGTTTTGACGCGTTTAACACAACGTTTTGATGTTGCAATTATGGCTGATGAAGCATTAACAGGTCCTGATAGTGCATATCGTCTAGCACATCAACATGCAGCTGATGTTTTTGCAGTAAAAGTTGAACAATCAGGTGGTCTGATTGAGGCGTGTGAAGTCGCAAAAATTGCCAAACTTGCAGGGATTGACCTCTATGGCGGCACGATGCTTGAAGGGCCTATCGGAACGATCGCATCTGCCCATGCTTTTAGCACTTTTGAAAGCCTTGCGTTTGGAACAGAGTTGTTTGGCCCATTACTGCTCACTGAAGAAATCTTAAAAACACCTTTGCAATATGAAAATTTTGAATTGGTCGTACCTCAAGCAGCAGGCTTAGGTATTGAGATTGATGAAGACAAAATTGAGCAATTGCGACGCAAAGCATAAGGAGAAAAACATGTTATTTCAGGTTCGCATGGATGTGCATATTCCACTCGATATGCCAGTTGAACAAGTTAATGAAATTAAAGCTATAGAAAAGGCGTATTCACAAGATTTACAGCGTCAAGGCAAGTGGCGTCATATTTGGCGTATCACGGGTCAGTATTCAAATATCAGTATTTTTGATGTCGAAAGTAACGAAGAACTGCACAACATTTTGCAAGGTTTACCACTGTATCCGTACATGAATATCGAAGTAATGGCGATGAATCGTCATCCCTCATCTATTCGTGAAGATGACAGTTGAGCAAATGAATTTAATCACTCTGAAACATAGTGAAATGTTCTCAGAATTTAGCTGAAACAAGGAATGTGGCAAGGCAATAAAGCAACCAAGAGCTGGTTTACCCGCCACAAACGCTATAAGCATACTTAAGGAGAAATAGTATGAATCGTCAAGAAATCGATGCGCTAGTTAAACAAATGAATGTTGATACTGCGACTGGTGAAGTTGATCAACGTGTTCAAAGTATTGTTGTTCGTTTATTAGGTGATTTGTTCCAAGCGATTGAAGACTTGGATATCCAACCCTCAGAAGTATGGAAAGGTCTTGAATATTTTACTGATGCTGGTCAAGCCAATGAATTAGGCTTACTCGCAGCAGGTTTAGGTTTAGAACATTATTTAGATTTACGTGCTGATGAAGCCGATGCTAAAGCAGGTATTACGGGTGGCACACCTCGTACAATTGAAGGCCCACTCTATGTTGCTGGTGCACCTGAATCAGTAGGTTTTGCACGTATGGATGATGGCTCTGAATCAGACAAAATTGATACTTTAATTATTGAAGGTAAAGTCACTGATACTGATGGCAATATCATTGAAGGCGCAAAAGTTGAAGTGTGGCATGCAAATAGTTTAGGTAACTACTCTTTCTTTGATAAATCTCAATCTGATTTCAACTTACGCCGTACCATTTTAGCTGATGCAGCAGGTCAATATGTTGCACTGACAACCATGCCTGTTGGTTATGGCTGTCCATCAGAGGGTACGACCCAATTTGTACTTAATAAATTAGGTCGTCATGGCAATCGCCCTTCTCATGTTCATTATTTCGTTTCTGCACCCGGCTTCCGTAAATTGACTACACAATTCAACATCGAAGGTGATCAATATTTATGGGATGACTTCGCGTTCGCTACACGCGATGGTTTAGTTGCAACTGCTGTGGATGTGTCTGATCAAGCTGAAATGCAACGTCATGGTTTGGATAAGCCATTCAAACACATCACTTTCAATATTGAACTTGTGAAAGATATTGATGCAGCACCTTCTACTGAAGTAGATCGTCGTCGCGCTAGCGCATAACTCAGCCTATTTGGAACTGAGTTAGCGCCTGAAAAGTGTTAGCTCAGGACTTCCACCCTTGGAAAGTCGGAGAACGGACATGCCACGAATTCCTGTAATTAATACTAGCCATCTTGATCGTATCGATGAGTTGTTGGTCGACAATGAAGAAACAGGTGAATACAAACTTCATCGCTCTGTATTTACGGATCAAGCATTGTTTGATTTAGAGATGAAATACATCTTTGAAGGTAACTGGGTCTATTTGGCACATGAAAGCCAAATCCCTAAAAATAATGATTTTTATACGACTTATATTGGTCGCCAACCAATCATTATTGCGCGGAACCGTAATGGTGAATTAAATGCCATGATTAATGCATGTTCACATCGTGGAGCGCAACTTTGCCGTCATAAACGCGGTAATAAAGCAACGTACACATGCCCTTTCCATGGTTGGACATTTAACAATTCAGGTAAGTTACTTAAAGTAAAAGATCCAAGTGATGCTGGATACTCAGATTGTTTTAACCAAGATGGTTCACATGATTTAAAGAAAGTTGCAAAGTTTGAAAACTATAAAGGTTTCTTATTTGGCAGCTTAAATCCAGATGTCCCTTCGTTGGAAGAATTTTTAGGTGAAACCACGAAAATCATCGATATGATCGTTGGTCAGTCAGAACAAGGCTTAGAAGTTCTACGTGGTTCATCAAGTTATACATACGAAGGTAATTGGAAGCTCACAGCTGAAAATGGTGCTGATGGCTACCATGTATCAGCGGTTCACTGGAATTATGCTGCGACCACTCAACATCGTAAAGAAGCTGAAGCTGGCGATAATATCCGCGCGATGAGTGCAGGATCATGGGGTAAACAAGGTGGCGGTTCATATGGTTTTGAACATGGTCACATGCTGCTTTGGACACAATGGGCAAATCCTGAAGATCGTCCAAACTTCCCGAAATCAGAAGAATATACCGAAAAATTCGGAGCGGCGATGTCTAAATGGATGATCGAGCGCTCACGTAACCTTTGCTTATATCCAAACGTATATTTGATGGATCAATTTGGTTCTCAAATTCGGGTATTGCGTCCTCTAGGTGTTAATAGAACTGAAGTCACGATTTACTGCATCGCGCCTGTTGGCGAATCTGCTGAAGCGCGTGCTCGTCGTATTCGTCAATATGAAGATTTCTTCAATGCCTCTGGTATGGCAACCCCAGACGACTTAGAAGAATTTCGTGCTTGCCAAGCAGGTTATGCTGGCCTTGAACTGGAATGGAACGATATGTGTCGTGGTTCTAAGCACTGGATTCATGGTCCTGATGATGCTGCAAATGAAATTGGTTTAAAACCGAAATTAAGTGGTGTGAAAACTGAGGATGAAGGTTTGTATCTTGCTCAGCATCAATACTGGTTGACCTCTATGAAACATGCGATTGCTACCGAAAAACAATTGGCAGCCAATCAGGGTTAGGAAGAAACAGTATGAATACCATGACAGAAAAAGCGACTTTGGAAAATATTGCTCAATTTCTCTATCGCGAGGCGCGTTTCCTAGATGATGAGCAATGGGATGATTGGTTAAATTGTTATGCACCAGAGGCTTCTTTTTGGATGCCAGCTTGGGATGACGACGACAAACTGACCGAAGATCCTCAGTCTGAAATTTCTTTAATTTATTACCCTGATCGTCAAGGCTTGGAAGATCGAGTATTTCGTATCAAAACCGAACGTTCATCAGCAACCATGCCTGATACACGGACGAGCCATAACATCGCAAATATCGAGGTTGTGGAACAGGACGGTGAAAAGGTCACTGTACGCTTTAATTGGAACACTTTGAGTTTCCGCTACAAAACCAACTATAGCTATTTTGGGATGTCTCGTTATGTCATTGATTTCTCAAAAGAGCAACCAAAAATCCTGAGCAAATATGTGGTGTTAAAGAACGATTATATCAACCAAGTAATTGATATTTATCATCTCTAACCAGCCGCCCAGCCAAAAGGACTTTTGGTTGGGTTAGCCAGATCAAAATTTTTAAATAGGATGATTGCCATGTCTAACCATAATGTAGCACTTCAATTTGAAGATGGCGTAACGCGATTTATTACAGTCGCACAAGATGAAACTTTATCTGATGCCGCTTACCGCCAGAAGATTAATATTCCTTTGGATTGCCGAGATGGTGCATGTGGTACATGCCGAGCATTCTGTGAATCTGGTAGCTATAACATGCCAGAAGAAACTTACATTGAAGATGCTTTAACTCCTGAAGAAGCTGAGCAAGGTTATATTCTCGCCTGTCAATGTCGCCCAACCTCAGATGCTGTATTTCAAATTCAAGCGTCTTCTGATGTATGTAAAACAGAAATTCATAGCTTCCAAGGTACGCTATCACGCGTAGAAAACCTTTCAGACTCAACTATTACCTTTGATATTCAACTTGATGAAGGCCAGCCAGATATTCACTTTTTGGCAGGCCAGTATGTCAATGTAGGTATTCCTAATACGACGGAAACCCGCTCTTATTCTTTTAGTTCTAAACCTGGAAATCGCTTAACAGGCTTCGTCGTTCGTAATGTTCCAAATGGACAGATGAGCGAGTTCCTTAGTAAAAATGCGAAAGCAGGTGACAAGATGAGTTTTACTGGTCCATTTGGTAGTTTTTATCTACGTAATGTGACCCGTCCAGTCCTAATGCTTGCTGGTGGTACAGGTATTGCGCCATTTATGTCGATGTTACAAATCCTTGAAGAAAAAGCTTCTGAATACCCTATTCGTCTGGTTTTTGGTGTAACCAATGATTTTGATTTGGTCGCAATTGAAAAGTTAGAAGAATTGCAAAATAAGTATTCTTGGTTTGAATATCGGACTGTCGTTGCAAACCCAGATAGCCAACATGAACGTAAAGGTTATGTGACAGGTCATATTGAAAATGACTGGTTGAATAATGGTGATGTCGATATTTACTTATGCGGCCCAGTACCAATGGTTGAAGCTGTTCGCGGTTGGTTGGATCACGAAGGTATTAAACCTGCCAATTTCCTATTTGAAAAATTCTCAGCGAATTAATTGAATTGGAGATGAGCATGATTTTTCACGATAGATTCAAAGACAGAATCGTCATAGTTACAGGTGCAGCGCAAGGGATTGGTCGTGGTGTTGCACTTCGAGTTGCCGCTGAAAATGGGCAGGTGATCTTAGCTGATCGTTCTGAGTTGGTCGATGAGGTTGCAAATGAAATTATTCATGCAGGTGGTACAGCACTCACAGTTAAAACAGACTTGGAAAGTTATGCAGGTGCACAAACAGTTGTAAATGCCGCGATTGAACATTTTGGTCGTGTCGATGTGCTGATTAACAATGTCGGTGGCGCAATTTGGATGAAACCCTATGATGCCTTTAGTGAGGATGAAATCATTAAAGAAATCAATCGATCATTGTTCCCAACTTTATGGTGTTGTCGTGCTGTTTTGCCTGAAATGTTAAAACAAAAAAGCGGTGTCATCGTCAATGTTTCTTCTATTGCGACGCGTGGTATCAATCGAATTCCTTATTCTGCCGCAAAAGGTGGTGTGAATGCTCTTACAGCTTCACTCGCCTTTGAACATGCTAAAGATGGGATTCGCGTTAATGCAATTGCGACAGGTGGTACAGATGCACCGCCAAGAAAAGTTCCTCGAAATGCCAATCCTTTAACTGATGATGAAAAACACTGGATGCAACAAGTCGTAGAGCAAACTAAGGACAGAAGTTTGATGGGGCGTTATGGCACGATTGATGAACAAGTCAATGCGATTGTATTTCTTGCATCGGATGAGTCGTCATATATGACTGGCAGTGTGATTGCTGTAGGCGGTGGAGATCAAGGTTGATCTCCAAAATATGAAGACAAGGTATCTAGCACGGAGGCAATATGATGACCCTGTTAAAAACACTGAAAGATGATTGGTCAATATCGGCAACAGTTGCTGGATTTCTAGCAGTTTTGATTTCATATTCTGGTCCATTGATCATTTTTTTTCAGGCTGCGCAGAAAGCCAATGTCACGACTTCCATAATGATTTCGTGGATTTGGGGGATTTCAATAGGTGCTGCTGTTGCTGGAATTTATCTTTCAATTCGATATAGAACGCCCGTTATTACAGCATGGTCGGCTCCGGGGACTGCTCTACTTGTCGCGTTATTTCCTCATATTACTTTGAATGAAGTTGTTGCGGCTTATATAACCTCCGCAATCGTGATTTTCATCGTGGGTGCTACAGGTTATTTCGATAAATTATTAAAGTGGATTCCTCAAGGAATCGCAGCTGGCATGATGGCAGGAATCCTATTTCAGTTTGGTTTAGGATTATTTGTTGCGACAGATACCATGCCTTTGATCGTATTTAGTATGTTGATTTGCTATTTATTAGCAAAACGATACTCGCCGCGTTACACCATGCTTTGGGTATTGTTATGTGGTGTTTCACTCAGTTTATTTTTGGGAAAAATGAATCCCGTAGCAATGCATTTTAGTTTTGCTGCTCCACAGCTCATTCTGCCTGAATGGACTTGGCACTCTACATTTAATTTGGCTTTACCTTTAATCATTGTGAGTCTTACAGGGCAATTTTTACCGGGTATGGCCATTATGAAATTAAGTGGTTATGACACCCCTGCTAAACCGATTATCACAGTATCAAGTATTGCTTCACTTGCAGTTGCTTGTGTGGGTGGCATCACAATTGTTTTAGCAGCAATTACCGCTGCTTTATGTATGGGTAAAGATGCCCATGAACTGAAAGAAAAACGTTATATCGCAGGTGTTGCCAACGGTATTTTCTATATTTTAGGTGGCTTATTTGCAGGCAGTATTGTCATGTTATTTAGTTTGCTTCCTAAAGAACTGATTGCGGCTTTGGCTGGCCTTGCATTGCTTGGTGCAATTGGTACAAATGTCATGATTGCCATGCAAGATGAACAACAACGCGACGCTGCATTAATTACTTTTTTAGCAACGGTTTCAGGTATGCATTTTCTCGGACTGAGTTCAGTTTTCTGGGGAATTTGCATCGGTGTAATTGCCCAACTTCTCCTGAATAAACCAGAAAAAATAACCTCTCCTGCTCAGCCGTCCTCATCCCAAACAGGATGAGTAGACCAAATTTTTTAGGATGGAATTATTATGATTGATAAATCCCAAACTTCACTCGTTGAAGCACTCTCCCAAATCCAAGATGGATCAACCATCATGATAGGCGGTTTTGGAACAGCAGGACAACCCGCTGAACTTATCGATGGTCTGATTGAACTGGGCGTGAAAGACCTTGTGATTGTCAATAACAATGCAGGCAATGGCGATTACGGTTTGGCAAAACTGCTAAAAACAGGTGCAGTCCGTAAAATCATTTGTTCTTTCCCACGTCAGTCGGATTCATGGGTATTTGATGAACTGTACCGTGCAGGAAAGATTGAATTAGAACTTGTCCCGCAAGGCAATCTCGCTTGCCGTATCCAAGCTGCTGGTATGGGTTTAGGTGCCGTATTTACCCCTACTGGTTTTGGTACGTTATTGGCAGAAGGCAAAGAAACCCGTCAT
>NZ_AXCD01000016.1:0-19359 GCF_000475335.1 Acinetobacter sp. COS3
TTTCTCAGCACACATCACTGTCATGTAGTACAAATATCGGGTGAGAGTTATCGTTTGAGGGATAAAAAAAGAATTGGGATTCAGCCCCAGGTTGAAACTTAATACGAGATCAAAGGGGTCAATTTTACTTAGCCATTTTTAAGGTAAAAGGGGTCAATTTTAGAATGCCGTTGACAAGCACACACCAAAGGTGCAGCTTCAACTGAACTTAGTTCATCAGGAATAGTCACTAATCCTGTTTCTTTGGCAAGTAGCATTTCTGCATAGCCACCATCATGGCTACTCCCCATAACAGGCTGGTTGTTGCAGAGATTAAATAAACCCTGACGACATTCAGCACAGTGATTGCAATGTCCGCCTAGGCGACTGACTCCAACTCGCTGACCAATTTTCCAATAGGATGAGGAATCTGCAATAGCAATAATCCGCCCAACCACTTCATGACCTGGCACACGGGGATATTGAAAATCAGGATTGCTACTTTCGACTGTGGTGGCATCTGCACCACAGATGCCACAGGCTTCCACCGCAATCAGAACCTCACCTACCTGTGGTGTGGGAATATTTCGTTCAACCATTTCCAGTTTACCAAACTGGCTTACCTGTACGGCTTTATAAGTCTTTTGCATAAATATGCCTATTGAATTTTATAAGAGTTGTTGAATACGCTGAACACCAATCTGAGCAGCATCTATCGCCCCTGCTAAATAGCCTGAATAGTGCTGTGACCATTCGCTAGCAATGCCAATGATACGGTTATGCCAAATTTGGTCATTCGGGGTATTTTCAGGTGCTACTCCATGAGAGACAGCAGGGTTTTTCCAGTCATCTTCAGTGGCGGTAAAATTGTCTGCTGACCAGTCTTTGATATATTCATATTCAGGGGTTGCAGCTTCTGAACCAAACAGGCGAACCAGTTGTGCCCGACAATGTGCCATCAAGTCTGCCTCACTGACTTTTTTACGAACGCTTGCAGGAATACCCAGAAAACCAAATAAGGCGGCATGACCATTGGATGTAGACGCATCGTGAATTTCACCCATAGGGCCAACATGGCTACTGGCTTGACCAGACAAGCCCTGTTTTCTCCAAAAAGCTTCAGGATAAACTGCCACATACTTGGCATGGGGAGCCATCCATGTCGCAGTGTGTTTCCACTGGCTCAGTAATGCAGGGGGCAAGGCTGGAGAGAATAAAATGTGTTGAGCAGTTAGACGAGGTGCAAGCGCAATTAGGATATAATCTGCTTCAATAATTGTTTCATCACCCGCCTGATTCTGAGTGGTTAAATGAAGTGGTGCTTGTTCTTGTTGAGTAATATGAGTGACCTGTTGTTGAGTCATAATTTTTTGTGCAGGAATTTGTTGGGCTAAGCCATGAATCAGGCTGCTCATTCCACCCTCAAGGCGAATCGAGGGTGTCGATGCCCAAGGACTTGATAACTGTACAGGGGGTATTCCTCTTTGCTTTTCAAAGACCAACTTACCCTTTTCAAACTGTTCGGAAAACGTCAATTCCAATTGATGTACCAGTCGCATTAGATCAGGATTGAGGTCAGGCCAGATCCATGTTGCACCTAAATCAAATCCTCGCTCTGAATAGACACGTCCTCCTAAACGCTCTCTCGCTTCCAGTACAACATAGTCGGTGATTTTAGCTTGCTCCAGTAAATAGGCAGCATAAAGGCCACTTAATCCTGCGCCAATAATGGCAATCTTGGTCTGTATCATGACTGCTGCTCCATAAATTTTTGGGCAGAGGAAAGATGGCCTGTTTTTACATACAGCATTGCGCCTATTTCACTTGCATAAAAACTATGGCTACTTTGAAGTGGTAAACGAATCCATGAACCTGTGGGATAACACTCTCCATTTGCAATCAATTCACCCTGTACAATTAAAAGTTCTATCCCATTTAAACTATGTTCATCAAAACTCTGATGTGGTTTAAGTTTTTCGAGATAGGTATGTTCATCATGCGAGAGGTATAAGGGACAAATCAGACGCTGACCAAGTGTTTGCCAGTTTTCAGGATAATGAGTATTGATACGCACAGTCTCAGTATTAGTCTTGGACATTTGCATGAGTTTGACAAAAATCAGTGTGCCATCTTCACTGGATGGAGTATGTTTTGAACCATCTGGATTGCGTAAATACCAGCCTGCTGGATAATGCTGATCATTATTTTCAGTGAATGTTCCTGAAAGCACCAAAATTTCTTCACCCAATGGATGCTGATGCTCTGGAAAAATGGTGTGTGGTGTATAACGAACCAAACTCGTGGCACGGGCAGTTTCATCTCCAACCCGATCCAGCATAACTCTTTCAACTTCACCACGAGGAGACTTGACCCATTGATAGTCGTTGGGTTTAACCACAGCCATTTGGGAAAAATCAGCGTTAATTAACATGCTTTGTCTCATCCATTCAAAAAGGCAAATATCCTATTGACCTGATGCAGATCAATAGGAGGAAGAATTTAAAAATGTTATTGCTGACTTACGCTATCTACTGCTTCTAAAACACGGGCTGAATAAGTCAGGGCAGCACCAGCATTTAATGCAATTGCCACAGAAAGAGCTTCTGCAATTTCTTCACGGCTCACACCTAGTTCAATCGCTTTTTTAGAATGAACGGCAATACATGCATCACAACGTGTCGTTACAGCGACTGCCAGAGCAATCAATTCATGGGTTTTGGCATCCAGTTTTCCCATCTTGCCAATACTTGGCTCAAGTGAACCAATGGCTTTCATTACATCTGGCGCAAGTTGAGCATATTCACCCACACGTTGTAATAAAGAATCACGATAATTATTCCAGTCTTGCATATTAAATCTCACTTAGCTAAAAGGTTAAAAATAGGTATAAATTAATGACCAGCCATTACACCACCATCAACAGGTAGAATGGTTCCTGTAATCCATGCTGCATTTGTTGAGGCAAGGAATAAAATCGCTTCTGCAACATCGGCAGGCTGACCGTTACGACCTAATGGATGGAACGAGTTAAAAGATGGAAGTGCTTCTTTCACTTGATCATCTGTCATAAAGGTGTTGTACACAGGTGTTTCAACTACAGCAGGAGCAACGGTATTAATACGGATATTCACCTCTGCAAGTTCAATTGCTAAGTTATGAGTTAATGCATGTACACCAGCATTCGCAGCAGAATAGGCAGAAGATGGCGTTGCTTTAACTGCCTGTAATGCCCATAACGAACCTGTTTGAACAATTGCACCGCCACCACGTAACTGCATGGCTTTTGCGGCAGCCTGAGCCATGAAAAACTTGCCTTTTAAGATGATGTCTAGAAATCCGTCATATTCAGATTCAGAGACTTCCAGAAATGGTTTAGGCGCAAAAATGCCAGCATTGTTAATCAGGATATCAACCCCACCAAATTCTGCGGTGGTGAAATCAACAAGTTGTTGTGAAGTTATTGGGGATGCAATGTCCGCAGCAAAATAACGGATATGCTCACCTGTGGCATCAATATCCTGAGCAGCCTGTTTTAACTTATCTTCATTACGTCCAGTAATGACAACATTTGCACCTTCTTTCACTAAGCGAGTGGCAACCTCTTTACCAATACCTGAACCACCACCTGTTACAATCGCTACTTTCAAAGAAAATCTATTCATGACTATGCCATCCTCTATCAATTTTGAGTTTTTCCCTGACATATCTATTCTGTATGTCATTTGCATGGATTGATTTTATGATTCATGTCCTATATAAACAAATGAGATAATCTTGTGATGATTAATAGAAAATCTTTAGAATGAAAACTCCTGTATATCTCAACGCATTAAGAGCTTTTGAGGCTAGTGCCAGACATCAAAGTTTTTCGGCTGCTGCTGATGAACTAAATGTTACCCCTGCGGCAGTAGGACAACTGGTTAAAAGTCTAGAAGATTATCTCGGCATGACCTTGTTTCAGCGGAGTACAGGAGGTAAAGCCAGACTGGTAGCAACTGAAGCGGCATTGTTGGCATTACCTGATATTCGTGCAGGATTCGACAGGCTGATATTTGGACTGGAAAAATTACAGGCTCAAACCTCAACAGGGGTTTTAACTGTTGCCATCAGTCCTGCTTTTGCAGCGAAATGGCTGTTACCAAGAATTGATACTTTTCAACAAGCTTATCCTGAGATTGATATTCGACTGGATACCAATTTAAAGCCTGTGGATTTTGGACGTCATGGTATTGATATTGCAGTGCGATATGGACAAGGCAACTGGTCAGGATTGGTTGCAGAGAAGTTAATGGATGAGGAGGTATTTCCTGTTTGTTCGCCTGCGTTTTATCAGAAGTATCAGCTACAATTACAAGATCCTAAGAGTTTATTAAATCTACCATTAATCCATGATTTAACAATGGATGCCCATTCAGGGTTTACGACTTGGGATACATGGTTACAGTACAATCAGATTAGTGATGAACCGACCCAACGAGGTTTAAAAATCAATAATTCGGCTGCGGTTTTACAGGCAGCCATAGACGGACATGGCGTGGCATTGGCCAGAAGTGTCATGGCAGCAGATGATTTAAAAACGGGGCGATTGATACGATTATATCCTGATATGCAATGTTCATCTGTATTGGCGTATTACATGGTGTATCGGGAAGAATGTCAGAATATGCCGAAACTGGTGGCATTTAAGACATGGCTGACGGAAGCACAACTATAAATTAAACAACTTTCGATAACGCCATAATGTAGTTCGGCTGATATTAAGGGCTTGAGCTGTTAAAGCGAAGTCATATTGATATTTGACTAACATCTTTTGCACTGTATCTTTGTTTAGCTTTCCCTTTTGTGGTGATGGCTCTAATGAATTGATGCATTCACTGTGGTATTGGGTATGACTGATTTCATCGGGTAAATCCATGACTTCAATATGAGATTGACCATTTGCCATCGTCAGTGCATAGAGCAGCGTATTTTTAAGTTCTCGTACATTGCCAGGCCAGTCATAATTTATCAATACTTCGATTGCCTGTTGTGTAAGTCTAGGTGTGGTGTTTAAACTTTCCTGTTGTTCTTTTAAAATTGCTTCGGCAATGAGGGGAATATCCTGTTTACGCTCACGTAAAGGCGGTATAAAAATAGGAATCACCCGTAAGCGATAGAGTAAATCCTGTCGAAAATGCCCCAGTCGAGCTTCTTCTCTCAATGCCCGATGGGTTGCAGTAATAATACGCGCATCAGATTTAATGGATTTTTCCCCACCCATTGGAGTAAATTCACCTGTTTCCAGAATACGCAATAACTTGGCTTGTAATTCCAGTGGAATTTCGGCAATTTCATCCAAAAATAATGTGCCACCTGCTGCACGTTCAAATACGCCTTTATGTTCTCTAATTGCCCCTGTAAATGCCCCTTTAACATGTCCAAACAGTTCACTCTCCAGAATATTGGCATTGAGTGCAGCACAGTTAATGGCAATAAAAACCTCATTCTTACGCTGACTGTAATGGTGAATGGCTTGGGCAACCAACTCTTTACCGCTACCAGATTCTCCACGAACCAAAACAGGAAATTCAGTCACCGCTACTTTTTCAATAATTGAATACATATGCCGCATTTCTTTGGAGCAACTATGAAATTTTTGACTTAATTCGAGTTGTATAGGGCTGCATTCGATTTCTTGTGGCTGATGTTTCATATGTTATTTCAGTTGTTGCAACATTTGAAACAAATTATGAAACAAAAATAAGTTGTTTGAAATACCAAAATAAATAAAACGAATATATTTAATTGATTTTACTGTATATAAAATTAAAAGATAAAATTGGCATTGTATTTGCAAAATTAGAATATAAGTTGATTTGATTCGAGAAAAATACCTATGATATTTCATCAATTCTTTGAACAGGAAAGTTCGACCTATACCTATTTACTCGCCTGTGAGGATACACAGCAAGCGATATTGATTGACCCTGTGGCTTCCGAGATTGGGCATTATGCCAAGCTCTTGGCAGCAAAGAACTTAACTCTGGCATATAGCTTAGATACCCATGTTCATGCTGACCATGTGACGGCTGCCAATCAGTTAAGGGAAAAATTCGGTTGTAAAACGGTGTTGCATCGCAATTCTGGTGTGGCGTGTGGTGATATTTTTATCACTGATAAAAGTGCAATTCGGATTGGCGATATTTTAGTTGAAGCCCGTTATACCCCTGGGCATACCAATGCCTGTACCAGTTATGTGGTCGAGGGTATGGTATTTACAGGTGATGCTTTACTGATAGATGGCTGTGGTCGTACTGATTTTCAGGAGGGTAATGCTGCAACCTTATATGACAGTATTCATCAACAAATTTTTTCTTTGCCCGATGAAACTATTGTTTACCCAGGCCATGATTACAAAGGCAGACTGTCTTCAACAGTTGGACAGGAACGTTTACATAATGCACGTTTGGGCAATGGACGAAGCAAACAGGAGTTTATCGACATTATGCAGAATCTGAATTTACCTTATCCAAAGAAAATTGATATTGCTTTACCTGCCAATAAAGCCTGTGGCAAATAAGGAGATCATGTCATGCAACTTAAACAGGTCAATACTGAGTTTCTAGTTTCGGAACAGATTACCGCACAGGATATGACAACGCTTGCAGAACAAGGCATAAAAACCATTATATGTAATCGTCCTGATGGTGAGGGGGCAGACCAGCCCAATATCATCGAAATTCAACAGGCTGCAACACAACATGGCATAACCGTTGAATATTTGCCTGTCACCAGTGGTCAGGTTACGGATGAGCAGGCACAGGCATTTAGAATGATGTATCAAAATGCCGAAAAACCGTTATTGGCATTTTGCCGCACAGGTACACGCTCAATTACGCTCTGGGCATTATCACAAGGACGTGAGCAGAATCTTGAACAGACTTTACTCACTGCAAAAACGTTGGGTTATGATTTACAGGGTATTGTTCCTCGTGTGTTAAAACAGGCAAATCCACAAAGTAGTACCAAATATACGGTGGTGATTGTCGGTGCAGGAGCAGCAGGAATTTCCGTTGCTGCAAGCCTATTATCACGTCAGGCTGATTTGGATATTGCCATCATTGACCCTGCCGATATTCATTATTATCAACCTGGTTGGACGATGGTGGGCGGTGGTATTTTTCCACCAGCAAAAACTGCCCGTCAGATGCGTGATTTAATTCCGCAAAAAGTCAAATGGATTCAGCAAGCTGTTGCTGCTTTTGACCCAGAAAATAAACAGGTCATTTTAGAGGGCTGTAAACCACTAAGTTACGAAGCTCTGGTCATTTGTCCAGGTCTAAAACTGAATTGGCATGGCATAGAGGGGCTGGTAGAAACACTCGGAAAAAATGGAGTGACTTCCAATTACCGTTATGACCTTGCTCCTTATACATGGCAGCTTGTACAGAATTTAAAAAAAGGCAAAGCAGTATTTACCCAGCCACCAATGCCAATTAAATGTGCTGGTGCACCACAAAAAGCCATGTACTTATCAGCAGATCACTGGAAAAAACAGGGGTTGCTGAAAGATATTCAGATAGATTTTTTTAATACAGGTGCGGTGTTATTTGGTGTGGCGGCTTATGTGCCTGCATTGATGGAATATGTTGAACAATACGGTATCAATTTAAATTTTAATCATCAGCTCATCAAGGTCGATGGTCAGCAAAAACGAGCTTGGTTTCAGGTTGTGGTAGGTGAGAGTAAGTCAATCATCGCAACGGATTTTGATATGTTGCATGTTGTACCCCCACAGCAAGCCCCCGATTTTATTCGTGCCAGTTCTTTAGTAGATGCAGCAGGTTGGCTTGATGTCAATCAACATACCTTACAACATGCCAATCCAAAATATCCTAATATTTTTGCTTTGGGTGATGTGATGAATGCTCCCAATGCCAAAACTGCCGCAGCTGCACGTAAACAGGCTCCAATCGTTGCAGTTAATGTCCTGCAATATCTTAAAGGCAGTGAACAATTTGCTCATTATGATGGTTATGGTTCATGCCCACTCACTGTAGAACGGGGCAAAATTGTACTGGCTGAGTTTGGCTATGGCGGCAAGCTGCTACCAAGTTTTCCAAAATGGTTCTTAGATGGTGAACAACCCTCTCGTATGGCATGGCTACTCAAAGAGCAGATTCTACCACCTATATATTGGGATGGTATGCTCAAAGGGCATGAATGGCTAGTTAAACCGAAGCTCACAAGAAAATAAATTAAATTATATATCAAATACCTATCTTTTTATAGGAGATGGGTTTAGGGCTTTTTTGACTTTAAAAAATGATTCGATATGAGATAAAAGGCGGGTTCAAGATATGTTTTTACTCATTATTGAGGGTTTAGTTATTGGTTGCTTGCTTGGCTTGACAGGAGCTGGTGGTGGCATTTTGGCGGTACCTGCATTGATGGCAAGTCAAGGCTGGACAGTGGCTCAAGCGGCACCTGTTGGTTTATTAGCAATTACCTTGTCTGCTTTTATTGGAACTGTTCAAGGCTTATTCAACAAGATTGTCCGTTATCGTGCAGCCATCTGGATTGCTTTAATCAGTATTCCATCGGCACGCTATGGTGTACACCTGTCTCATATTGTTGAACCACTCTGGCTAACACTGGCTTTCGCAGTGGTGATGCTGATTGTTGCTTATCGTATTTTCTTTAATAAAGTCAATGATTTTGAAAACCCACCTTGCAAGGTTAGCCCATCCACAGGACGTTTTATCTGGAATGTTAAAACTGCCTCAATACTGGGAGGACTCGGTGTAATAGCAGGTTTACTCACAGGTTTGTTGGGGGTTGGTGGTGGTTTTGTGATTGTGCCTGCACTACGCAAAATCACCAATCTGGACATGTACAGCATCGTTGCTACCTCATTGATGATTATTTTTTTAATCGGTGGTTTAAGTATCTCGATTCATGTGCTGGATGGGTTTCAGTACCCTCTTGAAGTCACACTTAGTTTTGTTTTGGCATGTATTGCTGGCATGTTAATAGGACGACGTATCATCACCCTGATTCCAGTTAAAACGGTACAAAAAATATTTGCAACGACTGTCACCGTTGTTGCTGCTTATTTAATTTTTTCCGCATTATCTGCTTGAGTAAGGAGGTCTTATGAATTTAGGGCTGACAGCTTTGGAACTGGCAAGAATACAGTTTGCTTTCACAGTTTCATTCCATATTATTTTTCCTGCTATTTCGATTGGTCTGGCAAGTTTTTTGGCGGTACTGGAATGGAAATGGTTGCGTACCCAAAACCCGATTTATCAGGATTTGTTTAAATTCTGGATAAAAATCTTTGCCTTGTCTTTTGGGATGGGCGTGGTGTCTGGTGTGGTGATGAGTTATCAATTTGGTACGAATTGGAGCGAATTTTCCTATTTTGCAGGCAGTATTACAGGACCTTTACTTTCCTATGAAGTATTGAGTGCATTTTTCCTTGAAGCTGGTTTCTTGGGGATTATGCTGTTTGGCTGGGGGCGTGTTAGTCCTCGCATGCACTTTTTTGCCACGTTAATGGTCGCAATTGGCACCTGTATTTCCATGTTCTGGATTCTATCCTCTAATAGCTGGATGCAGACGCCACAAGGCTTTAGCATTGAGAATGGCATTATTGTGCCACATGACTGGTTTGCAATTGTCTTTAATCCATCATTCCCATATCGCTTGGCACATATGGGTATTGCTGCATTTCTTGTGGCAGCATTATTGGTCACAGGTACAGCAGCATGGCACTTATTGAAAGGTCGTCGTGATGAACTGGTTAAAAAATCCTTTTCCATGGGATTGTGGCTGATTCTGATTTTAGCCCCGTTACAGGTGTTTATTGGTGATGCCCACGGTTTAAATACCTTAAAACATCAGCCTGCCAAAGTTGCAGCCATGGAGGGACATTGGGAAACTAATCATGAGGAAGGGATGCCACTTTATTTATTTGGACTGCCTGACATGCAGGAAGAACGTACCAAATATGCCATCGCTATTCCCAATTTAGGTAGTTTAATTCTGACTCATTCAATGGATGGAACTGTCACTGGATTAAAAGACTTTGCCCCTGAAGATCGTCCAAACTCAACCATTGTATTTTGGAGTTTCCGTATTATGGTGGGGCTTGGCATGTTAATGCTGCTGATGGCATTCGCCAGTGTCTGGCTTAGAAAAACAGGCAAACTCTATGAGCAAAAATGGTTTCATGGTTTTGCACTTATTATGACACCCTCTGGTTTTATTGCCTTACTGGCAGGTTGGTTTACCACCGAAGTTGGACGGCAGCCATGGATTGTCTATGGCATTATGCGAACCAAAGATGCGCTTTCTCCTGTATCAGCCGAGCAGGTGGGTTTAACCCTGATTATCTTTGTGGTGGTCTACTGCATTGTGTTTGGTGTGGGTATTTATTACATGCTCAAACTAATGCATAAGGGACCAAAGTTTATTCATAGTCAGGCAAGTGAAATAGGCGGTGTGGGACATTTTAAAACCCCGATGCGCCCACTCAGTGCCATCAATGAATCTCTTGATGAACAGGATAAAGGAGCATCATCATGATTGATTTATCTTTAATCTGGGTTGCCATTATTGGTTTGGGTGTACTGGTCTATGTGGTACTTGATGGATTTGATTTAGGTATTGGGATTCTCTTTCCTTTTGTCAAAGACCAACAGGAACGGGATGTGATGATGAATACTGTTGCCCCCGTCTGGGATGGTAATGAAACATGGATGGTACTCGGTGGGGCAGGATTATTTGCAGCTTTTCCCATGGTCTATTCAGCCGTCTTATCTGCACTGTATTTACCAATTATCCTCATGGTGATTGCCCTGATTTTTCGTGGGGTTGCCTTTGAGTTTCGTTTTAAGGCAAATCGTACCAAACATTTATGGGATAAGGCATTTATTGGTGGGTCGATACTTTCCAGTTTTTTACAGGGTGTGATTTTAGGTGCATATATTCAGGGCATCAAAATTATAGATGGTCGTTATGCTGGTGGTGGACTCGACTGGCTCACGCCATTTTCTTTATTTACAGGTGTGGGCGTGGTGGTGGTGTATGCTGCTTTGGGCTGTGGCTGGTTGATTTTAAAAACTGAATCTCAGTTGCAACAGCAACTTTATCAACTGATGCCTAAACTGGTGGTAGCATTATTGGTGATTTTTGCTGGGGTCAGTATCTACACGCCACTGGCACATCCTGTAATTGCTGAACGCTGGTTTAGCTTACCGCAACTGTTTTATTTTAGCCCTGTACCAATACTGGTTTTATTATTGAGTTTTCTGGTGATTCGTGCCTGTAAACAACGACATGAGTTTGCACCCTTGATGTATATGTTTGGTCTTGTCTTTTTAGCCTATACAGGTTTCCTGATTAGTCTGTTCCCCTACATTATTCCACCCTCAGTGACTATCTGGGATGCCGCAGCACCGTATCAAAGCCAGCTATTTTCGTTGATTGGTGCGTTAATTCTTATCCCAATTATCATTACCTATACTGCGATGTCCTATTGGGTATTTCGGGATAAAGTTAAAGTCGGTGATGGTTATCACTAAAGGAGTAAAGCCATGAAACTTTCTCAAACCCAATGGTTTATTGTGCTGTGGCTGGGTGGTTTTTTAAGTTTACTTATGATTGCAGGCTTTTTTAGGCTGTTACTTAAGTTGGCCTATTAAATAGTAAATTGCCAGAATAATAAGGTGCTGTCGATTTTATTTAGGAGTGATGGAGGTTTAAAGTGGAAAACAATTATTGGGAAAAGGTTTACCAATCCAAACAGGTAGATAAGGTAAGCTGGTATCAGCAGCAAGATTTAAAAAGACTAGCTCTAATTCAACATCATGTTGTTGATTTAAAATCAAATTTAATAGATGTGGGTAGTGGTGCATCATTACTTATCGACCAACTGATTGAAATAGGGTATAAAAATTTATATCTTCTGGATTTATCTGAAACAGCTTTAAATACAACTAAATATAGACTTAAGGAGAAAGAGCTGGATGCAGGTCATGTACAGTGGCAGGTTGCGGATATTTGTATAGCTCAGTTACCAACACAATTTTTTGATTTATGGCATGACCGTGCAGTATTTCATTTTATGGTGACAGAAACTCAACAACAGCAATATATAGATGTAATGCGTCATGCACTAAAGCCTAATGGTATGGTGATGATTTCTACCTTTGCTGAAGATGGTCCGACCCAATGTAGCGGTTTACCTGTAGAGCGTTATAGTGTGAATAAACTGGCGATGACATTGGGGCAAGATTTTCAGCTTATTCAGCATGATACTGAAATTCATTTAACGCCTTGGGGAACGGAACAAAAATTCCTAAATACTTTATGGCGTTTTCAAGGCTAATCAGAAATTGAAGAATAAATCCTGATTTTTAATCCTTGTGGTTGATTGTGCAAAAACTGCATTGAAAACCCATGTTTTTCCAGTAGTAATTTGACTAAAGATAATCCCAAACCATGCCCAGCATTTTGCGAAGATTTACGCCAGAATCGCTGTGTCAGTAAACCGAGTTCAGCATTGGTCAAACCATGACCTGTATCCGCAACCATTAAATCCCCCTTATCCATATATATTTGAATCGGGGTTATCGATTGTGCATGTAAGTAAGCATTCTCAATCAGGTTTTTAAGTACAATCGTTAAAGTAGCGTGAGGTAGATTGATTAAAGATAAACTTTCCCAGTCAATATTAAGATGTTTGGATATATCAGGATATTTTTGTTCAAGTTCAGCAATGACGTGTTGTAGGGTTTGGGCAATGTCTGTGGATTCGATTGAAGCATGTTGCGGTTGTATTTCAGTTTTGCTGAGTAATAATAGTTGTTCCAGTAACTGCTCATAACGCTGGATACTTGCTTCTGCCTGTTTGAGATTGAAGTCAATTTTACCTTGTGTTGGTTCAGTCTGGCTCAGCATAAGCTGGCTCAGTTGAACATGAGTCTTAATTGCGGTAAGTGGACCACGTAACTCATGGGCTGCAAAGGCACTAAAACTTTTTTCATTTTCCAGACTTTGATGCAGGTCATGGATAAGTTCCAGTAAACCATCAACAAAGGGTTGAATTTCTTTAGGGATATTCTGGGTTTTTAATTCCAGTAAATAGGTGGCCGCATCAGATAAATGCTGTTTCTTATGGCTTAGGTGTTGTGCAATCTGGTCTAAAGGTTGAAACTCAACCCGAATAATCCATAAAATTAAAAAAATACATAAAATCAATGTAATGATTAAAGGGATCAATACTGATTGTAAAATCTGTTTGAGCAAGGAATAACGTAATTGCAACCTTTCCGCAGCAACCACCTGTATCTGTCCTTTCTGCAAGACATAACTACGCCATTCCACTCCATTTTCTGACCAGGTACTCAGCCCTATTTTTCGTGTACTTAAACTTTCAGGTGAACCTTGTGTTTTGGCAATCACCTGATGGTTGGCTGAAATATTAGAACTGAATAATGAAACCTGACAGGCAATCAGATTTGGAGTGCCATGGTCTTGTTGTGTCGCATTCACTGTATTGGCAATCTCGTCTACAGGGAGCTGCTGAATTAAACGGGCGACCATATGAGCAGAAGCAGAAAGGCGTTCATCCAGTGTGTTTTGCAGGCGTTTTTCCAGTTCAAAATAAAGCCAGCAGAATACCAGTGACCACAAGATAACAAAGACCACCAGAATAGTGGAAACCAGTCGCCATTTTAAACTATAACTTTTCATGTGCTTTGCTCTGGCACTTTGAACATATAGCCCACACCCCGAACCGTCTGAATCATATCAGGATGAAGCTTTTGCCTGAGGTGATGGATATGCACATTCAATGCATTGCTTTCAATACTGTCCTGATAACCATAAATTTTATCAATCAATTGCTCTGTTTTTAACACTTGATTGGGATAAAGTATAAAGGCTTCCAGCAAACTATATTCCCGTCTGGATAATGTGAGGAGTTGTCCTTGATAATGCGCCTGTTGCGTGTCCTGATGAATCTCTAATTCACCAATATGCAGCACATTTGAGGAGTAACCACGATTTCGTCTTGCCAAAGCATGGACTCTGGCAATCAGTTCCTTTAAGTCAAAGGGCTTGGCCAGATAATCATCTGCCCCGATATTTAAGGCATCTACACATTGCTGGGTTTGATTACGTGCTGTAAGCACCAGAACAGGTACATGAATTTGATCTTTACGCCATGTATTTAACAAATCAAGACCATCCTGATCAGGCAAACCCAAATCCAGTAAACATAAATCAACCGCACTGTTGCGAATAAAATAATCCGCAGCTTTAGCAGTATCGACATGCTCAACTGAAACATTCAGGTAATCTAGTGCAGCAAGAATACTCTGGGCAATATAGGGATCATCTTCAACAAGTACGACAAACATGGTATTTCCTCATCTAGCCCACCTATTTTACAAACAAAAACAGCCCTTAATGTTCTGTTAATTTAGCGTCCCTGATAATGCTCTGAATGTTAAGTTTAGATAAGCTCGTATGTTGATTAAACCATTTATAGCGATTGTATTGGGCATAGCCACAACATCGATATATGCAAATCAGGATTTTTTGCCACCAGAACAGGCATTTAAATTTCAGGCAAGTTCTCTATCTGAAAAAACAGCCGAGTTAAAATGGGATATTGCCCCTCATTATTATTTATATCATGACCAGTTCAAGGTGAGTCTAGATCAGCAGAATCTGTCTTTAAACTTACCCAAAGGGCAGGAAAAGGATGATCCAACTTTTGGTGTAACCAATGTGCACTACAATCAGGTGCTGACCCAACTGGATGTAAAACCAAACAGCCAATATACAGTGAGTTGGCAGGGTTGCTCGGAAGATGGCCTATGTTATCCCGTACAACGTACCACAATCACGACTGATGCAGCAGGACTGCTTCCACAACAAAATTCAGAAACAAAGTTCTCTAATCTTGCAGCTTTAGTCACTCAGGAAAATACATCAAAAGTAGAAACAGAATCTGAAGAGCAAACTGTTCAGGAAAAATCGAATCCTGAAACTTCTTCGACCTTACAGGAGGATGAATCAGCCGTACCTCTTCATGATAAGGTACAAGAGCAGGCTGAAACTCAGCCACAAACAACATCATTGAGTGATGACTGGAACAATGATCAATTCTTTTTAAACCTTTTATCCAATCAAAGTGTCGTTTTTAACATTATCCTATTTTTAGGACTGGGTATTCTGCTTGCCTTTTTACCTTGCTCATTACCTTTGATTCCTATTCTTTCAGGCATTTTGGTGCAGCGTAATAAAGGCTATAAAGCTGCCATCATCGCATTGACCTTTGTACTGAGTATGGCATTGGTCTATGGACTTATGGGTATTGTGGTTTCACAAATTGGTTATGGTATTCAACGCTGGTTTCAAAATCCTGTATTCATTGGCTTATTTGCCCTGATGTTTATTGTATTTGCGTTGAACTTATTTGGTTTATATCAACTGTCCTTACCACAGGGTTTATTACAACGTTTAGACCAGATACAGCAACGCCAAAAAGGTGGAACACTGCTGGGTGCTGGCATCATGGGAGCAGTTTCGGCTTTGATTGTTGGTCCCTGTATGAGTGCACCATTGGCAGGGGCTTTGCTCTATGTCTCTCATCTTGAACATAGTTTACTTGGTGGATTCTACCTGTTCTTACTGGGTCTTGGGATTGGGATACCTTTATTTATCGCCAGTGTCTTTGGAGCTAAATATCTACCCAAACCTGGTTTATGGATGGATCGATTAAAGTTTAGTTTTGGCTTTATCATGCTGGCAATGGCGATATATTTTGCTCGTCCTTTATTGCCTTTAACTTTTTACTATGCAGGACTTGCCTTAATTCTGATTACAATGGCGGGATATTTACTGGGTATTTTACGCCATATTGTCCATATCCCTTATAAAGCTGCCATTCTGGTTTTGATCTGTGGCTGTGCTGTGAGTGGAATTTGGCATATCAATCAAGCGATTGCAAATGTCAAGACCACAGAAAGTGAGTCACTTCAATCGTGGATCATTGTTAAAAATCAACAGGAACTGAATCAGGCGTTAGCTGCACATGCTAAAGACCCTATTGTCATTGACGTCTATGCTGACTGGTGTGTTGCTTGTCAGCCTATCGAAAGAGATGTTTTACCAAGAACTGATGTTCAGGATGCATTGAAAAATGTGACTCGTATTAAACTGGATTTAACCCAGTATGAAGCTTCGCAAGACATCATTTTAAAACAGTGGCAGATTCTTGGTCCACCAACGGTATTGTTTCTTGCACCTAACCAGAAAGAGCAGCGTGATCTTCGTCTTACAGGAACTTATACCGCAGTACAACTAATTCAGAATATTCAAAAATTAAATAGGGAGAATCAACCTTGATTTCTTCCCAAGCATTGCATCTCGGTGTTTTTATACTCCCGTGGTCACTATTGATTTTACTGTCTGGATTTGTTGGCGTATGGTTCATTGGGAAATATTTTAAGCAACGTCATCAATGGAGTGATTCAACCTGGAAGTGCTATAAGGATTCCTTATGGACTGCACTATGGATTGGCTTATTTGCCGCAAGACTTGTATTTGTGCTGATTCATGCTGATTTATATTTGGCTCATCCAATAGATATTCTTAAGGTTCAGGATAAAGGATTTAACCTTTATGCAGGCATCATTGCGGGTAGTGGCTGGTTTATCTGGAAAAATCGCTTATTAAAATTGCCTGCATTGGTAAGCAGTTTTCTATTGTTTATCACAATACAGTTTGTGGGAATCAATTTACTCAATCATTGGAATGCACAGCAACACTATCCAGATTTAGCATTTAACGATCCCAAACAGCAACCACAATCCCTGACTCAATTTATTGGTAAACCTACTGTCGTGAATTTATGGGCGAGTTGGTGTCCGCCTTGCCATCGTGAAATGCCTGTGTTGTATCAGGCACAGCAAGATTATCCAAATGTTCAATTTGTCATGCTTAACCAAGGTGAAACACCTGAAGCGATTGTGTCCTATCTACATCGTTATCAATTGAATTTTAACAATGTCTTGTTTGATCCTCATGGGGAAATGCCTCAACACATGAATATGTATGGCTTACCCAGTACCTTATTTTTTAATGCACAAGGACAACTTGTGGAACGTCATCTTGGTGAATTAAGCCAAGCCATGCTCAAGCAATACCTGCGAAAAATTACTTATCCATCAAATCAATAGAGGTGTAACCTGATGAACGCTCATTTAAAGTTAATGTCTGGCTTAATATTATCCCTGAGTGCCGCTCAGACATTTGCTGCTGTACCCACAATTAAGCAGCAACTGGAAAAAGAGGGCTTTAGCTTTGTAAAACAGATAGAAGCCCCCGCACAAATGACGGGTTGGGCAGGACATATGCAACAAAATCCTGCAACAGTCTTTATCTCCAATGACCAGAAATATTACATCATTGGTGACTTACATAATGCCAAAGGCGATAACCTGACTGTTGATGCCCTAAATAAGCATGTTAAACAATCCGTATTGGATGATGTCTGGAAAAGTTTGGGTAAATCCGCTTATATTCAGGACGGCAATGTTAATGCACCCCGTATTGTCTATGTATTCTCAGATCCAAACTGTCCATACTGTCATATGTTTTGGGAAAAAGCCCGTCCTTATGTAAAATCAGGAAAAGTCCAGTTACGTCATATTCAAGTGGCAGTGATTCGTCCAGAAAGTAGAGGACAGGCAGCAACATTACTTGCTGCTGCAAATCCAGCAAAGGTTTTTGAAGAATTTAATGCGACCAAAGGGAAGCAGAAGATAAAAGAAATGAAACCAATCCCAGCGAACATTGCCCAAAAAATTGAAAGTAATGAAGAAATGATGACCAAGTATGGTTTTTATGCTACACCTGCAATGATCTGGAAAAATAGTAAGGGGCAAATGGAAACTGCTTCTGGCGTACCAAAAGATTTGAAAGGAATTTTTCAATGATATATTTGAAAGATATGAGCCAAAATTAAATTTGGCTCATATCTAAGTTCTATATGACAAGAATCCTGTTTATACCTGATAATATTTTATAATCTACTTATAACTAATAAGTTAAATTATTTGCTTAATGCCTTAAAAAGATTCTTGAATTTATTTTTCCATTCATCAGGAGTTGCCCAAGAATGTTTGAGAGAAATAATTTGTTTAGTAAAATGTTCGCAATGGGCCATCCATTTTTTAATCCCTTTTGCACTTTCAAGTTCTATACATATTTTACTTATCTGTTCTCCAGTTAATCTGTAAGGAGTAATGATAAGGAAAGCGCAGAAAGCTTCATGGTTTCTATTTTTATGTATATCAATTAAATAGTAGTGATCAATTCTATCTTTGAGTTCTAGTTTTAGAAATAATAGTTGTCTTCCAAGCTTATCATCAATCCAAGACGGGTGATTAGGATTAGGAACAAGTTCTTTGATTTGCAATAGGTTGAAGCCTTCTATTCCCTCACCAAACTCATTAATAGCATAGACTTTTTGCAATGGAGAATCTTTCTCTAACGCTAATGCTTGAAGTGATTCAATAATATACGGAATGTCAAAACGTTCATCCCTTGTAGGCGGTTTATCTGTAGTTTCTGACTTTTTGATATTTGTTTTTTCATTTCCATGCGGTTCATCGGATGATGTCTCAACATCTTCGGATTTATCTGTATATGGTCGAATATAGGAATCAACTTCTACTGGATCGGTAGTAGGTTCATTAAATGAATACTTCAATATACCATTGGTGTTTCCTGATTCTACATCAGACCTTTTTCGGTATTCACCATTTACTTTTGATGGCGGTTTTTGGGTATTGATATGTTCATTCTTATTTTTGCTTTTTTCCCGAGGAATTGGGTTCTTTTCATCGTCTTTGGGGATAGTGTTAATGTGGTCTTGATTTACATCAATGGTATGGTCATCAATCGGGTCAACTTTTTTGAATCGAGTGATAAAGAACCGTGTTTTATTATCATCTAACCAAAGTCCTTCTACCTCAACTGATAGCTTTGTTGGATGGGGAGGAAATACAATTGGATATCTTTTACCATACTGGAGAGGATCAAAATCAGTAATTTCCATACTGTGTTGAAGTCGTTCAACTATGTTTTGAACGTGTTCATTTAAAGCGAGATTTGCAAGAAAGATGATGGCGATTTCACCTAGATCTTCATAAGGTTTTCTAATCCTGATTCTGTATTCAGTTTGATCTTCTACGGATTCAGTTGTATAAGATTCAAGATAACGATTAATAATATTTTGAATTAGTGAGGATAATATCATTCCTCTAATATCTTTACGGTTCACAAATAAACTATGAAGTGATATGTGCTGAATTAGCA
>NZ_AXCD01000017.1:0-24774 GCF_000475335.1 Acinetobacter sp. COS3
CGACAAACATGGTACGGTTCAATCACAAAATCAATTCGATGCATTGGTTTCTTTGGCTTATAACATCGGTACGAATGCTTTTAAAACGTCGACCTTAGTGAAGTATCTGAATGCTTTAGATTATAAAGCTGCAGCAGACGAGTTTCCAAAGTGGAACAGAGGCGGCGGTAAAGTGTTAAAGGGCTTGGTTCGCCGCCGTGAAGCAGAGAGAGCATTATTTTTAAAGAAATAAAAAAAGCCCTTTTTGAAGGGCTTAATTCAACGATGTATAAATATTAAAGTTTCTCATCTCAAATAAAAGCCAAGCATCACAACAAACATACCAGGAAGCATACATAAAAAGCCCATCGCTTTAGCTTCTTGGGTATTTCTGATATGTTTATGAAATATGTGTGGACCAAAGATCATTCCAGAAAAAGCTAAGATGAATCCAATGATTATCAAAAATGCTGACATATTTTTATCCGTTAAGATGCTTTCTTATCAAAATTAGTTTTTTTAGCCGATAAACCATTCTACTTAAATGTTTTTCCTCATGTTAATCCTTTGGCTCTTAAATTCGTGTAAAAGCCCTCATAAGAGGGCTTTAGATTGTACATGGATTAATCACAGGTAGATTTACCAGAATCGACGTATTTAATCGATAAGTTATTGTTACGATCAATTAAACAAACATTTGTTTTAAAGCTTTTATTTGTACTTAATACAATCTCATAAGCAGTATTTTTTTCGATTTCCTTGATAGGTATTAGAACACAATTTTTTTCATCTATTGGAAGAGGCGCATTTTTATAAAGCTTTTCGTAGGTACTTTTGAGCTCTTTAGTATAGTCAATCTTACCCAAGTAAATTAAAAATGTATTATCAACACCATAGTAAGTTTTAGTACTGTTTGTAAATGCACATAGATTATCTTGTTTAATGGTTATCTCTAATGGCCGCGGACCTTGGCTACATGCATTTAATACAATACCTATAGTCAACATAAGGCTAAATTTTAAGCTCTTTTTTATCATCTTTAGCTGCTCGGTAACAATGATTTATCATGTGGGTTTAGAATAAAATCTCTCAAGATTCTTTCAACATACCCTAAAAGCTTTAAACTTTGTATATGATGTGGTCGGGAAGGATTTACGTTTTGGAGGTAGCAAGCATCAAACCAAAACTCAATTAAGCGTCCTTGTTGTTCAAAGTTAAACTCATTAAACTTTTTACCAGAATCTCTGCCAAGTATGTCAGTGTCGTATGCTTTGAGCTCTCCACCAGAATCTGCTGATTGCACATTAGATGTATAACCACCTTTGCATAACTGTTTTAAACCTAGCCAACCTACAGAAGTACCCATTTGATACTGCCAGACATGAGTCATTTCATGTATAAACCAATGTCGATTTTCTCCAATTGTTTGACTGAAATCTGGTGTTTCTAAATATTCTGAGCGGGGTAACATTATTTCTCCCGCAGGTGTCATGGCATTACCTGTAGCGCTATGAATAAAACCACCGATATGAAGCCATACTTTTGAGTAATCAATAGCATCTTTGAATACCAACTGACACATCTTAATTTCACCAGATGTTAGTTTTCTTTTGGTTTCAATTTTTATTTCGGTGGTTGGTGGTGATTGATTATTTTTTAGTTTAGATAATTTTGCTGTTGCATTTGCTACTATTATTTTAGCTGATTGTTTTGTGGGATTTTTATCCATGTTGATGCTCCTCATAAATAATGCTAATAGTTACTTCTTCTGCACTCGTATTCGTGACTAGCTCAGTAAAACCCTGATCATCAGTGGCTTTCTCACATTCTTAACAAAGCGTTCTTCTATTGCACCATACTTTTAAAGTTTTCTCGGGCTTGGTTCAGTGAAGGATCATTTGCAACTCCAGCCCAATCGTGGTCTTTTGATTGAACAGGATCATTCTCTCAAAAGCGTACAAAGCAAATGTCTTAGTCGTCGTTTGATGGTTCACTTCTGGTTAAGTGGCCGCAGCATAAACACGGATACTGCATTCTATTACGCAAAATTTTTAATTATTTTTCTCAGGTTTTTAGTAAAAATAGAACTCAAATACATGATTTATATATAAATTATATTTCATAAAATTAATTAACCTTTGGATTGATTTAATTTAAAAATGGTGTATTATTGTATAGTACCGTAAAAGGTATTAACTCATTCAATAAGGAGTGAGGAAAGTGATAGGGTTACGAAAATGTCTAAACTAACAGATTTTGGAAAAGCGATTAGGAAACTTAGGATTGATTATGATACCAATCTTAATGAACTAGCAGCTTCTATTGGTGTTAGTTCAGCTTTCTTATCAGCTGTGGAAACAGGAAAAAAGCCAGTAAGTGCTGAATTAATTACAAAAATTGCAAATGTTTTAGGATTAAACAAGGATGAAGAACATTTATTAACTCATGCAGCTAGTCAATGTATTGATAACGTCGTGGTAAGAACAAATACAGCTGAAGAAGCTGAGCTTGCTCTCATGTTTGCTAGACGGATTCAATCTGATTCAGTTGATCTAGCCACATTAAGAAAAATCCTAGAGGAGGATTGAGCAATGTCATCTTATTCCAAGCCTAGAGGGGTAAAAGTTGCCCCTTTAAGTAAAGCCAAGATTAAAGAAAAAGCACGATTAGTACGTGATCATTTATTTAAAATCATGCCTAATAAAGCAATCGACTTAATTAAAATACTTGAACATAAGTTACACCTCTTGGGAGTAACATATGAGGTTAGGGAAGTAGCTGATATGCCAGAAGATGTTGAGGCTTTAACTCACCCTGATGATATGACTATTATTTTACGTGAAGATATTTATGAAGCTCTTTGTGATCCATTCCATCTAATGAATGGTAGAGCAAGATTTACTGTAGCACATGAAATCGGACATCTATTTTTACATGAAGGCTTGGCTTTAGCTCGTGGAAGAGGTGATCATAAGCATTTTGAAGACTCAGAATGGCAAGCAGATGCTTTCGCATCCGAACTACTTATGCCTACAGAATCATGTATTGGATTAGAAGTTGATGAAATTCAGGAAAAATTTCAAGTGAGTCGTCAAGCTGCTCAATTTAAATTTAATTCTTTAAAATGAAAAACTGATATGAAAGTTATCTCTCATATCAGTTCGGATAGTACGACCTAAGGGCTATTCAGCTTCTTAGATGAACTACATAAAGCGTAAGGAACTTCATTGTAGATCATTTGAGCAAGCTTTTCAAATCTCCTTAGGTGGGGAGGTGAGCTATGTGCTTAAGAAGTTAGGTACTCAAGAACCGCCGAAAGGCATGAAATGGGTCTTTTGTAGATTCCGTAAAGTACGAGGCAACTCTGGCAAAGTGCTAGATGCGCGTGAGTACGGTTATGAAGCATGGGCATTCTTAGTTCCATGTGCAGCTTAAATGATCAGGTGCATAGGCATTCATGCCTATGCATTTCTAAAACAAGCAATGGAGATTTCATGAGTAATAGTGACAACGATAAAAAAAGTAATAATAAACTTTTTCTTTTTACAACAGAGGGTAATAAAGCCGTATTTGAATATATGCGAAATCTTACTCCCCAAGTATTTATATTTAGCGTAGGAGTAGTCTTTGCTATACGTGTTCAAGAATTACCTTTCTCAGATAAATCAATTGTCTTGGGCCTTGTAGCTTTTGCAATGTGCTTTGTCTTTATTTATCTTTTTATGGCTAATATTATTGATTTTATAGATAAAATCACTGATTTTATGGATGAAAAAATTAGGGAGGTAGACGGTTATAAAAAGTGCGAAAACCCTTCAGTATTAAAATCTTCGCTTATGCATCTAATTACAACATTGGTTTTAATATTTAAGAAGAAAAAAACTTTATTTTTTGAGTTTTTCATAGCACTAATCTTTTTGATTATGCCTTCAGTCGTTGTGTTCATTGCTTCAGGACATACAGCGATTAGTATTTATAAATCATTATTTGGAGGATAATAAAATGAGCAAAAATCTAATTAACCATAAATAATGCCAAGACTGTGGCGCTCGTATAAAGCATTACTATTCCTATTGTGGACGTTGTGGAAATAATGATGTAGTGAACTGGAAGCTTATGGGATACTTTTGGCTTATAGCTGGAGCAATTTTTCTAATTGCAATGTACTTTGCAACTAGGAATTTTTGTAGTCATGCCTTCTTTACTCAAGTTGAATTTTGCAAATATTTATAATAGGTAACTAAAATGTACGAAGATTTTAAAAATAGATCTTCTTCTTCGTTGAAAGCAATAGATGACGAGGAAAATCTGATTGAAGTTCAATTTTTTTCACAATATCGTCCAGAAGAGCATGAGAAGAAAACTTTAGATATTTGGACTTATGATTTAATCCGTCTAGAGGATTATCCTCAACCAATAAGATTTCTGTGGGGAAGTGAGTCATTTATTCATCCAATAACTGGTAAAAAATACACGATGATGTATTGATAGAATTGGAAACAAAGGTTAATGATTTAATCAATGTTTTATTAAAATTGATATTGAGCCATTTAAATTTTAGGGTTGCTATGTATACGACATATTGGATTAACAGTAACTTTATTTATGGACCTGAATATTCTGGTAGATTCTGGATTGAAGGTAATTTTATATACGGTCCCAAAAACTCTGGACGGTATTGGATTGATAACAACTTTATATACGGTCCAAAAGATAGTGGAAAGTTTTGGATAAGTGATGGATATATATATGGACCAAGTAAAAACGTTCCTTGGATAGAATAAGAGCACCCTAAGGTGCTTTTTTCTTGAGTAGTTCTACTGCTTGAGTTGTTGAAACAGATAACTCATTAAGCATATTTTTCAATGCTGTAATTGTCTGATCTTGATTTTGGATCGTTTTTTCTTGCTGTTCAATAATAGATATTACTTTATCAAACCTATCAATCATGCTTTGGGGATCATTGATTAATGGGTCATTAAAAGTTTGCTCTAGCCTCGCAACAATATCCGCATTCATAGAGCGGTTAAGTTCTTTCGCAGATTCTGCAATTTTATCTTTTAGTTCTTGTGGTAAACGCAAATTATAAGCGACACCTAAATGTTTACCCATGACATCGTCCTAATAAATTCTGTTGACATGGTATCAAGTGGACATATATATTTGCAATATGTCCAGTGGACATTATTTTAAAAAAATGCCCCGAAGAATCTTGGCGGATCGCGGGGCACTTACCAATACCTATGGAGATATTGATATGGCTAGTTTATCACTAACTTTCCATGAAACAACTTTTAATATTGTAGAGTGTGATCAGCAGGCGTGGATTACTTCTCGTGAGCTTGGTCAAGCTTTAGGATATGCGAGAGATGATGCAGTTAATAAAATATATGAGCGTAATTTAGATGAGTTCTCGTACCAAATGACTCGTAACGTCAAAATGACGTTGCAGGGTCAACTGCGAGAAGTTCGGATTTTTTCACTCCGTGGATGTCATTTGATTGCTATGTTTGCCCGTACGCCAGTTGCTAAAGAATTCCGAAAATGGGTTTTAGATATATTGGATAGGGAAGTACTGCCAAAAACCAAGAATCATAAAACAGAACGTGTGGTTTTAAATGATGCTGTGAATATGCTTGTAGCAAAGACCAAGCACCTTAACTTTTCCGATGCCTACAAACTTATACACCAACGCTTTAATGTAAATGGTATAGATGAGATATCACTTGATCAGATTCCTATAGCGGTTGAATACGTCCATCATCTGATTGCTTTATTAAGCTCAGACAAACAACCAAGCACAATGAATGTCAGAGCAATGGCGATGCATCTAGTATGGTTAAGTGGATGGTGGCGACAGTTTGGTACAGCAGTTAGAGGAATTAATCCCCACATGAGTTCTGCTATCCATGATCATTTTAATGATGGTGGATTTGTCGCATGGACATTTATTGAAAAAGAAAAACAGGCGGAGTTAAGAAAAAGGATTGAAACATACCCTTGGCATTTAGCCGCTATGGATCGTTATCATTTATTAAATAATCATTCTTAGTCTTTGAGATCGCGGGAGTTGAACTCGCGTCCGCAAAAGCCGCTTTCTTAAGCGGTTTTTTACTTTTTAGATTTAACAATTTTCCTTTTAAACCAAACTGCCATTCCATCATTTATCGGAATGGTTTTGTCTATGTTCACCTAAAACAATTTCCTCGATCTCATTCATAGCAGCCCTTAGCTTTTTATCGCTTACTTGTACATATCCAGCCGTTACGTCTCGATCATCTTCTTCTTTATGATTCAGCAGTTTTTTGATCGTATATTTCCCATAATCTAAACCTTCAGCAATTGAGCCGAACGTTCTACGAAGATCATGGAAAGTGAAAGGTATACCGCAGCTCTCGTTGATTTTATTCCGCACCTTAGAAATATTTGTAATATGGCCAGAAACTGATTTTGCAGAAGGGAAGACCCATTCTGTATTTATAGCTGTTCTTCTTTTTTTCATCATTGCCCATAAATAATCGCCCATAGGTAATGTATGCGGCTCATTGTTTTTGGGATCTATTGAAGTGATAAAGCCGTATTTAAGATCAATTGCAGACCAAGCGAGTGATTCACATTCTTCTCGTCTAAAGCCAGTCAAAATCAAGGTGAGCAGGAAATCTTTGTTCGTCTCAAGTTTTTGACCACGATCTTGAAAATTTAATACAGCGTTAATCCAGTCAGGTAATTTATCTTCATTAATATATGTTTTTCTTCTTTTAATTTTATTCCAAGCTTTTTTTGCAGTTAGCGTACGCACAGGATTGATAGGTGGAAGAATTGGATTCTCATCATCATCTAAATAATGTTCTATTGAGAAGTTATAAATCGCGCGAAAAACTCGCATCACCATATTTGCTTGGGCCTTACTGCGTTCGGATAATTCTTTATGTTTATCCTGGATCATTTTGCGGTTGATATCCTTTAATTTGATATCTTTCCAATCAGATAAGTAGCCATTAATAACGTCGCTATAGTCATCAAGTGTACGTGGTTTTAGCTCTCGCTCATCAATATAAACACTGTAGGCTTCAAAGAGAGTCGGTTGCTGTTGCTTTACCTGATAGAGCTTCTCAGCGTCCGTAATACGATTCTTTTTCTTCTCATTAAGATTTACACCTTTCGTCATTTCAAGTAAGGCTTCTTGAGCCAATACTCTTGCTTGAGCAAGTGTTATTTGACCGTGAATACCCAAAGTAGACCGAGTAGACCTGCCATTAACCTTTTTCTCAACGATATATGTTTTATATGAGGTATTAACCCGTACAGCAAAACCAATTAACTCACTGTCACGAAAAATAGCAGGTTTTAGTTCGAGTTGATCAATAAATGACTTTGTAAGCTTTACTCGGTTTGCTGACATGGGCTAGAATCCGCTAGGCTTGACAATATATAGCTACATATTACAGTAATTTCTGCGGTCTACTATGGGTCTACTCAAGAAATAACTTGTAATTAAATTTGAATTTAGCTAATATTGGTCTCAAGCTGAATTGTAGTGAATACAATAAGTTACAAACTATAGGGCCTATAGCTCAGTTGGTTAGAGCAGCGGACTCATAATCCGTTGGTCGACAGTTCAAGTCTGTCTGGGCCCACCATATAAAACAACCACTTACGTGTACTAATCGTAAGTGGTTTTTTTGTTTTTAGATTCTGGTAAGCAAATGGTAAGCAGCTTAAATCAACATTATTCTGTAAGCATTCGCTAAACCCCATAGCTATTTTTTTATTTGAGTTGGGTTTCCATCGGTGTGGAAGTAATTCTTCAATCTGGGTCACTTTATGTATCGGCAACCTTTTCGGCACATCACTTAATTGGGCATGCGGATCCAGTCCATTCAGCTTTGCTGACTGAATCAGGTGTATGATATTAGCTGCTCGCTGACAACTGCTCATCGAGCCAGCAAATAACTAGTTATTACGTCCCAAGGCCCTGGAACACATCTGATTTTAGATCCCTTATGAAGCAATGCTTCTTATGTTGATTGGTAAGTTACCATCAACCAGATAGCGGCCAGAGTGCTTGCCAGTTTTTTAGGCTGTAGTTGATCCTCAGAGCGGTTAGGGAATCCGATAGCAGCGTCAGATGGTGTTAGTTGAGCCATTAATATAGTCTTGATTTGAGGTATTCATTAAAGCGTTCAACTTTGCCTTTGGTCTGTACATAGTAGGGCTTACATAGCGGGGGCAAAAACCATATTTTTTTAACACAGTTGAGCTGTTAGAGTTCAAGTTTGGTGACTGATTATATTGTTGCAAGATATTCCCTTAAGATTCTGACCGTTTCTAGATATTCAAACTCTAAAACTTCTTGGTAGAACACAACGGCAGGAATCCATTCAGGATAAACAGCATTTATGCGTTCGAGCAAATAAAGTTTATATAAGTCAAGAATACATATTCTAGGTTATAAGCCGATACTGTAGTGTGAACTTGAGCTGTAAATATTTACGCATTGTATTTTTAGATACTACAAGTTTTTGATTTATTAAATTAAAATAATAAACCTTGTTTATACGGTGTGTGGACTGTTACTTCTTGTGCTAAAAATAAAATTTTTGAGTATTTTAAAATGACGTTATATTAACTATTGGGTTACTTTTAATACTGCTATAGGGATATTTTACACTGCTGATAAAATATAAAAATTAAACCCAATTGATATATTAACTTAACCTGTTATTGTGTTATTGTAATGAAGTAGGTCAACTGTATGATAAATTTTTAATTGTAATCTTATTCTTTAGTATATTGTGATTTTAAATAATGATGTTTAAGGAGTATAGTTAAATAATATATTGCAAAAAAATAATAAATATAATAGATATCTTGCGTTAGTCAAAATTTAATCAGTGGTAAGCTTTGATTTTTAAATAAATATCAAAGTCTGAAATAGTCAAAATAATACTTTCGCAAGAGGTCTAATTATTGTGTTTAATGGTTTTTAATGAGGTTCTATTTGAACAGTAAAATTATAATTTTTATATTTTTTAATTAAGTAAGGCTTTGTTGCACAAAGATTTCATAACTATATGATTTTAAAAGTTTTGATTATTTTTTGATCCAAAATTAAATTTATTTAAATCAGATGCTTACATATTTATGCAACAAAGCCATTAAGTAATAGAAAGTATATAAAGAATTTTGGTTTGTTAGACCGATTCTTCCGAACTGAGTGCTGTTGAAGATAATGAGATTGACAGTCCCTTGGAAGGTACTCATTTTACTTTTGTGGTTCCATATTTTCATAAAAAATATCTCATATAAATCAATGTCATGGTTTTTATTCTGGGTTTTTTTTAAATCTTCTTTAGTATTATGAAATCATAAAAAAGTTTCAGATGTATATGAATTACTTAAAAAGTTTAGTTTTATATAAATATATTAATTCAGATACCTTAATCAACATGAAACATAAAGTTAAACAAATTACCGAAGATAGATTATTGCTATCTACTAGTGAAGCTGCTCGTTTATTAGGGTATGCAGAACAAACACTGCGTAAATGGGCATTGTACGAAAATGGGCCTATTAATCCTATTAGGCATGGACGTAGTCTTCGTTGGAGTAAGGCGGAAGTCTACAAATTTGCTTGTGTCAAAGAAGAAGCCTAGAAAAATCGAGACAGTTTTTCTTGTTATTAAGGCTTATTGCATTTGATATAAAAAAGACACGCAATAACAAGAAAAGCTAGCTCATCCAGAAAAAATTTATAATTGATTTTTTAAAAATATCATTAGCTTAAATTTGATTGAGATTTAGGTCCTAAGATTTCTCATGCTCAAAAAAAGCCTTTATGAAATTTTTAGAATGATGAATTTGGAGCTAATAATGTCCAAAAAACAAGCTAAACCAAAGAAGAGTTTTAAGCTATCGGACCGGCAACAAGCCAAATTAACTGAAAGTTCGCTAAGAAAATTCTCCGACATAATCGACCAGACAATAAAGCTTACTAATGTTGAGGTAGGTGATCAAAAAAATGCAAAAGATCGACTGAAAAAGTCAATGATTACTCGCGTTAAGAAAGACTATTTGAGTCTTACACAACATACGTATCTTTTATCTATTGAAGCTAAAAGTAATGAAGATTGGTTTAAGAATCAAGCTAACTATATTTTTTGGTTAGAGCTATTTACTTATCTTCAAAGTCACAAAATAAAATGTGAATATAGAATTAACTTCTATAAGGAACTTTTTGATTATTTAACTAAATTAGAAGATGAAAATTTATTTTATTTAATTAATAAGGAAATCTTGAAGAGGAATAAATATCATGTTCCTAGTAAAATTTATAAAACAGATTTTATAAATTATTTTAAATTACCTAGAAATATTTTTGAAAAATCGAAAGTTGATATTGTGGAGTGCTGAAATGAATAATAAATTAGATTTAGAAGTTTTTAAATCAAGGTGTGCTTGTTTAACTGAAATTTTATCTTCATATAGAGAAGGTTTGCTTCTATTAGAATCATGTGATTTAAAAGATTTTCATAATACTTATATGACTGATGAATTTATGAGGGAATTAAAAGTTTTATGTGAAGGTATATATTCATATTTAAACATAAATAAATCTAAAACCCAGTATAAAAGTATTTTAGGGTCATCAAGTATCTGCATTTTATATAAAAATGTTGAAGATTTGGATGTTATAAATAAAGAAAAACAGATTTCGATTAACCAAAATATTTTAAAAATTTTTAATGTTGTAAATTTTTTAATTGGGTTGATGTCCAATATGGAGAACTCTCAAGCTAAAATTGAAAGGCTAAACTATAATTTCTATCTAATTTTAAAAATGATGGAAAAAAGTTTTAAAGGTTTTCTTTCTGAAGTTTTACCTATAATTTCTCAATATTTTAATCATCTTATTGAGTTCGATCATACGGCTAAGACCATTAAAGAATTCAATACTTATGCAAAAGCCCAAAATGTACATGTCACAGAATTCTGTAAGCGCCTTGATGCTAATGTTTCAGAAAATATAATCAAATCTCTAACAAGGTATTTAGACGAGTACAGAATCGCAGTTGAGGATATCTGTTATCGCCACAACGTAAGAATTAAAAGGACGGATGAGATTGAAAATATAGAGGATTTGGACGTTGATCCGCAGACATATCATAATCCACCTTTGGTCACGGAGAGTCAGTCTGATTACTCAGATGACAAAGATAACATTGATGATGAAGTCGATGAAGATAAGACTTCTAAGCAGTATGATTATAATCTAAATGAAGATACGCGTAGACTAGCACCATTTGTCTCAAATCAAAGATTGAATCGTCATATAGATAGAACTCAGCAACCAACGGTGAGTAATATTTACTATTTGGACATACCCTTATTAAAAATTGTAAACCAGGTTTTACTTGACCAACTTCATGAAAACAAAGATATCATGGAATCTGCAAAAGCAGCTTGTTGCTTGATGTCAATCTTTACCGGGCAGAGTGCCGTTATATTTCAAGATATCGACCAATTGCTAAAAACTAAGCAATTAAAACGTAGCCCCAATCGTGCCTATTATTTGTGGATCGTTGATGCAAATGTAAATAAAAATTTGAAAGGTCAAATTGCTAAAAAAGACAATAAATATAACGAGCATACAACTTGGGCATTTCAAATTCCTGCTATGTGGATTGATAGAATTAGAGAGGCTAACCTTTCCAATCTAACGAATACAGATTTCGAAAAGTCTTTATCAGAATGGTTTTATCATCGTCGTATAGGCCCGATATCAGTTACTTCAATTGCTTTACAACTTTCCTTTCATTTGAACCGTATATGTAAAGATGATCTTACGAAAAATTTCTTAATCGGTAGACAGGTTTCACATCAACCTGATCTAGCGTATGGGGGATTTTCTTATAAACAGTTAAATGAGGTATATGAGCAGTATATATATCTATGGTTTCAAAATAAAAACGAGGTAAATGTTTTAGATCGTCCGCAATTTATTCAAGTAGAAGAGCAAGCCCGCGTAGGAAGTCAGCGTGTATGGTCATTTGATAATGCGAAAAAATTCTTAAATACATTAAACTTGAAAGTTGTCCAAGTTTTAAAAGAAGAACAAGACATTGCTGAAAAATTTAATGCTTTCAGTGTTTGGATTTGGTTTTGTTGTTTATTGTCTTCAGGTGCACGTCCTGCTATAGGTGCATCTAGTATCAGAGAAAATTTTGATTTTATTACTAATATTGCATATATCCATGATAAGAGCAGTAGATCTCGTCCACATGGTCGTTATTCACCTCTGATCGAATTCGTTGTTAATGAGTTACAGCATTATGATGAATTTATCAAAAACATTAATGCCTTAGAGCTAGCTAATACAGCAGATCATATCTATTACCTTTCTTATTGGAAGAAAGGTTCAGAATTCATGAGCTTCACATTGGAGCCACTTACACAAAAGCATATAGCATCTTATTTATCAGAAAACTTTCCTGAAATGGATGAGTTATATCCCAATTGGACGCGCCATTTTGTAAGGAATTTTCTGGAATTGCCTGATGCGATTTTTAAGAGTTGGTATGCGCACGATCAACAAAATGAGATCGGATTTTCAAAATATTCATCTTTACAGCCCTACACCTACATGATTGAAATTCAAGATGCAGTAAATCAGCTGTTTAAAAGACTGGGATTAAAATCAGTGGTGAGCCAATCATGAAAGATGAAGAGTTACAAAAAATTCGAACTAAGCTAGAGTCTTCGACGAATCTTTTATTTGAAAAAATCTCAGAATTTCTTATCCATGAGATCACGGAATCTTGTGAAAAAAAGAAACTTGATGATCTTATTCAAAACGAAATGTATTCGAATCGAGCTAAAGTAGAGAAATACTTTCGCAATAGGAAAATCTCAAAAAAAGATTTGGAAGAATTAAGGGGATTTTGGTCTGAATTATGTGTGAAAAAAAAGCAAGAAATAGAGTCACAATTACCGTGGTTAAAGGATCAATATGAAATTAAGCTTATTCAAAGAGCATATTCAGCTCCAAATATTAAAGATATTGAATCAACGCAAATGAAGTTGCTTAGAGGGCAAAGGTTACATGAGTTTAAGCTCAAGTTGCATTTCTTTTGGGAGACTGAATTACCGAAAAGGCTTAAAACTGATGTTTTTAATGCTGATTTTACGGATGAGCAAAAGGAATTACTTCTTCGACAATTTTTAATGGCACTAATTATTGATTGTGGGTGTAGTCATAAAAAAGACTTAATGGCGATTTTAAGATCACTCAGAGCATATTTTTCAAATGATCAGTTAAAACCATCAGAATTGTCGAGTGGACTTGTATCCCTATATTGTCAAGGTTCATCAAAAACGGGTTATTTATATAATTATCCAGTAGAAAATGAGAAATATGCGAATTTAGTATATCTCGATAATTCATTCCAAATTAAACAAATTTATCTTACATCAATTAGTTTGTTAATGATGGTGAGACTCATCAATATAATTGAGTTTGAAACTCAAAGTGAAAGGCGTCAGGGAGAAAAAAGGCTCGTTCAGCTTATAGAGTCTATCGATGCTCAAAATGATGAAGGCTTTGATCAATATATTGATTTGGCTATATTGGATGTCGATAAAAATAGTGTTTTACGTGATTATTTTGCAAAGGAAAAATATCAATTATTTGAGCATGTCGATTACGTGCAGTATTTTAGTCAAAAGAATACGCTTGATGGTTTCACAACAGCATTATCTAAGGGGGCGTTAGACAGCGCTGCACTATCATTGTCAACCTTAAAAATGCTTGAGACACTTGATGCATTTAAAGACAATAAATCTTTAAAAAAGAAATTGATTACTTCCGAAAATGCATTTGATGATCCGAACGGGAGTTTTCGAAAGCCTAAGTCTGAAAATATACAAAAACTGAGCACAGAATATCATTGTGCCGCAGAAATTAAAAAAGGATTGATAGGGCAATTTCAAGGTAGAAAAAAACCCGAGACCATTAAACAATTGTCAGAAGATATTCAGTCACTTAAAGAAAGTTATAGTAATCAGACATATAAAATAGCTAAAGATATTGCGCTAGTGAGTGTTCAGATTGCGTTGATGACATGGTATCGGGATTACCTCATGAGCGGTCAATCTTCAAATGTTTCTAGAGCAAAAGACGGAATTGCGCTGAGTTCCTTGGATACTTATAAATCCTCATTCGCTGAAGACCTTTTTATGTATGTTGTTACTCATGACCTTGATCTTCTGAAGATGGATGAAGAACAATTTGAGGGAGCATATGAGTATATTTTAAGTGAAAAATTTATTGTTGATAAGCAACGACAAAATAAAGCATCTAAAAATAATGTTAGGGAGGTGAAATATAATAGCTATGGTAAAGCTGTAAAAAATTTAAAAAAATTTCATAAAAGTTTAATGCATAATTTTGATGCTCCTCGAGTAAATTATTTAGACCAGTTAAAATCTGATGATCTTCAGATGTGTAGATCATCATATATAACCCCAGTGATGTGGGCGCATTTTAATAATTTGATTGGTCGCCAAGTTGAACTGAGTAAAGAACAAAAAAGTATATTCAAAATAATTTGTATGCTTGCTTACCGCACAGGTTTAAGGATTGGTGAGATTCTTGGATTACGGTTAAGAGATTTAGTCATGATTGAGCTAGATTCTAAAACAATTGGCAATGAGGAATATTATTATTTAACAGCAAGCAATCCTCAATTTATCAAAATCTTAATTCATAATAATTATCATCGTCAGGTTAAAACGACGAATGCAAAACGAGGAATTTGTCTTGATGAGTTGCTGACTGAATGTGAATTGAATGAATTTATTGGCCTAATCAAAAAGCATCTTAATGTAAAAGTTGGTCAAAAATGGTTAGGGGGAGAAGACTGTTTTATCTTCCAAGATGAATTTGGTCAAATTTTTTCATCTCGTTTTATTAGTGCTAAGACAAAGGAAATTTTTGATACTTTATTCAATAACGAACCACACGATTATTCCTTTCATAGCTTTAGGCATACTGCGACAAACAATTTAGCTTTAATTTTGAAAGGCAGTGAAACATTAATTAAAAGTTGGATCGGCTATTCACCCGATCATATTGCCAAAATTAAAAATTATTTATTGGGTAATACGGACAGTATTGCTGGACGTCAGGATGTTTGGAAGATTTTGGCACATTTTATTGGCCATTCATCTATTGAGATGACAGCCAACTATTACCTGCATTTTGGTTCAATGTTAGTCGGGGATGCATTATGTCCAGATGAAAGTAAAATATCAGCAAATATTGTAAGAGCTTTACTCTCTTGTAGAGTATTCAAGAAACAATTGAATACGTCTCAAATGAAAGAAAAGCTTGAATTAAAAGAAATCTTAGAGAAGATAGCTCCCAATTCAAAGATTATTCAAGACGCAATATTTCCTGATCGGTGGCATACTCAGATATTAAAATGTGAAGATGTAGAGCAAACTGATAATGTAACCGAAAGGCTCAAACTGAAATCAGAATTGAATGATATTATAGATGTACTTTCAGGAAAAAATGAAAATCTGAAGTTGAAAGAAATTGGGAGAGACTTGGCCTCAAACCTGTATAAAAATAGACACCATCAACAAAAAAACGATATTTCTAAAAGTAATCCTTTAGACATGCTGTTAAAGCATATCAATAGAAATAAGTCTGGAAATGTATTTAGCGAAGCTGATTTTGAAATTTTCACAGCTGTGCTGGATAGTAACTTTACGTTAGATTATTTTGAGCGCCGTATTCGTCTTATAGATGCTCGTATGGAGGTGTATATCCAAAGCGAAGTAGAGTATCAGGAGTTTGATAAATTTTGTCGTGAGTTAAAATTTATATACAAGCAGTTTAAAGAAAAAATTAAAATATCAAAACGGTCATGGAAGGAAATTAAAGCTGAACTTGAAGCGGCTAAAAGTAAGAAAGGGGTAAGCATAGAAATTAGTAATTACAACTATAAATATAATACCTGCCAAAAAATCTTTAGTGATTTATTTTTAGCAGTCATCTATCGCCGTTGGAGTTTAGCCCAGATTAATGATTAATTACTGCGTTAAATAATTTAACAAGTTTAAGAATGTGATTTCAAAAAATGGAGACGGACTACATGAAGGATACCCATATAGATGTAGATCATTGTATTCAAGAAGCTTTACAAGGAAATATCGTTTATTTAGACGATAATTTATATTTAGTAAGTGCTGAAATAGCCTTACAGCAAGTCCTTATACCTGAGCATGTTTGCTGTACAGCACCATATTGGGTCATTGGATATAAGTTGCCTAAACCGATTCAAAACCAACAGGAATTAGAGTCATTATTTACATGGCATAACTTTTTTACAGAATTTGCTAGCAATGCTGATGAATTTAAAGAGTTTAACCCTAGGGGCGAGTAATGAAACTTTATAGTGTCAGCCCTTATAGTTTTTAAATTCATCTTCATGAGTACATGATAACTTCAGTATTGACTGAATATTAAAGGATTATTTGTGAGTCGAAGTGTAAAGAGGCAACTCAGTTTCTTTTTAATCGTACTTTGCGGAGTAATTGCCTATAATTATGTGGCTACTCGTCAAATAGAACATACGGTGGTGAATTCTAGCGTTCAAGAGCGAGAGCGAGCATTTATGCAAAAACGAGCTGAATACATAAAAAATCACGGTGAGACCAGTATGGCTGATCAAGAAATTAAGCAAGAACTGGCATTCAGAAGAGCACATTTTTTAATTAATAGTTCGTCTTCGTATCAGAGTGCTAAAGAGCAAGATCTTGAAAAATTTGTAAAGTGAGATAGATATTGTGGTAGATCGGGTTGTTTCTAAAGATAATGCGAAAAAAGCCGATGAATCCTCAGTAAAAAATCAAAAAGATGAAATAATAAAGGAGGATTATATCCAGGCTATACTAAACGGAGTTGATCAACTTCCTACGAAAATCGTCAGAACTGATTAAGAAAAGATGGAGTTTCTAGATGATTGATTTTTAAGGCATTACCTAAGTTTTTATTTTATCGCTGTGATTTTAATGAGGTATTGCGAGATAGTTAGATCATTACTCAATTTTAATTTATGTCATAATTTATTAATCTTAATTTCAGATAAAAATCAAGGAGACAATCGATGTCGAGAAAAGTAATAATGACTACAAATGAAAGACGTCTTCAAGTATTAAATCAAATGCGTGCTAGCTACCATGGTGTGCAGCTTTTAAAGCAAGATAGAACTAGATTTATACAGCATAGTACTACGGCTCAATCTAGCTTATTTTCCACAAGCGATAGAAGGTATCCTGCATGTTATGAACTATCAATGGAAACGGATGATAGTGATGTGTTGAAAGAAACTGCTGAAGCTATGTACGCATCTACAGGTGATACAATTTGGTTAAGCTTTTAAATATAAAATTCAAGCGCTTTATATCGTTTCAATGAGCAGAGTTCAAAATTGCTTGAGTACGTCGTCAATTGATATTTCCTCTTCCACATAGAAAATACCATTTTGATCTGCTTTCATTTTTTTAATAGTCATACCTTCAAGCTTGGCAATCTCGATTAAATCGTCAAGTATTTGATCTGCAATTTTATTTTTCCAATCATTTTCTGGGTCTAAAGGATTCGACATGAGTTTCTCCTAGTTCATGGTGTAGAAGCTAAATCAACAGTACTATAGGATGTATGATATTAGAGTTGGTTTAAATTGCTTCAATACGAGTATGACTACTTAAACTTCGATGATCAAATTTTCTCTAAACCCATTTTTACCTTGCTCTGGTGGATAACCCAAAGGATTGATCACTAATCTACATCCATCGACTACAGTATCCACTGATGTATGCGTATGTCCTGCAATCCATAATTTAAAGCCTTTTATATCTAAGTCATTAATAAAATAGGGATTGAGTGCTGATGCAACAGGATGCGTACCCCAATATGGATCAAGACAAGCTAAATGAGGCGGGAAGTGAGTAATGACAATCACATTATCTTGATCCTTAAATTTCATAATATTTTCATGATATTTTTTAAATAATTCTATGTAGTCATTAGCAGTTATCGTTCGATGATCACTGCCAATCATGATTTGATCAAAATCATAAATCGATTGTTCAGCATCTTTTTGAGACTGTAAAAGTACGTTAGGAGATGTAAGTGGGGAATTGGAGCGGAAGTTCGTAAACAACGTGCCGCCAACAAATATTTTATCTCGTATTTTGATATGGTTGTCATCAAGTAGTGCATTTTCAGGGTAGTTTTCTTTCAAGAAATTCACGACTGAACTGTAGTTAGAGCTGTAGTAATCATGATTACCTAAAACAAAGATAAATTTTTTATTTAGAGATTTACATTTTTCGGCAAACTCAATTGCACCACTTAAGCGATTAGAAAAATCGCCAGCGTGAATAATGACATCAGCTTGCTCTGATATTGAATATTTGGAATTGTGAGTATCCGATAAAATTTGCAGTTTCAATCTACTTCCTTTATTAAATCACGCTGCTTAAATATATAGAGTTTCATTGCGATCAGTTTACAGCAACTAGATATTGTAGAAATTATAAGATACTTATCTGTATTCTTAAGCCTCTAAAAATATAGGTAATTATTTTTGAATCAATTGATTAAATATTGATCATAAAATTTGACCAATTGAATTTATGCACATAAGATAAAGATGTTACAGCAAAATCTGTGACCAGGCGTGGAAACCTGAATTTACTACAGAAGCAGTAAACCGCTTTGGCGGTTTTTTGCGTTAAATATGTTTAGTCTATCGTAATGGTAGGCCAAGCAGGGCAGTCTATGACTGGCCGTCTTCTGTAGTACGGTATTTCCACCCCTGTTTGGCTTGCCTCCATCTCGTGGAAAAGTTGGAAGCTTGTTTGTAATTAATTACTACAGGAACTAGACATGAACACTTTCTATAATATCCCTTATTTTCTCAAAGCTATTTCTTCTGTTCTTAAAGAATAAAATTTTCGAAATAAATTTTCGTCATGTTTAATTAATTCTACTTTTATAAATTTCGTAATCTTACGAGATATAGAGAAGTATTGCCTAGAGAAAATAAAATGGCCCGTACTAAGCTTTTAACCAATATTATTCAAAGAAAAATGATGGTGCCTGACGAAATGTCGCACTCAAATCTTCACCATAACTTTGAAATATCACTTTATGACTTCGCCAACCATGAGATCCTAGAAAAACTATATAAAGCAGACAATCAACGCTCCACAGAGTGCTGGAGCCCTGCTGAAATTCAGGAGTTTATTCTAAACTGTTTGAATGATCGTAATGTCAATTTATGCGTTCGCTATTGGAAAGATGCTGCTGGTAATATTTATATCATCGATGGTGGGCACAGGATTTCAATCATTTATGCTTGGATTAAAAGATACTTTATTGATGAGCAAGTAATAGGAGCCCCAAAATTCACGGCACCACAAAAACGAGATATTCGTCAGATTCGTAATCGATTAGGTGGATTAGCTGATTTTCAAGAGTTATGTAGCGATTCTGAGTTTCAGCAAAAATTAAAATCAACCAAAATTAATTTTATTGAAGTCATTGGGACACCTGAGGAAGCTCGAAAAGCCTTTTGTTCAATCAATTCGGATACGAAACGATTAGATCCAGATGAAGAATATCATTTACAAAATAGGGGAAGTGATGCTTTTTATGTGATTTATGCGTGTTGTTATATAAACGATAATAAATCCAACTTGGCTGAACTGAATTACGAGCGGATAAATGAAGTGATCACTTTGGGTGAGCAAATTCATGATCATCTTTTTAAGATAATACTTTTAGAGCCAGATTTAACACACGGTAAAAAAATCGGCTTGGTCAATGAACTCCTGAATATCATGTTTGGTGATACTAGTCAGAATACTGTGAATATAGACCAAGGTCAGCGTGTAGAAAATTTAATGCTAAAACTTAGAGTTGTACTGTGTCGTATCGCTACACCACCAATTAGTATTCGGATTCCAAGTTTGGGCTTACACCCAAAACTATATTTTTATAAAGATAATCGTTTTCAAGTGACATCCTTTTTGGCCTGGTTCTCTATCGTCTGTGAAATTGAACAAGACTGTTTTGAAATACAGAATAAAAAGATAGATTTTATTGGATTTACTCGAGCACGCCGTGGTGTTGAAAGTTTAATTGAAAAAATTCCTGTGGCGATTAAAGAAACTGTCGGTAAGTTTGGTAGCGGGATCAGATCACATGAGCGATTGAAGAACGTGTATCAAGCCTTTATCTGTATTGGACTCAATATTTATTTAGATTTTGAAGATGAAGTTTGTTTGAACACCGTCATTCTTTCGATGAGTCAATCATTTGATTATATTAATTTTAATGATTTTTACCTTGCCCGTTTTGGTGGTGATTATGATGAGAGCGTTGTGGATGATGTTGTGAGCTTTGTGAAATCAGTAAGACTAACAAAGAAGAAAAAACCTCTAAATTTTTCACTCGCGACCAAAAGAAATCTTTATCAACGTGAGGAAAGGAAAACATGGAGCTATTGCGAAGTATGTGATAGCGCTTTATACCTTGAATCGACTGAAGTAGATCATCGAGAATCGAAAGCAGAAGGTGGTTACGGTGTTTTAGAAAATGGAGCAATTATTCATCCGATATGTAATCGTTTTAAGTCAGATCGTGCTTTGGAAGAAGTAAGAGCAGATTTATTTGACTAAAAAGATAAGGGAGTCTTTCTTTCTTTCTAGTTAAAAATATATAAAAGTAAATGAATGAGTTATTTAATTATATGTATCATATAGTTAAATACTTATTCATTTTTTATACATGTATAAAATTGATATATAAATACTTTTTAAATAGATCTATTCTTGTTCACATCTTTGAGAGAAATCAGCTACGAAATCAGAATGATTATTTTTTTGAAAGACTAAGTGTAATGTATTTTTAGGACGCGTAACTGCTACATAAAAAAGCCTTCTTGTTTCTTTTAATGCTTTGGGGGATGTCTTGTCTCTTGAGCTAGGTATAACATTATTATTAACTCCAAAAAGAATCACAGTATCAAATTCACGGCCTTTAGAACTATGAAAAGTAGTAAGTATTATTCTGCCAGTTCCTTCAGTTTTTCCAGCAAACAGATCAAGAGACATGTCTTTATTGGATGTGGGGGAGGTTTTTTCTAATAACTCTGAGCATATTTCCCATTCTTGCAAGTTATTACGGCAAACTGCCATCCAAGGCTTTACTAATTCTTGGTTAAAGCGCAATAACCATTCATTGGCAGTTTCTGTTATAGATCTACTATTCTGAAGAAAATCAATAAGCTGAAGTGCTAGTTGTTGTTCTTCATTTTTAGTATAGTGATGACCATAAACAATAATTAAAGCTTGGTTGTGTAACTTTCTAAAGGGTGGTTCCGCATCTTTCCATCCCCCAGTTACCCATTTTGCGCAATCTTCAATAAAACGGGCAAACTTTGAACTTCTTTTAATTAAAGAATTACCATCAGTTCTATGATATGGTAATTGCTGGTCTTCTAAAGCTTCTACAATTTTGTCACCTAGCCAAGCAGCTCTATATAAAATTGCAATATTTTCATTTTTAAAACCCTTTCTATTTAGCTCTGCTAATAGTTTATTTACAATGAAATAAGCTTGTTCTTCTAACCCCCCATTTACGGGGTGAAATTTTATTTCTCCTTCAGGAGTATCTTCAGGACTTTCATAATGCCTATTTTCATTAAGTGCTGCTGAAGATGCTTTGACAATTTTTGTTCCTGAACGATAATTAAATTTTAATTGAAATGTTTGGACATCTTGCCGTAGAGTCAAACTTTGCAGTAATTCTGGATTTGCACCAGTAAACCCATAAATTGATTGATCTGCATCTCCCACTGCAAATAACCGAACATTTCCATCAAAACAGAGTAGTTGAACCAATTCATGAAGTCCATGACCTAGATCTTGGTATTCATCTACAAACAAAATCGGAAATCGAGCTTCTATAGCATCACAAATCCATGGATTCTCTTTAATCATTCTAAATGCTATAAGAGGCATATCATCAAAATCAATAAGCCCTTTTTTTCTCAGTTCCTGCTCATATTCCTCAATAAATTCAGCTAGTTCTTTATTATGACCTTTCCAAATAGGGAGTGTCCGATCCAGTTCACGATTTCGTTTTTCTTTAGCAAACTCCCATTGTTTATAGGGATCCCCAGAATCTTGGTATATTTTTTTATAGGCATTTTCTATCGCTATACGGCATTCTTTTAAATCTGCCACTTTAAAGTCTTGAGGGATATTGCTTTCTACACAACGAGAATAAGGCATTATTATTTGTGTTAATGCAAAGCTGTGTACTGTACCAATAAAATTTGTACCAGTAGTATCAACCCCGAGTTTTGATAACCGAGTTTCAAGTTCGATTGCACATTCATTATTATAAGTTATACATGCAATAGCTCTTGGAGCAATAACTTCTTCCTTAAGAGTACGAGCAATAGCTGTCGTGAGAGTTTTTGTTTTCCCACTACCAGGACCAGCTAAAACGACACAATGCGTCTTACAATGCACTGCTTCAAATTGCTCTTTATTTTTCTCTAATTCTGCTAAGGCTTTTTTTAAAGTAGTGTGATTAGACATTTTTCACCATATACTCAATTGCATCCTGAATATATTTAGGAACTTGTATAAGTTTCTTACCAGATATTTTCTTTTTTAATTTTCCACTTAAGCGCCCTTTACCAATATCCTTAACCATAGCAAGTAGCTGTGCACTATCTATTTTATTGGGATCTAATTTCCATTCATTAATACGTTTTGTACGCGTTGATCCAAAACCTTGTTCATCTAAAATTTCTAATAGTACATTACTTAAATTGGCTGTTTGAGCTATAGCAACCTCAAATGTTTCATTATTGAGGAAACATCCGAATTTAGCCCATATTTCTCTAAACTCATCAAATTTACATGTTTCTTCAAAGTTTTTACGATCAATTTCTTCAATTTTTTTAAGCGTAGGATTAACTTCGCAGCGAGAATCCCAAATTCCTAAACATCTTGCTCTTCCAAGTGCAGGCTTTTTTCCATCTAGTGGATCCCAATCAGTGATTACAGCAAAAGGTATACCTAAGCCTTCAGCTAATTTGATATATGGATTAAAGTTAGTACCTGCAACATTACATATAGTGATACCGAGCCCATCTAAGTCATATCCTAATATTTCTGCAAAACTTGGGATTAAAGCTTCTTCAGCATCACCTTCAACAAAAATAATCCCTTTAGTAAACAGTATCTCAGAGCGAGTGGCTATTAAATATCTTTCTATATCATCTTTTTCATCATCATTTATTGGTAAGTGAGCTAATGAAAATGCTTTTGTACTAGTTCCGCAAGACCTTAAATTAACAATAGAACGTAAAGGCACAATGGATGCTAATGTTGGTGAATGACTAGTAATAATGAGTTCTTGCGAGGCATCTTTTTCTTTGAAAATATTTTTAAAAACAGCACGTTGAAGTTGAGGATGTAGATGAGCTTCAGGTTCTTCTATGCATAATAGAGAATAATTCCTTTCATTTCTTGCTTTACGCCATGAAAATTCTTGTAGTTTCAAAGCCATCAACATGACATTGGCTGACCCTAAACTTGCTTCAGTAATATTGCGTTTTCCTTCATCAATATACATACCAAGTGATCGAAATAATCGTAATGGATCAGCATTGGAAAACCGTAGGGATGTTTTTAAATCATGTCCTTTACCTGAAAGACTTAAGATTTTTTTACTTAGAGAGGCATTCAGTGCTTTAATTGAAGGTTGTTCAATAATTTTCGTATTTGCTGCCTCTAAGTCAGTTGAAACTTTTGTTAATTCAGTGGATCCAATCGATGCCACAGCATCCTCAAGGAGGGGGCGTAAAGGGGAGTTTCTCCAAGAGCCAAGTTGATTTTCTGCATCACGTAATGCATCAAGTAAATCCAAAGAAATTCTTCTTCTTACTTGGTTGTTAAGTACCCTGTTTTCATCTCCGCCGCCACAGATAATAAACTCAAAATCTTCACTACTTGTCGGTAAACTAGTAACCTCAGACTTACATCTAAATATATAGCTTAAACGAACAGTTTTATAATCACCTGCAAGTCTATAATCTGTTAATAGTGCCGTTAGATAAGGGTCTTTTTCAAAATCTGTAAAATCCAAATGAATCTCAATTTGTGGCTTTTTAGATAAATCAGAGCCATCCCAAAAATCTGATATTTTTAATTGTCTAGCTGAATCTGGAAGTGTTTGATCTATTACTAAGCGCATAGCAAATAGTAAATTACTCTTTCCTACACGATTCTCCCCCAGCAGCACCACATTACTGCTCAAGGGAATATCAATTAATTCAAAATTTCTAAAATTTTTGATTATTAAATTTTTTAAATGCATTAAAGGATTCTTAAAAAGTAAAAATTACTTAATTAATTTAATGAATTAAGTTTTTTTATCAAGATAATTTTTTACTTTAATAAGCTTATATCAAACTTTTCTACTAACTCTAGATTTTTCATAGTAGTAAAACTCTGATACCTTATCTTTATACTGATACGCCCCATTAATTATAGATAGGTGAGCTATAGAGTAGCTTGCATCTGGGAGACTAAACCATACTTAGAACTTTCTTTATAGCCAAAACAAACCCATTTTTAAATAAAGGTCGTCCATATTCATCTTTAACCGCACCATACTGTGATATGTGCTGAATTAGC
>NZ_AXCD01000018.1:0-33515 GCF_000475335.1 Acinetobacter sp. COS3
GTTTTCTCAGCACACATCACTTAGCTCATTAATTTCTGATTCAGAAATAGTTTCCTTGAAATTATGTAGGTCATTTTGCTTTAAGAATTCCTCAATCTCATCTTTTTCTTTTAAAAACTCACTTAATTTCTTCAGACTCGCCGAATCTAACAACTTTTCAGGAGCTGGCAGAGGACCATAATTTATGTATGGTAAATCTGTACCGATTTTCTTTCTTGAGTCTCTCAATTGAATCAACTCAATCTGGGAAAAAGGAAACTGGTCTTTTTCATCCAAAGTTAATTGGTCGGTAAACCATTCGCAGGATGCTCTACTTTCTAATACCGTTTTCACGATATCCATAGGTAATTTTTTATTACCATCTACTTCAATATTCTGATAATGCTTTTCTGCAAAGTTATATATTTCTCGATCAATCAAAGCCATTTCATGATGATTATGATCTATTTGATGTTTTAGAACTTCGATCGTTTTTCGAACTTCTGCAACATTCATTTGGGTAATTTTTTGCACAATCAAATCGATTGAAGATTCAAGCTGATTTTTACTTTCTTTGCTTGAACCGATGCGACTGACTACCAAAGGCTTTAATTCATCAGGAATCTTTTCATGTACTGTTTTAAGGACATGTGACTGCTGTGCAGTTACCAGTACTTTTTTACCATTCGCCAAATAGTGACAGATAATATTGGCAATACTATGTGTTTTACCTGTACCTGGTGGACCTTGCACCACTACACCACTGCTGGTTTGCAGATTCTGGACAATAGTAATTTGTTCTTTGTTATAAGGCAGCGGGAAATAAAGCTCCTCAACTTTTGATCCGAATCCCTCAGTACCAGAACGCCCTCTAAAACTATAAGTCTCTTTTTGATTAATATCGCTTTTTAATTCTGTCACTAACGATAAAGGTTGTTCAGGTATAGCCACTGAAGGGTCATTAAGTTTAGTTTTTAATAACTCAATGTCATCGCTTAAAATAGAATTTCTTTTAGGACGACTAAACAATACTGATGTTAATGTCACCGCTAGATTTTTAGATGGTATAGCCCTATTTTCAGCCTCAACAATTGCTCCTTTTGAAAAAATATTCGCGACGAAGGCATTAACTAGATCAGAGTAAGTTTCCCCTTCAAATAGGCGTAATGAGCGACCATTATTTAAGTTTTCTTTTAAGGTTACTTTTACCTGTCCTGAAGTAGGCAGATCATCCTCTAATAAGATGGCATCCATTTCTATATTGGCACGTGTATCTTTGGCACCTACACGTATTAATCCATTTTTTTCTATCTCCATTTCTAACGGGATAGTAATAAGAGGATATGAGTAAGATTTTTGAGTCGTTGGAAGTACCCAGTCAACTAAGCCAAAGCCTGCAACAATTTCTTCACCATCACCTGTTCCACCTAAATTAATCGCTGTATTCCATGAGAATAACTTATCGTAAACAACAATAGATTTTTTAATCTCATCGTTATTTTGTTTCCAATCTTTCCAAATATTTTGATAACTTTCGAACTCTTTGAATAGCTTCTGAAGTATGTCAATTTTAGTAATCAAATCACATGCCACGCTACTGTAGGGCAAGCGGAATTGATGAACTTCTTTGAAAAATACAATCTTATTTAAACTAGAAAAATTAACAGTGGGTTCTTTTTCGGCATCTACATGAATGTAGGAAGAGAGTATTTCAGATGGTTTCGGCATTGATTGAAGCTGTAATCGTTCAATTTGGAACCACCAATCGTCATCATTCAGAATTTTTAAGCCACGAAGTTTTTCTAGATCATGAGAATAAAATCTATTACCACTCATTTCATATTGAATTTTTTGAGTATCCTCAGCTTGATGAGATACATAATCCAACAATTGAATCAGTTTATTTTTAACAATATCATTTAATTCAAGTTCAGAGTTCATGATTGGTCTTTCTAAATTTTTAACTGACGGGTTTATAGCTAAAGACCAGCAAAAGGCTTCATCTTGTGAAAATATATCTTGATTTTGATATAAAAAAGCATTCACTTCTTTCTTTTCAATACCAAGAGTTTTTGCAATTTCTCTAGCAGTAAGTTTGGGCTGTTTAACCAAAATAGCTGTTATTAAATCCTTCATGTGATTCATATTTCCTAATCATTTTAAAAGCTTTTCTCTTTAATTGATTTATACAGAATCAACTTAATCCACTCCCAGCCCCTTAAACACAGCATCCACCGGATCTGCATAGAAACTGGTCTGGAACTTGGTAAACAGTTCCACAGGAATCGTAGGGATATCTGCCGCACTACTCATTGGCAAAGCAACCTTCTTGGCACCAGCATCAAAAGCAACTTGCAGACATTCGGCAATACTTTCCACCGGAGTCACAGAGCCACCCAAGCTCATATCACCCAGTACCACCATCTGACTTTGTACCGATCGTCCTAACAGGCCAGAAGCGAAAGCCACTAAACTTGGTAAGGCAAGATGGCTGAGCGGCCCGGTATTCTGTAATTCAACCACATGTAAGTGGAAGTCATGTTCCAGCACCTTACTGCCACCCGATATTCTGGATGCATTGGCCTTGAAGTAGTCAAATGCGATCTTGACCTGCTCCTTGGCACTGCTTGAATTCCATAAGCCTGATGTCGCCAATTTTCCAGAACCTTTGGTCACTTGAAGTTCTAAGCGGTATAACCCCGGCATGCCCTTATTACTAAGGCCAATGGTATACAGGAAGCCTGGTTTAGCAGGACCTTCGGGAATAAGTCCACCTCCACCCTGCTCTTTTACCGAAACAAAATGCTCTTCTAGGGTGTCATTGTCGATATAGCTAAAATGCACATCATAGAATTCCATCCCTCCAATTTTCTTCAGCTGTTCTTTGACCCGACGGCGCACCTGCAGTGCATATTCCAGGCATTGCCGTACATCTTCTTTGTTAAATTGACCATGTGGGTAGAGCAGCTTCATCAATCCAGAAACCGTCTTGCGAACGGCGATCACATCACGCTGATTCAGGTTATTCCCTAGCTTGAAGTACTTCTCAATGGCATCCGCAAAACTACGCTTACGCATTTCCCGGAAGAATTCAGCCAGATAATCAACAATCAGGCCATAACGGTTGGTAAAGAATTCCGGGCGCATTTTCGGAATTTCCCAACCCGGGATATAGGCATGAAAGCGATCAAAGAATGCTGAATCGATCATAGCTTCAGGAAACGGAGCCAATAAGTGGCTAGTCTTCACCAAGGATTCAACACTTTGGTTAATATTACCCACAAAAACCATCGAAGCTGAGGCTTCCATCTGTTCACGACCACGGGCAAAAGATCCTGAGGCCATGTAGTCTTTCATGATCTGAACGCCATCTTTGTCCTTAAAGGAAATACCGGCAACTTCATCAAAGGCCACCACATCCCACAACCCCACCAGACCAATACGGCGGCTACTCATGTTATAGAACAGATTGGCGACAGTGGTTTGCCCACCTGAAACTAGAATACTATTCGGTGAACACTCTTTGTAAATATGGCTTTTCCCGGTACCGCGTGGTCCCAGTTCACAGACGTTATAGTTATTTTCAACGAACGGAACCATACGCGCTAATAGGTGCCATTGCACATCCTCTTTTAACGAAGCCGGTTCCATGCCGATCGAACGGATTAAACTCTCGCGCCACTGATCAGTGCTTAATGCTGCTCTGCCACTGAAAAGTTCATCCATATTCATATTCGGCATTTGAATCGGCTTGAGTAAGCTCACGCCAAATGGAGAACTAGTCTGTCCTTCTTCAAAATAGTAACTGAGCGTAGCAATGACCCAGATACCACCAACAAGTAATTTTTCATACTCTTTGACGATGCCTGCCGAGATTTCGGCATCTTTGATGCCCAGATTACTAAATGATGCTTCGTATTTGTCTTTACGCTCATTCAGCTTTACGGTCACACGATCAATGACCTTATAACTGCCCCGCTCGCGGACTAGGGATTTCACCTTCTCGGCTTCATCCGGTCGGACATAATTCTCTGCTAGAACCGTCTTTACGTTACGTAGTCCCTGCTCAATGATCTCTGGATCATCCGAGGCACAGTACATTCCCAGCAGGTATTCAAGTACATAGACCGGGACATTGGCCCCTTCTTTGATCAGTTTAGTTAGATCCTTACGTACCACCCGCCCAGCAAAGTGTTCATTCAGCAGCTGATCCAGTTCTTTATCGTTAGCAGATTCCATGTAGGCTACGCTCTATCGTTAATTCGTTATTAGAAGAAGTCATCGGTAAATGCCAAATCAATGGTGACCTTATAGCGTTGCATCTCGATATTAAGGTCTTTGTCCTTCAGTACCAGGAAGTAATCTTTCTTACGGTCAAAATCAGTGCCAGACAATGACAGTCTGACCTGTTTGACCCGATCGGCAACAGAATCGGTAGTGCTATCAAAAGTCAAAGTTTCTTCACTGGAAACTTTGAGATCCCCATCATAAATGGCAATGGATAAAGTCACTGGCATGATCAGCTCACTGACAGCTTCAGTTTGCATCAAATCAAACTTCTGGATGTTATTGACCATCTTCAGCGTGGATTTGGTAGAAATGACCTCAACTTTACGCTTGGTGCGCTGTCCAGCCTTTTCACCACGTAGCTGTTTTACAGTCAGTACCGGCACCACAATTTCCTGAGGCATGATGCCACCATGCACGAAACGTGAGCCTCCTACAAAATGGAAACGGTTCGCCCCTTTTGGAATCCAGAAATCAGTCGCAGATAGTGTACCTGCCGTAGCTTGGGTTGAGCCTTTCCATGCTTCCTTGCTCTCTGGTAAACCATGCCCAATCACATAGCGTTTTTTGCTTTTCAATGTATTGGCAGGTTTTTCAGTCAAGCTTGAACGATCCGCAGATTCCAGTTTACTTTGCTGGAACAAGAAGCCATGGTCGGCTGTGATCAACAGGGTAGAAATATTGAAATGCATCAAGATTTTGCGGCTAAGTTCGGTCAGTTCTTCAATGGCGTGTTCCACCGCCATAAAGGTTTCTGATTCTGTCGAGGCACTGTCTCCCCGAGCATCAATCACGTTGTGATAAACGTAAATCAAATCATGGTCTTTGAGTGCTTCACGGCCTTCATCACGCGACCAACCTTTTACCGTTTCAGCGGTTACTGCCAATCCATTATAGGCTGCCAGAATTTTTGAGCGTGCTGCAGTCCCTTTGCTGGATTGTCCATCCACCCATACATCATCACCTGTGGCCTCTTTGTACTCCAAAGTCTGATGTGGCAACAACGAGGCCATGCCAAGTGTGGTGTAACTTGGGACAACGCCCAGCTGTGAAGACAAAGTTGCTTCAGAATAACGTTTTTCATTAATTCGATCACGCAGCTCTACCGCAGCTTCATAGCGGAAAGCATCACTGATAATCACCACAATACGGCGTTTCGTTGCAGAACTGAGCAAGGGGCTGACATGGGTATGGTAGAAGTTTTGCTGATTTGGGATATCTGCCACTTTCCAGACATTCAAGCGTTGCTCAGCTTCAACCCGCTCTCCCCAATTTCGTGCCAAGTGGTCAATAAACCAGTAGGAATAGCAATTTTCGACTTCTTCATCGAGTTTTTTCAGGATATCGACATGCGCTCGTTGTGAGGCTGCACTGTAATGGCGATAGGCCATATCAAAGCGATACAACTCCTGCTCGTAGGCTTTATACAAGGCTTCACTGGAGTCAAAATATAAACCGGCATCAAACTGCTGTCGCAGGCTGAACAGGTCAATGGCTGCCTGCAACGCTGTATAGACAGTACGATATTTACGGCGTGTTGCATCATCCTTATGTTTGGAAGCCCAATAACCATCCAGACGGGTAGAAATAATCGTTCTGAAATGTTCCAGTTCAGCTTTGGTTGCTGCAGGGATATGACTGGCCAAATCAACAATGATCTTTTGTTCAATCACTTCAAAGGTCATGACATCCAGCAGCTGCCCCAGATCAAAGGCCCCGACCCTCTCCTGGATCCGCAGTGCATTCGCCACGGTCTGGGAGAGTGTATCGAAGGTTGGGTAGTATTTAGAACTGTCTCTCCAGCGCGACAAAAAGGCTCTAGCCGTCGCACGGGAGCTGACGGATGACATCACCAGTTCTTGAGCCCATACGGGTACATCGCCTAGGCTTTCACAGAAACCTGTAGTCATCAAACGGATAAAGAACGTACCGAGCTTGAATGGTACTTCCCCATTCAATTCTTCAACCGATGCGGGATAACCAATTTCCGCCTGTAATGCTGTGACTAAAGCTGGCACTAGTTGGAATTTTTCCAGTTCAGCAAAGGATTCCGGATTCACTTCCAAATCCAGATTCTGCTGTACCATTTCATCTGCCAGTGCCAGGACAATATGCATCAGCTCGGCACTATCAGCCTTGACCACAGCCGCAATCATAGCCATATCTAGATCCTGTGCATCTGCATCAGGCTGGATATAGCGTTTTAAGGTGCTCAGACGTGCTTTGGCTTTGAGAAATTCTTCACGTTTGGCCAGATGTTCTCTTAGACTCTGCTGCTGTAAACCCAGCTCATTGAAAATAATCGAGAAACGATCGGCATAGAAGCTGCGAGAATATAGCTTGATGTCCAGTAACCAGTCTTTTTCGGTTTCAGGCTCTGGGCTTGGAAAATACAGCAGGTATTTGCCCTGCTGATCTTGCAGTTCCAGTTTGAGCTTGATCGCCAGACTCGACTCTTCTGCCATATTCAGAATCTGGACATCCCCCAAATTTAAAGCTTTTACTTCTTCGCTAAAGGACTGTTCAGCGTCGTACCAAAAGACAATTCGATGTTTTTCAGTATAGAAAGCCAGTTCTAAGCCTTGTGTTATTTGGCTTAAATTCATTTACTTTCTCCTGCAGCACGGAATTCTTTATAAGTCTTTTCCCAGTCCTCATCAGGATAAGCCTTTTGAATACTTCCCAAGAAATCTTCTCTATTTAATGTATCAAACGTCACATCTTTATAATTCACGTCCAATTGAATCTTCTGGACTAATGATTCAGCTGTTGGAAAAGTCTTGTTTAATTCACGAGTTAACCACTTTTTAATATTTTCATCGGTTGGATTATCCCCATGTGTCCCGTATAAATGGTCAGGTATATTCTTTTGAACAATAGGTAAATAATAATTAACAATCATTTCTTTTGATTTTTCTAGCTCTTCTGCAAGTTTGCCAGCCAATGATTCTTGATGTGCCTCTATTTTCGTCCTTAACTCAGCTATTCTTTTTTCAAATCTTGGTAAGGCCTTTTTAAGAATCACCCGACCATGGTTTTTACCTAATGATGGAGTAAAATTGTCTCGGATTTCTTTCAACTCTTTTTCTAAATCTTTAGAAGAAGCACTACCATTTTTATCTAGCAAATCAAAAGTCGTTTTTAATCGTCCTTCTAGTTCTTTATCCATACCTATTTTTTGAATAGCGCGAGGAAGATTCAGTTTATTTCTCTGAATAGCAGCCCCTGTTAGACTTAGCTCTACATATTGAAAATGTGGCTGAAAAACCCGTACCTGACGGGCAATATCAAACTTAACTGGCGGTGCAGCTATTAAATTTTGCTGGATCTCTTCTAAATTTTTGACATTCAATATTTCTGGCTGTATTTCTGTAACCAGTTCTTGGATATGCCTAATTTCTTCATCTGTCTGCGCTTGTGCTAAAGCAATCGCTTTTGATGCAGGTGATAGGCGTGCCAGTGCTTCCTTAATCTGATCAGGCATTAAACGCATGGCATTCAAAATAGGTACTTCCGTTTGTTCTTTTTCTAAAAAAAGAGCCGTCGGCGTATAGCTATAACCAATATCATCACTCACAATCAAACCGTTTCTTAAGCCTGATATATGCTGAATCGTAATCCCATTATCTTGCAACAATTTTATCGCTTCTAAAGTGCCATATCCCATACGTAGGACATTTTCATCAATATCTAAAAAAACTGAGATGAGCTCAGGACCTATGTTTTTGGACAATGCGACAATTTCTATAACTGGAATCTCCTGAATGCCTGGCGCCGCATAACAGAGAGACGTCTTGGTTTGAGCAATAATCTCACACAAAACTTCGGAATTAATATGCTGAAAAAATGCTTCTCTCATTATTTCTCCCCCGTCACAGCTTTCACTTCAGCCAACAAGTCCCCAAACTTGCCATAGTTCACTTTTACCCCATCATCCAGATCCAGTGATATACGCTGATCGGCATAGTGACGTAATTTTTCTTCAAAGCTACTCAGTTCAGCCTGTTGCTTATGCAGTTCCTGCAGTTTTTTCTCGATGCGTTTAATTTCAGCCGCAGAGTCACTGTTTTCTTTAGCAGTTTCCAACGAGTTGGCATAGGCAGCCATTTTGGAAACCAGCGGCATGACGTATTCGGTACGCATACGTGCCAAGGTACTTTCGTTATAACGATGCAAGTACACCAACGCCTGGAAAGCCCCCTGTTTACCACTGCTGAATAACCAGTAGATCGGGCGCTTTTTATAGGTCTGCATATGGTCTTTGTAGAACTTGCTGGCGAGGTAACGGCGAATCGTGTCTTCAGCCGTTTCACTGGCTTTTTTATCCAAGCTTTCAGCTAGCCACTGCATATTGGCATCCAGTGTGTCTTTACCCCAAACCGCAGTTAGGAATTCTTGGATACGATGTGTTGCATCATCTTCAAACCAATGCATTTCGGTGAGTGGAATAATACCGTCAGCATCGGCTGGGAATGTTTGATAACGACTCGCATCAAAGTCTTGATTGCCTGCATGGGCATAGATCAAGCCCGGTTCATCTAGACTATAACGTCCCATCATGCAGCCAAGTGCATAAGAAACTAAACGCTGGCTGTCTTTTTCACGGTCGGCACGGGTTAGGGTGATTTGTTCATCGGGTACATCTGGCGTGAGTTCGTCCTGTAAACCATAAGCATCAATAAATAGCTTATTGTTTTCTTCTTCTAAGCATTTCATCTCAGCCACGGCGTCAGCATTTTGCTGTTGCCAGGTGTTAAAAGCTTGTTCGAGGTTTAGCTGCCCCGTACGGATAATTGGGTTTTGAGTAAAGTCCCATGAAGTTTCATAGGAGTCCCAATCCGATCTAGATATATCAACCAGAGACTGGATAACTTTATTTATAGGAATTGAATCAAATTTCACTACTGGCAATTTACCAATATGCCCTGCTTCATAATTTAACGTTGGACTTATGATGTTTAAAAGGCTTATAGCTATTTTAGAATTCATAAAACCTAAAAATACATCTAAATGTTCATTCGAAAATAAAGCTTTCCCTCCGCTTCCAAAAATAGAATTCGTCATTTTTCTCATTGAAGGAAGGCTACTTGATATTCCAGACCAAGTAACACCTGTTTTAAAATAAAATTCTGGACTTACTATTCGACCTCCAGCTGCCCCTTTTGTTTTTTCTCTTATATCACGACCATTATTTTTCCAATTTACTACATACTCCTCATTACCAGCCCATTTTCTAAAATCCCCCCCTTTAACAAATGGAAACCACATATAGTCACTATCTTGAGTATTAATAATACTGGTAATACCAAATCCAATTTTTAAATATGAAACCTCAAACCAGAATCTTAAAAATTGATTATTGTCTGTAGTTGACAGGCCACTTTTAGGTTCTGCAACATCATCCACATATTTTCCTAATATAAAAATTTCTCTTATCTTTTCACTTACCCAATACGCTATAATATTTCCAGGTATATTTTTAAAGGAATCTGGTTTGGTAGTGTAAAACCAACCACATGCAGGATTTTTAAGTGCCTCTAATGTTTTGATTGATTGAACATCATATCCAGGAAATTCAGTTAATCTGATATACGATCCCATAAAATCAGCAATGTGTTGCTTTGACAAAATAAATGCACACAATGGGACTCGAACCTCACCTGAAGCATTATATTCAAGCTGAATTAGACTATAAATAATAGCTTGATCAATAAAATAGGTTCTTAAATTTTCATAAGAAGAAATGAACATCCAAACCATTGGTGACATAAAACCTAACTGTCCATTAGGTTTAGAGAAGTATAAATTTCTCATCATAAATGCTGAGAAAAGATCCTTTTCATAACCTTGATAATTCTTTTTTAAATAGGTTTTAAGGTTTAGATTTAAATATTTATTACCCATATACGGAGGGTTGGCAATCACGGCATCATATTGCTGATCCAGTAATTTGGCTTGTTGTACTAGAGGTAACAGCTCCTGTGCTGACTGCTGCGCAAAAATATCGCCAGATTTCAGGGCTGTATTCAGCTTGGTTTCTAAATCAGGTAGCTTTTTAGCGAATGCTTGAGGGATTTGAATCAAAGAACCAAAGGTTGAGGCATGTTCAAATAGGTCCAACAGTTCTTTTAAATCGGTCTGAGCAATACCAGTACTTGCCAAGTCCTGACTGAATGCTTCTAAACGTTCTGGCTGAGTATCCTGTAACGCAATGATATTCAGCTTCGGTGGATTGCTAAATAAACGGCGGTCATCCTCACGCGCTTTCATTAACAATGCAAAACTAGCAAGCTGTGCCGCACGGGTATCAATATCAATGCCGTACAGGTTGTTTTCCAGAATCAAACGTGGAATATCTCGGCTACGGTAGCCACGCTCTAAGTAAATTGCTTTTAAGCAGTCATAGGCTTCCACCAGAATATGCCCCGAACCACAAGCCGGATCGAGTACCGTAATGCTTTCAGGGTTTAAGGTATCGCCATCTTCACTGATCCGCACATCAATCAGTTGTTTTAACTGTGCATTGACCTCATCCGTTTGTTCAGCGGGTTGAATATAATATTCCCAATTATTGGCCAGCGTGCTGTCAGGCTGTGCCATCATCCATAAGCGGCCAACACTGTTCTGTACCAGATATTTTACAATCCAGTTTGGGGTGAAGAGTTGTGTCGCGGCAGGAATGTCTTCACTTTTGACGACTTTACCAATCACCTGATCTTTCTTTTCAGAAATATAGAATTGATATAACCAGCCAATAATCTGTACATCCGACCAGTCTTCTTCCGGAATGCTGCTCACCAAATCACGGATCAAGGAATCGGTTTTTGTGAGGTTATCCGGTAATAACAGTTCAGATTCATCAGAAACCTGTTCAAACAGGAGTGGCATGACCTGATTCAACGCATGACACTGCGCCAGTAATAGCTCCCGATACAGTTCTTCGTCTTTATTGCCATCCAGCTTAAGCTCAGCCACACGGCTGGCATCTAAACCCGGTAGGTCAATATCCAAGCATTCTTCCAGAATCTGCGGCAAGCCTGAACTGCCATCGGCACTACTCAATACACGGCGGCCATGATCGAGTAAGCCTTTGCATTCCATGTAACGAATCGCACAGAGACGGTTAAACCAACTGTAAGCGATATAATCAATGGTTTGCTCAAAACTGCTGGTTTGAATGCGTTTGATCAGCTTCTCACGTGGTTTCATGACTGATAGCGGAAAAACCTGATCGCCAATCAGCAACAAGTCGCCTTTCTGTTCTGCCGGTAAAATGCTGTCTGCGGTGATGCCGTATTTGGCCGCCTGCTTGCGCATCGCTGCGATAAAATCGTTACGTGCTTGCGGTGCGTATTTTTTAATATGACTGGTGTTCATCTTTAAACCTTTAATTAATGACTGATGCCGATATCCCTAACCCGAGTTAGCGGATACGCACACGCTTTTTATCACTCACGATTTTTTTCAGTTCAGCTTTGAGTGCGTCTACAAACTGATCCACTGATTCTTCTGTTTCCAGATAGACACTACTTGAGCTTTTGCTATAAATGCTGGCGACATCGACTTCCACCACAGGTTTCGGTGGCACTACGGCTGTCGCAGGCTGTACCGGACTCGCAGCAGGTGTTGATGTAGCTGGGCTGGAGGTGGTTGCAGTGTTGGTTACACTCTCTGCTTTGCTCTGAGCCAGTTGTGCCGCTTTGGCCTGACGCTGGATTTCCGTCTGAACTTCGCTTTCCAACTCATACACGGCTTCATCAAAACGCTCCACGGCGGTTTGAGTTTGCAACATATAGATGGTGGACAGGCTAGTTTCCACTTCAATATCCGTTTTCAGCAGTTGTAGTGGGCGTAATAGCTTGTTACTCAGCTCAGCGGTAGCGATGCCACTGTTTTTAATCTCGGCTTCTAACTGTTTGATCTTGTCATCAATGTGTTCTATCGCCTGATTGCGCTTCTCACTCAACAGTCGCTCATTGACGCTTTCCACAGTGCGAACCAAATCAGCGATTTTATTGAGTAAACCATATGGTGATTCAATGGTCGAAATGCGATGTAATTCAGAGAGGGCTTTTTTTGCCACCTCATCACTGCCCAGCGCCTGTTTGTTCTTCTCAAAATGACGTAAGGCCTGTTGCAGTTGTTGCCAGCTCGGCATCTGGTTACTGAAGAACTCATGAATATCACGATAATCTTCTTCCAGATCCAGATAGTCGTCCTTGTTCTCGACCACGGCCTTAAAGAAATCGAAGCTGTCGCTATTCGCCAGCAGACGTTCCAAAGTCAGAATCGACTTTTCAATCACTTTCTTGCCTGGGAACTGCCCGACATCAGTTTTACTCTTATACGACTTAAAGTTGGCTAACCAAGTCTTAAAATGCTGCAAATAGAATTCAAATAGCTCTTTCTCAGTCGCTGGTCCCATAGCCGAGAATAGGTCTTGGGTCAGTTGGCGTGCCTGTTTCAACACCTGATCATCAGTCTGGCGTTTTTTAATGATCGACACATCACGGCGACGACGGCTGTTTTGTAAAGGCTCAAAGGCCTCTTTCAACTGTAAGCTGCCGCCATTTAACTGCAGTGAAATCCGCCCCATCGCAGCCAGCTGACCTACCAGCAGTAAAATCTCGGCATCTGGCCAGCCATAAGGACGTTTGGCAAAACGATCTATCACATCTGAGACTAGAATACGCTCTGTACCAGTGGCGCGTAGTGCAATGTACTGCTCCACTTCCTGTAGGGCTTTGGGATTGCTTTGACCGCCATCCAGAGACAATCCGAGTTGCGCCATATCATCAACAGTCAAGACGGCGTTCAGTTCACGCCAGGCATCCTGCTGATAGACCTGCAAATAGCTCAGTTTGGTATAAGTGTTTTCCAGCAGATAACGACAAGCCTCATCCAGCTTGGTGGTTGGACTTGAAGATGAAAGTTGTAGATGTTGACCCAAGGCATAACTTTCCGCGTCCAGCAACATTTCTTCGACCCGGGCACGCAGACGTTTTTTACGCTCCTGATTCTCACGGCCACGGTCTGCCAGAATACGGCTGATATCCGATTGGGTACCATCATCATTTAAGCGGATGAATTTATTGGTTTTCAGCCAGGTGCGCAGTTCATTAAAGAACTGTTTATCGTCTGCCAGTTTAAACAGTACCTGCCCTTCGGCCTCGGCGCTCTTACCAATACAGAAAGCTTCTGTGTAGAGGTTATATTCCGTATCCAGTGGAGAAATGATTTCAACTTTCAAATCGCTCTCATACTTGCCATCCAGGCTATGACCATCCAGAAAACGACCAATCTGATAGTCCATCTTGTTGGCTTGATGGCGGTATTTGTTCTGATCCCTCAGTAAATCTTTAAAGATTAGATTAGCTAACTCTTTATTTTCTTCTGAAGCCGCTAAGTCTGTGGCTTTAATTTTACGGGTGATATCGCGTTCTTCATTGGTCAGGAACAGGAACTCATCACCATTCCTAGTAATCAGGCTCTCTTTTTCCAGACGCAGTAGGCTTTCTTCAATCCGCTTGCGTAATGCCAGCTTGTCTTCATCAATTTTCTCAATCGACAAAGTCACCAGGTTATCCAAGGTACCTTTGATGATATCGACATAGCGGATCATGAACAGGGTACGCAGCATCTGCACATCAAAACTATCCAGGGTCTTATTCTGCCCTGCCTGGTCGATGGTACGCTTCACTGCTGTATCCAGAAATCCTTCCACTGAAGTATAGAAGCGGTGGAAAGGAACCAAGGCCCCGACTTCATCTGTGGCAATCGCATTCGCGGCCATCTGGAACGCATCCAACATGGACCGTTCACCATAGGCCAGGTGTGCACCAGTCGCACCGACCTTACGGATTTCTTCAAAAACTTTCTGCACCAGCTGGAAATGGTACGGCGCAAAAGGATAGTTATGGATAAAGCTGTCTGGCCCCTCATAGTTCTTGAGGGTCGGGCCTGAACGGTCAAAGGTAATCTGGTTTTTGAGAATATCACCCTTTTGCTCAAACACTGATCTGAGCAATGCTTCGGCTTCTGGGGTTTTACGTAATAAACGTTTCTGGATGACTTCATCGGTATTGGAACTGGACAGCGATAAACGGGTTTTAAAACGTCCAGCAATCTTGGAGAAGTCATTGGCTTTGGAAGAAGACATCTCACCTAAAACAGCATCGATGTCTGCCTGTGAGGTCACGATAATCCAAGCGCGGCCTTTACAGATCGTACCCAAGTTTTCAGTAATGGTTTGCAGTGTCAGCATCAAACGAGTATCGCTGCCAATAAACTGCCCCACTTCATCGACCAAGAACAACATGCGTTGCTGGGGTCCTTTACTGTCCAGGTATTCTTTCACCCACTGACAGAAGTTTTCCACCGAAACACTAAAGGTCTGCTCAGAATCCTCAAACCATTTATGCGCTGCTTCTGCTGATAGATTCAGTGCCTGAGAAATCGCGGTTTCGACATCATCCTGATAGAACTGATAACCGTCACGCTCCTCTAGCCAGGACATGCCACTGGATTCCTCAAACGCCTGTTTAAAGCGTTCGTAGACACCTTTCTGGCTCAGGTGACGTTCCATATGGGCAATATGTGGATGATCCGCGCTAAACCCCTGATACTCGTTAAACACACGTAAAAACACATTCAGGATCGGATTGCCATCATCATTGGAGCTGGCTTTACTGTCGATGTTAAACAGGATGACATCGGCATGATGGCTAACGGCCTTGCCAATATCCGCACGGATAAACGCATCACGAATTTTGCTTTCATCAAAGAATTCTGCGGCGCTACGCTCGTTACCTTCCGCATCACGTGCCACTTTATTGGCCAGAATATACGACAAGGTTTTCAGGAAATGTGATTTACCTGAACCAAAGAAGCCTGAAATCCATACGCCGACACGGTTGGCAATCGAAGGATCGCTCAGGTCTGTGCCATAAGACTGGAAAAAGTCCCGAAAATGCTTTTCCAGTTCATTGGTGACCACATACTCATCGAGTTCCTGACAAACCGTTGCATCATCATCTTGATCTGCCTTGACCACCCCGTTAATTGCGCGATCAAGTGGCTTATAAAAAAGTTCTTTAATATTCATATCAATTAATTTCCTGATTTTTATCTATTTTATGTGCCGTGTTATGGCACTAATTTGAATGCTCTGTAATAGTTATTGCTTGGAATTTTTCCAAATAAACTCATGCTTTGACCGTCGTAATAACCAGGATAAAACAGCACTACGGGCTTATGCCCCAGTAACGAATGCAAACTGTTCAATAAGTAATGGGCACGTAACAGTGGCCAAACCGACCCTACCCCAGTCATCAACACAATATCTTGCGCATTGGTGGCATATTTAGTCACTAAATACGGCGCAAACTTATCCATATGCAGTGGGCCTTTCAGGGCTTTGAGCAACGCCTCATCGCCTTTGGCTTTTTGCATTTGAATGGCTTTATCGATGAAGTTGCGCTCAGTCAGGTAATCCACCACGGCTTGCAGCAGATTAATATTCACCACCTTCAGCTGACTGTGTTTTTTCTCCAGCATCCCGTCTAGAAAATGCAGATATTCGCGCACTTTCAACTCATCTTCAGGTGCATAATCAAAAATCCAGAAGCCAATTTCATTGCCCAATCCTTGTCCATTGAGAAACTCGGTTGAAAGAATTCGCTCTGGAATCTGATTTAGACGCTCATGTATTTTTTGACTCATTGCTGCCCCTCTACAACTACCGCGTCCATAGCGACACTTCCATAGATCTTTTAATGCGTTGTTTATAATGTTCTTCCAACAGGCTACGCAGCTCTGCTCTGACGATCACACGCTGCAACTCCAGCTTACGGGTACTTTTTAAGTAACCGGCTTCTGCCAGCATGCGAAACACCACCTGCCCCATTTTTTTCTTGCTGGACTCTTTCCATTCACAGATATCAGGATCGCGTTGCGAACGCTCATCCAGAAAATCTGACCAGATATAACTGTCCAGGTATTGAGCCTGAGAGATATAGGCCTCTCTCATCACCGTTTCCATAAACTCAATCAGTAAAAGGTTGCGTTCCAATGCGCCACAAAAAGCCACCTGGGTCGCCAGCTCATCATCGCCATCACGCAAAGCTTTCCAGAAATCAGGCTCCAAGCGCTCAAGACGCTTACGAATGGCAGTGGCGTTACGTTGGGCTGAAGCAGGCGTTCTTTTTTGCAGAATATTGTCAACCTGAATGGCCTGATGCCATATTTCTGGAGTCGCTTCTCGTAATAACAGATCCGCGATCAGCCGGCTTTCACGCACCATCAGGGAACCGCCTATCAGGTCACTGTCATAATGAAATTGTTCTAACATAGCCAATCTCCTATGAGGCCTGATCAAACAGGTAAGACGACAGCTTTTCGATATCTGAGCGTTGTAGTACCAAGGGATATTTCAAGGCATCATCCGCCTCAGCCAGCGTGATCGCGGCCTGATATCGCTGCAAAGTATAGTGAGCCAGGGCTTTTTTCACCGGAATCTGTAATCTGCCATCAGGCATGCCGAAGTCTTTTTCGACCAGCGCTTTTTGAGCTTCATTCAATTTTGGATTAGGGATCAGCGTCAGTAAAATTTCTTCATGCCATTGCTGATCCTGAGCAGGGTCTACTGACTCAATCGCCACCACAACAGGTGTGCGATCAATTCTGGAGAGTAAAAAGTCCTTAAACTGCTTGCTCTGATGGCAATAGGCACGGACATGCCAGCGAAAACCGGTATACACCAGGGTATGTGGGGAAATCATGCGTTCATGCCACTGCGGATTCTGCATGGAGGCATAAATCATTTTTAAAGTACTTTGGTTGCGGCAGGCACGCAAAACTTCCCGAATCACTTCAGGACGCACACTGCGATCGGGTAACTGGACCGCTGAGAGATTCGGTTCTGGCATCGCAATCAGGGCATGCGATTCACTAACCAAACCTGACAACATATTGAGATATTCATTGATATGCGCTGTAGTCAGTACAGGCTGGAAACTGGCTTTAGGCACATAACCCTTGACTGAGGGGTCATGAATCAAGGCATCGGGGTTATACAGCGTATTGTAACGCTTGATATCCGCAGAAGCCTGCTGTCGACTGAGCCCAAACCAGCTCATCAAACGATTGGTAACCAAACGACCTTCCCAGTATGCAAGGAGCTCGATCGCCCGCATTCTAAGAAGCACTTCATGCTTATCTGTCGCCATATACCAATCAGTCAATAAATAAGATTTCCAAGACTACCCCACAGCAAATGTACAGTAAACATTTTTTACGGTATTTTCAAAAATAATTTAATTTTTTTTAGTCTAATCTTAGGAGATTCATGACTTATTTATTATTTACCCCGTCCACAGTAAATAATTATTTTCTTTCCCTTGAGCATATGCCCACTCTGCCACCCTATGTGACCGCTCTTTATCTGTTAAAAAACCAAGTACAGAAATTCGATCCACAATAATCAAATCCTGTTCTTCGTTACGTTCTTGCCACTTATGCAAAAACTCATTTGATGCCAACAAATTACTTTTCTTAGAATTACAGTTTGAGTCCGCCAACACAAAATTATGACCTGTATCTGATGGATACATAGACCATGGAATGAAATGATCAACGGCGTAATTGCCATTGCACATCGGTTTATTGCAGTAGAAGCATTTACAGTCTTGTAGATAGACCAATACATTTGCTACCGCATTCAACTGGTTTCTACTCGGCTCAAACATGAATTGTTCAAGATTAGGTAATTGATTCAAGATGGCTGCATTGCTGCTGTTCTTACGGATATAGTCAATCCAACGTTTCTGGCAAAGCTCTTCGATGATTTCACTAAACTGTCGTAAGCAAAACATGACTTGAGGCAAAAGGGTAAGCTGCTTTCCACACCGATCAAGCTGATATAAAAACTCAAAATTTTCACCATTGATGTTTTGCAAGTAGCGGACTGGCATGTCTTTTACAGTGCGAGCGACATCTTTAACTAGCTTCAACCACACCAATGAATCTCGTCTTAATAACCCCAAAGAAGAGTAGCTTTGCCGAAGCTGTATAATGCGATTCACAATGGCAGCTTGTTTACCATTGTTCTGATTTAAAATCAGCTGCCCTTCATCATTAAAGGTATAGGGTACTGCTTGCTTCCAATACAGCTCGATAAACTTCTCAGCGATATCCGTATATTCGAGTGATAGACTCTCACCTGAATCTTCACCTTTTTCAATAGCTAATCGGCTTAGGCTAATCAGCAATGCAAATTTATAGGTGCTACTAAAACTACCCGACTGTAAAATCAGCTGAATATTTTTTAGAAATTTAAGTTGTTCTTGTGCAGTAGGTATATGCACATTAATCCTCTACTAAATAGATAATATAATTTGAATCATTCATTAAACATAGTCAAAGTATTCACCAAGTTTAATTCACGACAAAGCATGAAATTTGCCTGCTCGAACAACCTTTCAAACACTGGATGCCCTGATAATTGCTGAGTACCACGAAATGGATGATCCCGATATTCTGGCATTACCGGAAACTCTGCATTCCTCACTCTCAGCTCAAAGCTCAATGCATCAAACCAGTCTTTATCAAAGCTCTTATCTTTAAGTTTAACCAGCTCGTTTGCCGCTACCGGGTAGGTCACCCAGAGCTTACGCATCATGCCCTGTTGTTCAACTTCTTTCGTGTAGCTATCCGTTTCTGACTCAAGAACAGAAGAAATCATATTCGTAATTTCCCGAATGTGCTTTTGAATGTTCTTGTAAACATTCAATTGTGGGAATCCTCTCTGCAGGGCGATTAACTCATTTCGGAATTTCCTTAAAGAATCTTGTGAGAGATTATCATTGGCAATATCAAACGACTCCTTATTACCAAAGTTCGAGCGATCTTCCATAATCACAGGACCACAGATATAGATATTTTCAGGAATGGTCAAAGCATCTTCCTGATCGCTAATGGTGAGTAGTCTAGACTTAAGCGAATGATGGTCCCGGCACCATTTCTCGTAGAACTGAAGTTCTTTTAACTCAGGCGTTAATGTCGGGGTGTAAAAACTTCGGTATTTGTTGGTCTTAGTGCTATAGGTAGAACTGAGCTTATTTGCTGAGTAAACCGTTTGGGCCTTCTCTACTACAGCCTTAAGCCTTCCAACCAATTCACCCTCGGTTGCAGCAATCTTATAAAGAACACTATTCACGTCCTTCATGAAATCCCTGATCAAAGAAGCCAGCCCCGGTTTATCACTGGTCTTATTCTTCACCTCACCAATTGGGATCATGGCAATCTGAGTTTTTTTGAAGCCAGCATCCCCAGTGATACGAGTGTATAAAGTCCCACGAATAAGCATGAAAATTGAGAGCATATCCAATGAGCTCTTAACTTTATATTCAAGCTCTGTCTGAGTTTCATCATTAGATACCAAGTAGAAATCTTCTACCAGAATCGTCAGCAGACGATCACGTTCATCGCCGTTGACCCACTCATTTTTCTCTTTATCCAAATATCCACCACGTCCCCGGTAAACAAGCTGGGCGATTTCCATTAAAGAGGCTTCAATTGCGAAACGAGGCATGGCAGCAATGATTGAATCACAGTTCGGGAACGAAATACCCCTAGCTGCAGTCGAAGTAATCAGTACGACTTGCAATGTCTCTTTGCGATCAAGCAATTCTGAACGGTGGTATCCCATTAATTGGCTATCAAAAATGCCAATCTTAGAGCGTTCAACCACTCCTTCATCGACTAATGCATCTCTGAGTGCAGCCAATGCATTTTTATCCTGAGCAAAGTAGATAACTTGCTTTTTACCATCTTCAAGAATCTTTTGAATAAGCTCGATAGCAGTCTGTTGAGTCCTTTCCCCAGCTTTCTGGCGAAATAGATGAGTCAGGTTCTTATCCAATCCAAAATCATCTGTTTCAGGGACTACGGCGTATTGCTTGAGCATATATTGAATTTTAAGATCACTTGCCGGGTAACAGTTCGCCATGATATGGATACTAGAACGAACAGAGTTACCATCATCCAGATCTGCAGTCTGCATCTTGAATGGGAAATTACCCAAAGATGGAGAGATGAACATTTTTGCTGGTAACTGATCCTGTTTCTTCATGTAGTTCTGGATTGCATTCACATTACTGAGGGATGCATCAGCAAGAATCACAGTCACCGTAAATGGTGAATTACCTTGAAACGGTTCAATGAAGTTTTTGGAAAGGAATTTCAGCATCTCATTGATAAAAGTACGTGTGCCTGAATCCCCTGTAATTTCATCAAACATCACTACAATGTTAGGGAACTTTTTGGCAAACTCTCTCCGTTCGATTTTGGCCTCTGTCGGCTTCTTATCGATTTTGTATTGGAACATTTTTTCCAGCCCATCCAAACTGGAAGCTGCCACAGTTTTATTTTGGTTTTCCCTTGGGTTTCGTGGTCCAGCTGGTGTGGTGTTATATGGCATGAATGCCTGACTTGCTACAGTCATCGTCAGTTTATTGAGCTCTGGATGGAATACAAGTAATTGCTGGGTCGCTTCCCCTAATGAATCAAACACTCTGGCAAACTTCTTATTGGTTGCCGTAATTTTAGATTCTGAGGTATTGGCATAGTGTCTATTGGCATTTGCATTCTGTTCCAGGTCTTTGAGCTTCCGGTATTCATCTTGTTTGAACAATAGAACACTTGAGCCATGATCTATCTTCATATCTTCAACACCACCCACAATAGCGGCACCACGAGCATTCACCTTACAATCCGTATTGTGAATCTTCGAATAGATTTGCTGTGCCTGTGTCACCACATCACTGTTACTGGTAATCGTAGCTGATATTTTAGATAAATCACTGACCACATCATCGTTAATCAACACTCGTGGACTGGCGTAGAAGAAGAAAAACCCTTCCAAATCTACCAACAAGGTCTTAACGCTCGATGTTTTCCCAATCCCCGGCGTACCAGTCAAACAGATGAAATTCACCCGACCTTGTTTACTTTCCTTCAGTGCCAGTACTACGGCGCATTTATGCAAATCACGTAAGGTGAATGAAGTTTTATTCTCAATTTTTCCCTTACGAATTGTTTTAAACTCAGCCTGCACCATCTCTTTAAGTTTTTGGTTATGGTCTTCGTCATCGACTTGCCGATCTATCAAGTCAAAAACCCACTCTAAAGCCAGTGGCTGGTTAGGATTCACAAAATCCTTAAGCCTTTCAGTAATAGTGAAAGTAAGATCCTGACCGTAGGAAATATCGCTAATATTTTTGGACACGATTTCCGAGATGTTTTTGACAGGTTCATTCACCAGATAATTCAGAATCTCAACTTGCAGTTTCGTGCGTTCATCCATATCGTCCAGACTCAGAACGTTATCCTGATACTCCTTGCCCAGCTGATACATAATTTCCAGCTCTGGTGATTTATCTTTATCCGCAAATTCAGCAGAGATGTACTCACTTCCCCGGCTGGTGATCGCCATCACACTCAGACGAATATTTGGCATGTCATCTTGTTCAAACTGCCATTTAAAAGAATCAACAAAAGTGGTTGCATACGAACAGCCTTGCGCCATCTTAAATAGGACTTTTTCCTTACGGACATAGGCTCTCAAGTATTCACGTAGTTTTTTTGAGAACTTAAATGGGATCTCTTGAGCTTCTGCATTTACGTATGAGAAAACACTTTGGGATTCAGAATGTTTGATGTAACGCTTGTACTCTTGCAAATAGGTACAAGAATCCTTGGCGTTGAATTGTTCTGGTTCACCTAAAACGTAAAATAATGAATATTCCTGAACCAGCACATGATAGTTGGATTTGACTTTGATTACCGCCAAGAAATCAGCACGACCAAACATACCCTTACCAAACATTTTAGCGTGGGTAAGACTGAATTGCTGATTCCATGTTTCCAACGCCTTCTCCTTGAAGGCTTTAATAGCAATATGTTCTTCCTCAGTTGTGTAGTCATCTACAATGGTCTGGGTTATATCATTTGGCATTGTCAGCGGACACCAGATGCCAGATAAGCTCCAATTTGGTGTTGCATTCGCCGTTTTAGCCCTTGCAATACCTTTTGGCTTGATCTTTCTTAGAAACTCACGAGTATTGGTATAACCATGCCCGAATCCAGTTTTTATCAATTGCTGAAAATAGCTTTCGATATTTTCATGGATAGCGGCATTAATGACATCGCTATATAGCGCTTCCTTCATTTCCTGAAAGACATCAGCAATCTGTTTACTATTCCATTCTGCTACTACAGGATTGCTGGCTGATAATAGCTTTGCATCAAGCAAAGCCATAATCGAACCACGTTTAACAGCGATCTCATAAACCTCGCCCCAAACTTTGGCTTCATTGTTCACCACGGCGCTTACTCCACATCAGTCGCTAAAATTTCTTCAGCTCCCTCTGGAATCGGCTCGATTGGATCAATCAAGTCTTCATTCTTCAGAATAACGTATTCTTCGAGCTTGCCGATTAAGGCTGGCAGACTCATGACGACTTCGCCTTTATTTAGACGACTCGACACTATGACTTCACCAAGCTCTTGAATGCCAGTGGTGCCACGAATATGGGAAGGCTCAAGTACCGGAGTGAAGTTTTTGCCAGCTGTAGGACGTTCAGACTCAAAGTAATGCAGTCCACGCAATACAGAGCGAATTGATTTCATTTCATTGGAATCATTCACATCAATAATATTACTGTGCAATCTGATTCGTTTATCATTATGAATCGAATGCTCCTGACTGGTTAACATATAGAAATACGAACAAATACCATTCTGAGTACGAACACCCACAGTACGTTTAGTCGCAAAGCTATATACGGACAAGGATTGTTTATATTCTTTTTGATTGATGATCGCCGTATGGTACTGATGGTGCGGTACCTCATAGACACGACTGTTATCACTGGTTTTTAAGCTCAGTGCTGGGATCGTATCAGACTGGAATGGATAGAAATTCATATTCGGGAACAACTGATCAAGTTGATCCAAAGCACTTTCACTTTCATGAATCAAGTTGCTGGTTTCAGTCTTACCGATCTTACGCTGTGCAAAATGGTGTGAAAGCAATACAACATCTTCAAAACCATCTGACTGCAGTTTTTCGATGATACGGTGCATCGCCTTACTTGTTCTCAGATTGTCTTCAGCAACTGGGGCATGACTGACCTTCTGTAGTGATAAGCGACCCTGTTTATCGTTGATACGCTCAAGTGTATAGACGTAGCAGATGTAGCCATAATCTGGTTTAAGAAGTAGCAAATCCTTCTGATGCTGATACTTAAATTCCACATCATTCTCAGGTCGAGAGTTATAGCTAATACAGGCAATTTTGTCCTTAGTGCCCTCAAATGGGATGATGATTTCTGAATATCCTGACAGTGCTTCAATTGCAGCCTGAATACGGTAAGTGACTGTTTTATCCATAGCGAGATTCACCGGGGCACAAACTCGCTCACCATTTTGATTACCATAAGGCATAGGATCTGGTTGATACTTAAGCCCCTGTACCTTCACAATAGCATCATCATTGTTCAGCAACTTCTCAAGGGTATAAGCGGTGGCATACGCTCGTTTACACTCAGGATTAAACCCACCTTTTTGGATCTTTTTTGATTTCCTTTGAAATTGGGCTTTTTCTTCATTCTCATGTTCATCAACTGAGTCAATTCGCATTAGAGGTACATATAAGCGCTCTTCAATACCCAGTTGATTTTTTACTTCTTTAATCAGATGTTTAAGGAATAGATGAATCGCAATCGAAAAACATGACGTACTGATGATCAAAGCATTTTCTTTTTCATCCAAACATAATTGAGCATGGCCGCCTTTTAGGTCACTCAATCGAAATAGCTTAGATGAATAATGAATCATGACCTTGTATTTAGATAACAAGTTGTCATAACTTAAGCTCTCAGGATGATAAAAATGTGGCAGCCCATTGTCGCTGACCTTCTTGTTGGTCGGCACCATCAATACTGGTAAACAAGGAATATTCAGATTACGAGCGACATCAAATTGATCTAGGTCGGTATTAGGATTCTCAATCGGTACCAACGTTCGAATTTTCAGTGTGGAATTAAACTCAATCTCGCTTAGGGCTTTACGAGCATAATCATTCTTTCGAATGATTTCGTCTTGGCTCATTTTCGCCAATTTTTTACGGCTAGCATCCACCATCGAGATGTAGCTGTAAAAGTTCGATTCTTTACCCTTAAATATACTAAAGAACTGTTCCGCATCTTCACCAATTGAACTCTTGAATACATCTAGATTCACAATACTTGGAAGGATGTAGAGTACAGTTTTAAGACTACTATCCTTTTCCATCTCACTAATGATGGAATCCAGATTCGCTTTTAGCGCTGTAGTGATCGTAGACGTGATCGCCTCCATTCGCTCATGCATTTTTTCGGTATTGAGCTTTTCGTCTAAGATACGAGTAAGGTTAAGTCGGATTTTTTGAGGATTCTTGAATGCATCAACCAGTTTATTGAATGCCCCTTCAAAATCTGAAATCTTCATGTCTGCCCCAGATAGAACGAAGTACATCATAATGAGCTGGAACATCTCTACTTGAGCAACGCGATCTGAGCACTCTTTGCTTAATCGTTCTTCAGAAATCGGCTGACCTTTATCATCCACAATATCCTTCAGCAGCAATGCTTTATTGATAGTATGCAGACGAGCTTCATAAGCAGTCAGCATGGTATCTGTACCCGAACGGTTGCCTTTGCTTGTCTTATAATTGATCTGCAACTTAGAGTTAAATGAACTTACTTTTTCCTCTTTAACAAACTCCCCATTCACTCGAAAGGCATAAGTGACTTCACGTTTTAGAGATAGCCCTTCCTTATCCTCATGACGAATATCATTCATTTCAATTTTTGGTTTTACCCAGATTGGCAAAGCATCTGTTGCTCCAACATAGGCCAGCAAACCATTAAAATCAACTTTACCTACAGCGCCATAGATAGCACTAAAGTCAATACCATAGTCCTTAATGGTTTCCGTTGTCTCCTCATTCCATGGAGCAATTCGATTACCAAAAATCTCAAAGAAAGCAATTGCTTTACGGATATAGGAAACAGCGGACTCACGCTTGAAATCGTTACGCTCAGTCTTCTCAATGTGATCCGCAATGATCTCCATAATTTTGAAGCAATTTCGGATACGAGCTCGTGATAGTGCTTTGATTTCTACGAAATGAAGTAGATTTTGGATATCATTATTTTCAGCAGAACATTCATCATCAAGAATTTCCTGCATACGTTCAGCAACCTCTAATGGCATCTTTTCACCAGCTGAGTAGGACTGCTTCACAATGGCTTTGATTGCCTCGCAAACCTCTTTCACCCATTGAGGTTTGCTGATTTCTTCAGTAACAGTGAAAAGTCGTAATTCGCCATCTTTTGCTTTTAAGTCGTTTGTATATTGCAAAGAAGCTACTTTAGATTGTCCTTTGACTTGCATAGGATACTGAGAATTTTTGGCAATCACTGGATCAGAATATTTGAGATCGCCTAAGAATTGGTTGAGAAAATTCAGTGCCATACCTGTCGGAGCATTTTGAAGTACTTGCTGAACAATTTCAGACATCACTTGGTCTAAATCACGATAGGTCTGGGCAGTTTTAGCTTCAGATTCCTTATCAAATAAAGTGCTTATTCTGAGTTTTGAATCTTCAGGTAATAATTGAATATCTTTGATGATGTTATAAATTGGCTTTGAATCGTTTTTAGTCCCGATCTGCTTAAATACTGCAGACACAAAAGCGGTGGCATCAAAATGCAAATTATGAGAAGGCCCATAATAATTGAAGAAATGATCTGATTGATGGTTTTTAAGAGTCCCCACCATAGCTTTTAATAAAGGGGAAAGAATTATTTTAGGTGCGAGTGTACTTAGTTCAGTACTAGAACCATTGTTATTTAATTGCATTAAGTTTTATCCATGACAAAGTTGGCACTAAGAGGTATTTTTATATTTATTAAATATCAAAATCCTCTGTCTGAACTTTGATCATATTTTTTTTAATTAAGAATGTAAATATAAGTTATTTAGAGATTTCTTAAATCGCCACACATATCTTGATATTATGGGAGTAATTAAATCATATTGATAACCATAATTTTCTATATAACTTGGAAACTTGTACAGTAAAATGACTTCATAAACAGATGCGGATTAAAAACCATGGAATCCTCGGTAGCCTATAAATAACCGAAGTTATAAGTAGAGGTTAAGCAGCCATTAAAGGTGATCTTCCTTTGTTAGCTTGGTGTGGTCTTTCATGATTCGAATGCCACACCCAATCAGTTCTGTAATCCTTGTGTCCTGCCATTTTTCAATAGCTAATCGTTTGAGAATAATCAATAGTGAAAATTTATAATGACCACTAAAACTCTCCGACTATAGAACCAGTTTGATATTTTTTAGGAATTTCAATTTTTTTTGAGCTGTAAGAATAAAATCAGGCATGTTTTTTCCAAAGTACATTCAGCCATTTTTCTTGTCGATCAGGTCGCTGATCTACTGTAATCCACTGTTTTAATACCCTAACCCCATTCAACTGGTCTAACAATTCCTGAGCCTGCTCTTCATTTAAGTCAGTAAACGCCCTACCGCCTTTTACTCTATCTGCTGTTCCATATTTAAAAGACATATAGCACACACCGCCACGGCGTAATGCAGCATGAATACGTTTTAAAACATCAGGGAGTCTATTACGAGCACAATGTAGTAAAGAGGCACATGCCCATACCCCATCATAAACATCGTGCATATCAAGCTCATAAAAACTTTGCTGCTGAACAGCGATACCAGTCAGTTGGCTCGCTCGTTCGACCAATACTTCAGAATAGTCGATAGCATCAACTTGATAGCCTTTATTTTTAAAAGCCAAAGTGTCACGCCCTGAGCCACAGCCTAAATCCAGGATCCGTGCTGAATCTGGCACCTCAGCTAAAAATGGTTGGTATAGACTTTCCATATCCACATACAACGTGGCTTGTAAAAATTGATCTGCGTATTGGTTGTAATAGTCTATTGTTTTCATATTGGTTGCTTAGGCTAAACACTGACCCCAGTCTACTAAAAAACAAAAAGATAAGGGAGCATTTGTTATTACTAGTAAGTAATACTATATAAATTGCATAAAAAAGATCCCTAATTGGGATCTTTTTTATTAATAAATGAATAATTCAAAGTGAAAATTACTAGTAAAAACTATATAAGTTATAAAACTCTAAACTTGTTTTAATATTTCAATCTTGTTTTGGATTTTCTTACCTACCCAAAAATGTGTTCGTCCAGCAATAATCAAAATCAGCGGTAATTCTGATTTGAGACTCTTATGCCAACTGGTGTAGTCAGTCATGGAAGGGTTTGGTACATCTTCTGGATGTGTATGCCACTCACCTAAATAGTGCCATTCGCCATTACTTTTCTTGAAAGCATCATCAATAGCCTGTTGATGATGTTTACTTATTCGATCCACCATGAATCTGCTTCTGATATCCAATTGGCTAGGTTCTGATAGATCTGTTATGACTATATGAATGCCTCTACGCTCACCTATCAAGACTCCAGCACTTTCGGGGCTAGAAAGGCTCATTTGTCGGTATGAGAGCAGTATATTTGCCACTTCAATCGAGATTACAACTAAGGATTCATCTAGAGCTTTGAAAACGAGTTCTTTATCGACCATTACATATGTCACAAAAGTCTTGTTTTTTAATCCAAGTCGGCTTTTTCGTGCGACTACCCATGAAGATATATTCTTTATAATTCCAGTCCCTTTCGAGTTCTAAAGTGGATAAAACCGCTTCTTGCATTAATGCTGCTGTCATAACACTGACTGCTGCATCATACGGTGTGTATGTGTTGCCACATGAAACTTTCTTTGGGTTTAGATCTAATAGCTTCTCAAAACGAATATCGGTACCATTTTTATAGAATGACGGATCACCGCATAGACAATTGTAACAACCATCTGAGCTATCGATGAATACTTTTGATGCGATTCCATTGCCATCATTGAATCCATGAACAATGGTAGGTCTATCTTTAGCATCAATCTCTCGGCTAACTTTTGCTAAGCGCTTTGAAACAGGCCCTCGACCAGTGGCATCAATCACAATGTCATAAAGTGATAGGAAAGCCTTCATAATAGGAAACCCATATTTATGAGCTTCAACATTTACCATGAGGTGGGTTGAATCAATAAGTCTATCTTTTAATGCTACTGCTTTGTGTTTACCAAAATCTCTGGTACTCAATGTATGGCGACCAAAATTGTGTGGTCCATAGGTATCATGATCATATAAATCTAAACTTTTGCTTCCCATGCCGGCACCAGACCGAATCAAAAGCTCTGCCAAGTATCCCCCAATGGTACCGCAGCCAATTAAAGCGATACGCTTTGTTCGAAGATCCCCAATCTCAGGTCTAGATCTATTACGGGAGAGAATCGTATCTTTATCCGACTTTTCAAATGCAAATCTTTGAAATTTATTAAAAGCGAATTTACCCATAAGGACGCTACTTGCTCTTACTAAATCAAGTTTTCTTGCCCCTTTACCTTTTTTTCTCGGATTGGCGTAAGTCGTAAACTGTACTGCTTTTAGATTTAATTCGAGTACTACACCGAATGTATCTTGTTTATAAACATCCAGTACAATCAAGTGATGTTTAATGGTTGGATGGGCCACAAAATACTGAATTAAATGTGCTTTGGCATTGTGGTCTACGTGAGATAACCATTGAAAGAGAGCCTTGGCATCTTTCGGTGGCCAATGGACGCCAGAAAGCTTGATAGGTCTAACCATAAGACAAAAAACATTAAGTTTTCGCCTGTCTGTTTCTTCAAGTGATCTTTGGCTTAGCCATTTTTCATGAATATCTTTATCTTTGGGACCGAACAATAAGGATTCAGTACATTTAAAACCATCCTTAGTAATGTTTCGAGTCAGATAAGCAATTTCACCATTCAATGAGTTTAAATCGGACAGAACATAGGCTAGTCGTTCAGCTTTCCAGTAAGCGACAAATTCACCCTCAAGTTCAACCTGATCTACTTTACCGTTCTTTAAAGACTCAATCGAAATATTTAAAGTGTGTTGAATTTGGTAATCTATAGTCCTATATAGATTACCTAGATCATTAGGATTCCAATCGGCTTCCATTTGTTCAACGTAGCAAAGATTCCCATTATTGTTGACATGGGGAAGTAGCATGTCATCAAACTGTGATGGTTTGCTGATGATGTGCGCCCACGGCAAAATAGTATAAACGTCATAGTTTATTTCTAGGGCAATAGTGAATATCCCTTCAGAAGTTGAGAAATCTTTTAGGTAAACAGGATATTTCTCTTCAATTGAAGATAGAGCTTTATATTTCTTTCGTTGCTTGGCTGTCAGGTATTTATATCCGCAACCAAGCATTACAGCATGTAATTCCGACACTCAATCAACCACTTTTCATTGAAGAGCTGATAATAGCTGCTTCTTTAGCTTTTAAAGGGGCACTTTTATAAGCCGGAGCGGCTGCTTGAGATACGATAAGACTTAAATCCTGAACACGATCGCCATACTCACCATTGAGAATATCTAAAGCATCTTGCTTGGTAGGTGCAGCGTATGCGGATTCGAGTGAATCAACCAATTGCTCTAGCTTCTGCATGACTTCTTTGTGCTTAGGTTCATGCTCATAGTATGGAGGGAACAAAGGACGTTCATCATTTTCATCAGGACTCTCTACGCCATTGCGGAAAGTATCTGGTAGTTCTCTTGCTACCGTCAGCATCAATAATCCAAAATCTTTCGGATCTACAGTAGTACGGTCCAAGATGTCCACCACCGCTGCCATTAAAGAAATTGATGATGGACCATTACTTTCTTGCCAATCACCAGCATCACGCCATGCTTTAAGGATGCGACAAACTTTTCGTAGATGCTGACCAGTACGTTGACACGCATCTTGGAACCACAAATGGACATCTTTAGGGTCGCTTTTAATCCATTTTGCATCGTCCTTGCGTACAGCTAGATTTACACAGTCAGTTTCAATTTGATCATAGAGAGCATGGTCGGCAGCTGAAACGCTGTCGTACATTTCACCAAAGATCTGAGAGGCTGCAGACTTTCTGATGAGCTCCTCTTTTTCAATGAATTTTTCAAAAGGAATGGCATACATCGGTACGTCTATATGGACGCTTTCGGCAGGTATTTTGATACGTCCACACGTTTCTTTGGGTTCAAATGACCACCCATAGTGTTCAGCAGCCAAAGATTTAAGAGAGGCATCTACCAATAACAATAGAAGCTGATGACCAATTGCGGGCTTATCTTCAAAGAACTGCATTGGAAGATAAGTGCCATCATCAATGTCCATTTCTTGAGTAGGTTTATATGGACGATTCAATGTGTCATACATGAAGCTTCCTTGCGTCCAAAAGCGAGGATTAATCTTCATAAACTCAGCTATAAGATCAGATGAAAGCTCCATAATGAGTTCAGATAACTTTCGTTGGTCATCACCTGAAAGATAATTGAAATGGGTATTCTTAAACTCATAACGAAGAAGAATTGCAGAATCAAATTGCTTGGATAACTTTACAAGTTTTCTAGCTTCGTCAAATACATCGCGTGTTCGTTCACGGACAATTTGACGTAATGCTTTTAAGCCATCTTTCTCATGATCAGCAAGGATTAGCTTACCGATTAGACCAGTATCACGATTAGTATAGTAGCTGTGAAAATTCCAGGTCATGCTGCCACCCCATTATTATTAGATTTAACAAACGGTTTTGCTGTTCTTAAGAAAAATTCGCGTAATTCTTTGATTTCGCTGTATCTTTCAGCACCCAATTTTTCTCCCATGCCTTTTAGGGCATTTAGACTACTCTGTGATGCATTATCTAAAGTAATATCAGAAGATGCTTCGTTCGGAATAGTTTCATCAATTTCAATGTAATTATTTGAGATGCCAAGTACTTTTAGTTCCCGTAACAACATAAAGCGCTGTAAATGTTGGTTAGCAGTCATAGTACTTAAAACAAGACGTTCGCCCATTCCCCATAGGCCTAAATAACCCTTTGAGCAATTTTGGGATAAAGTCTTGGGCCCGATACAGTAATTCTCGCTTAAAGTACCAATATTCAAGATTTTCACATCTTTAGGCTCTGCATTTGGGAAGTCATTTTTCATGTCGATCATGACTTCACGAATACCGATAAAACTAGGGTTGTTAGAAACTAATCCACCATCAGCAAAATAGTGATTTAGTTTGCTAATAAAATGTGGTTTGAAATAGGTTGGTGCAGCGGATGTGGCCATTGCTGCATCAATCAACTTGATTTCGCCATCAAGCGTAAACATAGGATTATGTGGTGTCTTGAAAAACTTTGGTTTACCAGTAGACAGGTTCAGTGATGTAATCATTACTCGACGTTCAAGATCATCGAATGTGATGGTGTCACCAATCATACTTTTCACAGTTTCATACAAAGGATCACTTTTGTAGATTGGATAGAATGGTGTGATCCATTTTTTGAATCTGAAACGTCTTGCCGGGAAAATATGTGGCGCACTTTTTTCAAATGTTTCCTGTAATTCCCGAGCACTTTTACCGCTTGCTAATCCAAGTGCCAAAATGCCACCTATAGATGTGCCTGTGATCAAGTCAAAGTAATCACCAATTTTGACACCGGTTCTTTTCTCTCGTTTTTCGATAATTATTTCAAGTTGGGCAAGCAAACTGATAGTAAATAAACCACGTACACCACCACCATTTAAACTTAAAACTTTAATTTTTTCTGAATTGTCTCGCGGTGATACACTTTGCGGTTCAGATTGTTGAAAAGTAGTCATTATGTTCTCTTTTTTATTAAGTTTTTTTTATATTGTGTCAAAAAAATACATTTCAAGAGAAAATTAGGGCAATAATTTTTTTACCTCAATGTCAAGAATCGATGCAATGAGATAGAGTTTTTCCACTGTTACATTAACTTGACCACGTTCAATACGCCCCATGGGCTTTGTTGCACAAACCTATCTGTAAAGGCTTTTTCAGCGATATAATTTTCAAATGAAGAAGCCTACACACAAAATCTACCGCACAACCAATTGGCCCGCATATAACCGAGCACTCATGAGTCGCGGAAATATTGCCATTTGGTTTGATCCTGCTACGCAATGGTATGCTCCATCAAAAGGCAAACAAGGGCGAAATCAAACCTACTCCGACGCAGCTATCCAATGCTGCTTAATGATTAAATCCTTATTCCGTCTATCTTTACGTATGGTCACTGGCTTTGTGCAAAGTCTGATTAAACTTTGCGGATTAAATTGGACCGCACCAGATTACAGTACGCTTTGTAGAAGACAAAAGCATATTGATATTGCAATCAGCTACCAAAAAAAGTAGCGATGGGCTGCATCTACTCGTAGACTCTACAGGCATGAAGTTTCTAGGTGAGGGCGAATGGAAACGCAAGAAACATGGAGCTGAATATCGTCGCCAATGGCGTAAACTACATATTGGTATAGATGCCAAAACCCTACAAATACGCGCTATTCAGCTCACAACCAATAATGTCAGTGATTCACAGGTGCTTGGTGATTTACTTAATCAGATTCCACAAAATGAGCAGATTGACTCTGTTTATACCGATGGAGCTTATGACACCAAGCAATGCCGTCAGGTCATTGCAGATCGGCAAGCACATGCGGTGATTCCACCTAGAAAAAATGCGAAACCATGGAAAGATACAAAGAGTAGCTCGCTAGAGCGAAATGAATTACTTCGAACAGTTAAACGTTTAGGCAGGACATTATGGAAAAAATGGTCAGGCTATCATCGCCGCAGTTTGGTGGAAACCAAGATGCATTGCATCAAATTATTAGGCGATAAATTAATGGCAAGAAGCTTTCCTAGTCAGGTGAATGAAATTCATGCACGTGTAGCAGTCCTCAACAGATTTACGGAATTAGGTCGACCACTTACCCAAGTTACGCCTTAAATTTGGCTCAATTAGGGGCGCTTTGCATTTCAAATCTTTGTGCAACAAAGCCATGCAGAGAAAGTCAATCAAGAGGTCACAATATTACCAGCATTGAATGGTCTGTTGTTACCAAGTGAAATAGAAGCATTAAAAGATGCTATTAATGAGAATAAGATGACACAACGTGATTGGACGGTATCACAGTGATGTGTGCTGAGAAAAC
>NZ_AXCD01000019.1:0-96513 GCF_000475335.1 Acinetobacter sp. COS3
GACAAACATGGTACGGTTCATTATTATACATTTCAGTTGGCTTTGTTTTCTCCTGTTGACTATTTGGAGAACCACCAGCATTATCCCTTTACCACCAAACTCTGCTTAGGCAACAACTTACAACCACATGACAAAGCATCATTTACTCTTGCCACAGCTTTACCCATCACTTGAACTGTGGGATCACCCGCAACAATTGTGGCAACTGTTTGATGCTTTGGACAAGTTGCTTTATCGCCAACACAAGCAACAGGAATACCTTCAACTAAAAAACTACTATTTCCAGTAATTACTTGCCCACCACCTGTCGTTGGACAGCCAATAACAATATAAGGTGTTGCCATGCGGATATCTCTCTTATACTTTTCAATAAATTAAAGTACTTCAAACTCGATTCGACGATTTTTTCTACGTCCATCAGCAGTTGCATTGTCAGCGACTGGCTGGCTAGAGCCTTTACCCTCTGTACTCAAACGATCAATCGCAATATTTTTACTTACTAAATAGCTTTGTACAGCTACAGCACGTTCTTGGCTCAAAATTGTATTTTTAGCTGCATCACCAGAACTATCAGTATGACCAATAATTTTGACTTTCTTAGTACCTACTTTATTTAACGCGACAGCCATTTCATCAAGAATACTTTTACCTGCCGCAGTTAATATTGCACTTCCTGATTCAAATTCGATGATGCGATTTTTAAGCGCATCGTCAATAATTTTTTGCTCGGCTTGATTTACTGTAAGTTGTGCACTAAAACGATAAGGCTGTTGAACCAATGATTCAAATTTCGATGTTGTTGGTGTTATCTCATTCGGGTCAGTCATTTTTCCTGTCAATTCGATCTGAGTGCCACGAACATTCAATTGACCCTGCTTCACTTTTTTTAAATCAGAAGTAATGACTTGAGTAACAGAATCACTCCAATCATTAGGCGCAGAAACAGGTCGTACTTGTATTTTGTCTACGACTTGGTCTGCACCATAAACCGACTGCATTTTAGTTATGATCGCTTGTTTGCTTGCATCATTCGGTACAACACCCTCTACGACTATCGGGGCAGCATTAATCGCGGCACTGTAACTTAAAACAGTTAGCCCAAAAGATAGTGTAGCCAATATTACTTTCGAATTATTTTTCATCATTACTCATCTAAAAAAGTTTGTCTGAAAAGTTTTAAACCTTGATTTAGGCTCAATTGACGCTGGCAAAGAGATTGCTCTAATGTCGCAAGACCTGCATTCTGTTCAAGATAAGCATCAATCCACTGGGCTTGAATCAAAGAAACCCAATGCTCACTCTGCATGTTCTGAGTGAAAATATCACTCAGTGCCATGATGTCTGCACCTTGAAATCCAATAAACAAGAGTGGTTCATCACGATGTAAAATCCCTATTAACACCTCGGTATTACTACTTCCTAAGAATCGACCAATCATTCCTACCCAAAAAGCAGCGATTTCATAACAATACATATGGTTATTAATTGGAAGAATCAGCACTTTATTTAAACGGCTTGTACCATTCTTTAAAATTGGCTGTAGCAAAAGCCCAAGACCAATCATACTTTGAGCCAATTCATACACATTAATCTTCATCAATTGAGCAAATGAATGCATCGTATGATTTTCATAAAAGCTATTACATTCAGTGGATGTAAATACTTGAATAACATTCGGTAAATTATTCAACTTTTCAATCATGATATTGGTATCAGCAATACTACGAAGTACTCTATTTCTTTGAAATAAATCCACCAAAACAGCTTTATAAATGTACGGCGCTTGCAAAAGGTTCTGGTATGGTTGTTCAACCTCGAGTAGCTGACTTACCACCATTGGAAAAGCACGTCCAGAACTGTCTTGACTGGCAATCAAATTTGCAGCCAAAAACATTGGCTCGGCTGGATTTGCAATAAAGAAGTCTAGTGCAGGTAAGGAAGCGTAGCGTTGTTTAAACTCAGGAGTACGCATTGCCAGCTCTAGTGCTTCAGTAATCCACTGATCAAGCACTTGGATCAAAGCATATTGACCTTTGGACTTAATGAAATCCCCTCTTGCAGGCGTCTTTCCATAATACAATGGGGTGCTTTTTAATTGCTGCATATCAGCACCTCTTGCTTAATGATGATCATCCCTATCATTGCTGTACTGCTCCTGATTGGGGTGATAAAACTGGCGGTGCTTTCACACCCTCTCCAGCTGGGGTTGCTTGCGCTGCAACAACACGAACAGCTTTGTCTGTGACCACTTTATCGACCAATTTCAATCCAGCATATCCACGACTAGAGCCAATATTTCCTGAGCTATTTCCACTGATCAATCTGAACTTTACTTTAATTGAAAGAGATGGCTCGGCCTTGCTCGTCCACGTCATTTCAAAGCTGCCATTTTGTTCTTTGCGTTGTGCCGCATCAATTAAACGGTTAATCCCATATTCGCCGGGCTCTTCAAAAATCGTATGCGTCTTCCCTTCCAAATCAACAGCCGTGATGCGCGCACCAGGAATCGCTCCCTTATTTGGCCAAACGAAGTTCACCCACTGCTGAATACCATTTTCAAAGACCATCCGCTGACCATCGATATCAATCGTGTAAGACAAATACTGTGGATTTTGTAATGGATAAAATTGGAAATTAGACTGATTTGAAGCAGGCGCAGCAGCAGGCTGATCTAAACTGCCTGTCGCCATCCCATTGATTGGTGCAACATATTGTTGGAAAGCCATAACAAATTGTGGATTTAAACTAATGCCTAAATCTTTCCACGTTTTTGAAGTAAGAACGTATCCTCGGCGTATGACAAATGGATCTAAGGCTTCTTTAACAAATCTTGAAATGCTTCCAGTCTCACCAAAAATTTGAGCTATTTCATTACTTGTTGCTTGTAAAGTAACACCTGAGTTAAAGGGATATTTTTGACTTAAATTCGCTTGGAATGGTTGATAAGCTTGAATACCCCATAGTTTATTTAATTCATCCTGAGTCGGAACAATCAAACTTGCAAATGATTGCGTTAATGGTCCCATCAATAGCTTTTGTAATAATTGCTGATCGGTGTCTTTCAAACCGACCATCATTTTTTCATCAACATATTTCTGAGTTACATTAAAGACTGAGTTTTGATCATTAATGGTTTGTTTCACCAATGTCATCGCGCTCGGCCCAATTTCACCAGCAGTTTTTAAATCATTAAACTTACTACGCACTTGAGCAAGATTGTTCATGTACTCATCAAACAACGATTTATCTTGCAAATCATCCCGCTTACGAACGAGCTGATAAAACATTTGATATTCTTGAGAGATCGCACCTTGCGCTTTATTCACTGCCTGTGCAGCAGCTTTATCATCTGTATTATTTAAAACTTTTCGTTTAAACCATGCCACAAAACCTTTTTCAGGCACAGCAAGTTCAGCTTGTACAATCGGATTATCCCAGTTCGTCTCTATTGCAATCCGTTGTAATAATGCTCGAATTGGCGAGTTTTCAGGTTCACCCAAAACATCAATCGTTTTTACTTGCTGGCTGAATTGATCTGCTTTTGCGTAATAAATACCGTTCAGAAACTTCTTCCACTCAGCTACATATTCTTGCTTATATAATGCAACCAATTGCTTACGAATCTGTTCAGGACTACCAGAGAAAGTCAAATCATCAGATTGATTGCTGTTCAGCACCCAATCCTTACTATCGGTTGGTTTATTTGCGGCATCATCAATCGCTTGTTCTACATATTCATCCCATGCTTTATGAGTAAATACACCTGGTAATGCATAACTTCCCAAAACAATATTACGGTTTTGTTCGCCTACGATTTGACCAACTGTGACTGCTGGGAAGCGTACTGCAGCACGCATTTTGATTTCGTTATAAACACGATCTCGCGCAGGCATACCACGTATGACAGACAATAAAACTTGGCGTGTTTGGTCCACCACTTGTGCATCTGTTTCTAACGTAGGGAAACCTTCTTGATTCGCTAAAGACATCGCATAAGATAAAATTTTCTCAGCATCTTGAATCATCTCACCACGCGGCATATCACCACGATTTGCATCTAACCAAGAGCGCCAAAATCTAGACACCTGATCACTCAAATGACTACTATCCATATATTCAGGATTGCTCAACATAAGATATGCTTTCAAGGCGTTATAGGCATCTTGAGGATTGGTATCTGATGGTTCTAAATATTGTTGGGTCTTGGCAACTTGTTTAATTTCAACATTTGCATGATTGGCTTTGAGCGTTGCCTCATTATTTTTCACACGCTGTAAATACTGTGCAATATTTTGCTGTGTCGGTGTTAAAACAATCTGCTGAATCCCGTTCAGATACTCAGCTTTTAGACTTTCGCGTAACTGATTGCCTTGATATAAACCAAAACTAAATTTTAAAGGGCGATTTGCATCAAATTCATCTAGCTGCTGTAAACGCTCTTGCAAGATCAATAAAGATTCAAGTTGGGTTGATAATTGTTGTCCAGATGCTTTTTCTAAATGTACAACTTTATCTAAATCCGCCTGTACATCTGCAATCAATTGCTGGTTATTTCGATAAGACCACACCCATACGCCAAGAACCAAAGACACACCCACCAAAGCAGCAATAAAAGCAATATAACGCTGACGTTTTTTAGCAGGATTAATATGTTGTTTAACGAGATCCTTATCTCGTAAGATCACATTCGAGAAAAGACCTTGTAAGAAGTAACCATGATTAGGTGTAAGCGAAGAGTTTATTCCATCCTGATCTTGATTTGAAATTTGCTGTAATTGGAATTCTTGGGCAATATTTTCAGTCATTGGACTTTCAATAGCACCTTCCTGTAAAGCACTGGTGAAATAAAAACCACGGAATACAGGCTGGAATTGATAAGGATTTTCTTCGAATAATGTTCCAATAAAACTCTTCAATGCTGGTTTTAGTGTTTTAAACTCCAGTGGAAATGTCATCACGCTTGGTGAAATATTTTGTGAATGACGACGACTCAAATGCGTTGTACTAACACTTTTTAATCCATCGTAAAGAATGCTGTAATGCTTATCGAATAGTTCAACGGCATTATGAGATGAACTTTGCTCATAGGGTAAAGTAGCACCCCAAGCTTGATTGTATTCTTGAGATTCATAGCAATCGAAGAACTCAGTAAAACCAGCAATTAAGTCCATTTTCGAAAAAACCAAATAGACAGGAACCACGACTTCTAATTTTTCAGTCAAATCTTGAATTCGAGCGCGTAAGTTTTTAGCTAGTTTTAATGAACTTTCAGGGCTTTGACTAACCAACTCAGCAATACTAACAATCACAATAAGGCCATTTACGGGTGATTTTGAACGGTTTTTCTTCAAAATATTTAAAAAGCCTAACCATTCAGAATGGTCTTCAGAATAAACGGAATAACGCCCTGCTGTATCCAATAGAATACCTTCTGTTGAAAAGAACCAATCGCAGTTACGCGTTCCACTCAGCCCTGCTGAAACCATTTTTTGATGTGTTTCTTCAAATGGAAACTTCAATCCAGAATTATAAATTGCAGAACTTTTCCCAGCAGCAGGATTACCAATCACCATGTACCAAGGCAATTCGTATAAAGCAGCATTGCCCTTTTTGTCCCCCAATTTAGATTTACGAATCAATTGAATTGATTCTTTCACCTGCTGATTGATCAGTTGCAACTCGGCTTTATCTTTTTGTTGAGCATTTTCTGAATTGCCTTCTTGCTCTATCGCATTAGCAAGCTCTTCGCCTTGTGCAGCATGGCGTTTTCTTTGTATTAACGAATAAATCCCATAAACAATTAGCCCCAAAGCATAAGTCGCAGCCAACGCCCAAAAGATATTGCGAGGAATAGAAGAATATGAGGAAATAAGCGCCACAAATAATGATAAAGCAATGATTGCCTTAGGATTTGTGATGTACTGCCATAAATAACCTAAAATGATGTACATTGAGTTCTCGAATTCTTAATAAAATTAATCAATCAGCAATTGCGACACTTTCCTGATCTGCTGAGACCTCTGGGAAAGTTTGAAAAAATGCTTTTAAATCTTGACTATAAACAAACGCAACGTATTGATCCGAAAGCTGAGCAGCAAGCATCACTGCAAAAACTTTTGCGACATTTAACGTATTTCCAACTGCAGGTTTACAGTACAAATAATGATGTTGCTCAACTGAACTTTGTCCAAAAAACTGCTCAAGTTTCTTTACAACTTTGATGTCTGATCCATCTTCAGCAACAAATACAAATGGAGCTTCATCTTGATATTGCGGTAAATCATGGATATCTAACTCTTTAAATATTTGATTTAAATTATTATGATGAGCAACCAACTTTAAGGTTTTTACAGGCTGGGACTGCTCGATTTCTAGACTTGGATGCGCCACAAAACAACTACTGATAAATTCAGCTGGAATATACATTTTCGCACTCCAGCTCTTTTCATCGATAACATCCTGATCAATTTCAGAATCGACAGCAATCAACCATGAAATCTCATGAGGTTGTTTTTGAATACGATCAAATAATTCAAGTAAATATTGATCAGAGGATTCAGAACTCACAAAGTGATATTCGATATGCAATTTTTGAGGAATGATTTCTAAATCATAAAAAATGGTTTGGATATATTCATTACAATCATGTTCATTCCACGTATGTAGGAGGTCTTCAGACAGTAGGATATGTAAATTGAGTTTGTCTATACGATAAACTTGTTGAACCAGCTGAGGTTCTAGATCTTCTTCACTATCATGCGTTGGATCAGTCCAAGCAGGATGCATACGGTATTCATACAGACTTTGGCTTTCATAGAATAAACTTGAAGCTTTTAAATGCTGAGAAACCCGCATGAGGAATTCAGTATTTTGTTCAATTTGATGCTGAAGCAATGCGGTAATACGTTGCTGACGAATTGATAGAAAAGCTTGCTCAGATTCTTCATCATGTTCGAGTTGTTGATCTAAATCAGCAACTCGATAAGATAAAATCGGTAGTCCTTGAAAATTCAAAAGCGCTGTATCAAGTTGCGCGCTAGTAAATTGTTTGATTCCCTCAACAATTGCATCATTTTCACCAAAAGAGTGATAAGCACTCGCAGCAAATACATTCAATGCTATCCATTGGCTAGATTGATTAACTTGCTCTGCATCAACCTTCTGATCACTCCTCTCATCTTGCTGACTCGATGCCTGCTGCTTTTTCTTCTTGCGATGTTGATAAACGCTATAAACGAACCACGGTGAAAGTAAAACAACTGTGATAACAATAGGTAGAAAAATAAAATAATTAATTAAATCAGTAGATTCAGGTTGATACTGTGTATCACGCCAGTAAAAAATCACAATCAGAGCAACCAATACAAAGCAGCTCATCAAAGTTGCAAGGATTTTCTTAATCATTATGCCGCTCCCAAAAGTGCATAACGAGTTTCCTTGTTATGATGCAATTGTTCTGATGGCATTAGAAATGTACCCTGCCCCAACCCCAACTCATGACTAGAATCAAGACACAGAGGAATGACGTTATCTTTATCTAAAATCAACCGAACATCGATAAATAAAGTTGGGCTGCACCAAGTTTGGATGAGATCTTTTAATTTTTTACTTAATGGTTGATTTGGTAAAAAAGCTAAATATTTTTCGCGTGATAGTGGACCAATTTGGATTTCAATCTTGCCATCTATCTGCTCAACCGTGTCACCACAAAACGTGTTCACACCAAGTAAACTTGGGTTTGTGCCCCCTAGCGTTGTTTTCTGATCTTCGCCTAACTTAAATTTTTCTTTTATAAATTCCTCAACATTGACTTGTTCATTAAAAACACAAGATAAAACGGTTTTCAAAGCGTGAGCCGTGTTATTTTGCCCTTGTATCAAACCAGAAAATTCAGCGAAATATTCATCTAAATCATGTTGTTGATGCTGAGCACGAACATAGCCATTCAAAGCATGCAAGATATCAAGATAATGATTTTCTTGTTCTATTTCATAACGGATAGGTAAATTATAAGTAAGACTAGCATCTACGTATTTAGCAGTGAGATTATGGTTAAATAAACCAAGAAATTCTTTAATCTCAAGCCGTTGTTGTCTTGAACTTTGCTTTACCTTATTGGTATATGTATATGGTAAAGCTCCTTGTGTTCCTGTTAAACCGACAATCAAATTAGTCAAATGAATACGATCATCTTGATAACTTAATTCTTCAATTTCTGTCGCAGGAAAACTTAAGCTAAAAGAAGTGTCGAACTTAAAATCAGCCGACCAATTTTTTACGCTACTGCTATTGGGGACATGACGCAATAATCGTGTTGACTGAATAAACTCAAATGTACTCGATCGATTAAAAACCTGATCAACTACAGAAGCGTCTTGCCACCAACGTTCTGAACGCATTGGTACATCTCCTGCTGATGAATACTGTCTTTAACCACAACATCGACGAAACTATTGATTTGGACTTTTAGATTAAAAATATGACTTAATAATTGAATGAAAATATATAAGCTATGTCCTCTAAATACACTGCTATTCACAGTCAATTCAGCTTGAACACCTCGAATAAACATTGGAAAAGGCTTTGCATGAACGAGCTTATTCGTTGTCGAGAAACTTAGACTTTTAAGCGCATCAATTAACAAAATATTTTCTTTGGAATGTGGCAAGTTATATAAGGCAAGTAGTTCTTTAACATGACTCAAAGTATCCCCTTTCATCAAAGCCAAAGTATTCAAAGATAAATGTGAAATGATGCGCCACTGTTCATTTTTATTTTGATCAAAATAAAATGGCGATGTCGGGCGCTTTAAAATCAGAGCACGTCTTGCCAGACTACTATCATTCAGATTTAGAATATTATTACTTTGACTCAAAGCTTCATGTGGTAAATCACCATTCGAGCAAAGTAATTTCGTACTAATAAAATCTGATTTTATTTCATAGGGTTTTAGGTCTTTTGAAATGATTGAATATCCCATTTGCTTATGTTTGTTTTGGGAGGATAAGTAATTCAATGAATAGAAAAATTGTACTTTGTCATTGTGATAATGACTCATTGCAAAAAAAGGTAATACAGGAAGATGAGTCTGCTCCTGATTTGTCTTTTCTCGTACCATATTCATTTCAACAACTGAGTAAACATGGTAAAGATCAGGATGATGAGCATCTGTAATCAGTGGATATTGCAATTGTGTATGAGAAATTTTTTGTGGTTCAGCCTGCTTTTCAAATAAGTTAATCGCAGGTGTAGTAAATAATTTGAAGTTTGCGACATTCAATTCGGAGTAATTACGAACAACGGCTTGATCATTTAAATTGAGCTTAAGATGAATCAAGATTTCAAAATGATTGCTATTCCCTACCAGTGCCTTGAGTTGGCTTAGATCTAAGTTTAAATAATTAAACTTCTCTGGGAAGCAAAAATACTCCATCAATAAACGATAAGCATGGTGGGTATGCTGATCAACAGGCAACAAACTTTCTTGTTCAGTAAAGCCCATAACTTCAAAAGGATTATCAATTTGGACTAACCGCTGCCCCACACGAATCGAAAAACCAGTCTCTTTTCGAAAAATGTTATCTAAAACCTGCAATGGGAAATTAGAAATTGCATCTAAATAAATTGGTAACTTTTCATCTAAAACCCAATTCTGCGTATCATTGAAGATTTCAAATTTTAAGCTAAGTGATGCATTTTGATTTAAATGCATATGACTGCTTGGAGACGTCTGGAACGCTAAACTTGTTAATGTAATCGGCAATAATCGAACAGTACTCGTACTATTAAACTCACACTGTACCCCTTTAAAACTACGAGATTTCAATGTGGTTTTTTGAGGAATGATATGTGCTGTTGTAAGTTGCTTAATTTTATTTATATCTTCAAAACTAACCACTGTACATGCAGGGAAATGGCGTAGATATTGAGGGAACATAACCTCAAACAAGGAATGAGTAAAAACGTCATAACTATCCGCTAATTTTTTATCAATACGTGCGGCAATAAGTGAAAAAGCTTGAATAAGCCGCTCAATATGTGGGTCGTCAATTTGTTCTTGGTTTAATGACAGACGTTGCGCAATTTTGGGATATTTCTGCGCAAACTCTCTAGATTGCTGACCAAATTCTTGTAATTGTTTTTCATAATACGGTAAAAGTTGTTCTATCACGGTACGCTCACACTAAGTTCTAGCAGAAATAACATACTGCTGTGTTGTCGGTTTCAGTAAAGCGTCGAAAAAAACAGGTTCGTATAATGGATGAATGTTTAAGTAAGCTTGAATACTTAAACATAGTGATCCCATATTGTGACCATCTAATAACATCTCAACTTTGATCTGACGTAACCGAGGTTCGTGCGCAGCAATAGACTGTTCGATAGACTGACAAATTTTATCTCGATCCAAAGGATTTGCTGTTGAAAGGCCTACGAAATCAATAATTCCAAACTGCAAAATAGATTGTTTTGCCAATGGATAGTCATCCATGTCTTCATCAAACTGTGCAATACGACTATTAAGTAAATCCTCTAAATCACGAGCAACAGATTCTCGTAATTGCTGAATAGATAAACCTCTTAGATAGTCTTCATGCTCAGGAACTAAACGATCAAATAGTGTTGATCGAAATCCGTAGGGATATAAATGATCTAGATTCATGTCACAAAACAAAATATGGGAGAAATAGAGGCTAATGAATAATTAACCTCTATTAGAAAATCACGATATCTATTACGCAGCGTATGAAGCTGTGTTATTAGAAAGTGACCATTTCTTAGTAACAGCACCTTTCGCAGTACCATTAATATCTTGTTGATTATATGTCCACTCAACAGCAGCATATTTCAAACCAAATGCTTCTGTTGGTACACCTTCTTCATTTACAGTTGGCGTTACGCTTGATACAAGCACATGCTTCAATTTGATTTGTAAGTACTTGATGCGCTTATCACCATTTGCACGGTAAAAATCGATTTGTACTTCATCAAATGTATAACCAGCAGAACATGCTTCCCAAAGTTTAGGACTTGTAGCATCTAAATCTTTAACGAAGATCATGTCTGAGTGTTCAACACGTTCAGCAGTATGGCCACCAACACTACTCGAAGTAGCAGATTTTGGTTGGCGGATGTTATGAGACCAAGAGTTAACTTCTAGCCAACCTTTGTGCTCAGAGTCACGAGACTCACCATCCACTTTATATTTGCCGCGAAACTCAACGTATATATCTTTCATTTAAAAATTACCTCTATTTATTTAAAGTTATTATCTAGCTGATCTCATTTTTAATTTGAGGACTGCGGTAGTTCAGTCACGAGTCGTAAAGAAACGGACAACTCATCCAGCTGGAAATGCGGTCTTAAAAAGACCACTGATTTGTAGTGACCTGGTTGAGCAGGATCTTCTACAACTTTTACTGATGCTTCACGAAGTGGATATTGCGCCTTCGCTTCTTGAGAAGCACCATCATCAAGCAATACATATTGAGAAAGCCATTCATTCAAAAAGGCTTCAACATTTCCTGCTGATGCAAAACTTCCTACTTTGTCACGCATCATTGCTTTTAAGTAATGAGCAATCCTTGACACTGCCATGATGTACTGAATTTGACTTGAAAGTGCTGAGTTCGCATTTGCGGTATCGTTATCATATTTCTTCGGTTTTTGGGTAGATTGGGCACCAAAGAAAGCGGCATAGTCAGTATTTTTACAATGCACCAATGGAATAAAACCAAGATCACTGAGCTCTTTTTCACGACGGTCAGTAATTGCAATTTCAGTTGGGCACTTAAATACCACTTCACCGTCTGAAGTTTTGAATGTGTGAACAGGAAGTCCTTCAACTAAACCACCACCTTCAACACCACGAATCGCAGCACACCAACCATGCGAATCAAATGCATTGGTTAAACGTGTACCAAATGCATAAGCAGCATTCATCCAAAGATAATCATGATGATTTTCACCAGAAACATCTTCAGCAAAGTTGAAGCCTTCTGTCGCAGTTCCTTCTTTTGGATGGTACGGCAAACGACCTAAAACATGTGGCATAGTCAAAGCAACATAGCGAGAGTCTTCACTATCACGGAAAGATCGCCATTGAACATATTCAGCAGTTTCAAAAATTTTAGATACGTCACGAGGTCGGTCGATATCAGTAAACGATTCAAGACCTAAAATACTTGGGCTGGCTGCTGAAATAAATGGCGCGTGAGCTGCTGCGGCAACATGCGATACTTGTTCTAATAAATACATGTCAGATGGCGTACGATCAAATTCGAAATCACCAATCAATGCAGAGTATGGCGCACCACCAAATGAACCATATTCTTCTTCATAAATCTTTTTGAACAATGTGCTTTGATCAAAATCCGTTGCACCTTGAAAGTCCTTAACCAATTCTTTTTTCGTCGTATTTAACATACGAATTTTGATCATTGGATTAGATGGTGTTTCTTGGCAGAAATAATAAAGACCACGCCAAGTAGACTCAATTTTTTGAAATTGTTCGTGATGCATAATTTGACTTAATTGATTTGAAATCAATGCATCAATTTCAGCAATACGTTTATCAATCGACAAAGTCATATTTTCAGAAACAGTGATTGTTCCTGCCATCACTTCTTTAGCTAACTCACCAATTAAACTTTTAGCGCGAACATGCTCATCATCATTACGTGCGATGCGACTTTGCTCAACGATTGAATCTAATAAATTATTAGAATCTGCGGCTACTGCTGTTGCAGCTAAGGCTTGTGCATTACTCATTTTCAGCCTCCGCACTTAATTGACGTACTTGATCTGTATTTTGTAAGACCTCATCCAACAAATCTTCTAGACGCTCACTGTTAGAGATTTTGTTACGAAGATCTGTTAAACGTTCACGTGCAGCAACTAATTTGCGTAATGGATCAACCTGCTGAACAACTTGCTCAGGTCTAAAATCTTCCATTGAGTTGAATGTCAAATCCACTGACATGCGACCACCTTCCTCAGTCAAAGTATTATCGACTTGAAAAGCAGCTCTTGGTGCTAAAGACTCCATAACTTCATCAATATTATCTAAATCAACATTGATAAATTTTTTATCTTTTAATTTGGTTTTTTCTAATTCAGAAGCCGCAGAGAAATCACCCATTACACCAACAACAAAAGGTAATTCTTTTGACTCTTTTCCATCCCCAACTTCAACATCATATGTTAGCTGGACGCGTGGTGGTCGAATGCGTTGCAGTTTCTTCTGTACACTTTCTCTTTTCGCCATAACTCTATACCTCTGATTGTTATTTCAACGAATCGAATGGATTCGAACCTGTCTTTTGAACAGTATTTGGTTGTTTAGAAACAGTTGGGGTCACTGTTGTTTGACGTTTCGTAGTCGTGTTGACCTGATTTACTGTTTTTCGGGTTGATTGTGTAGTCCGAGTTTTCTGCCTATTGGAGGTACGGCGAGAATTCGTAGTTTGCTGAATTTCTTTTTGAAGTGACTCATCCGTAATTGCTTTACTTGTCGATGTATCTGGTGCCGGAATTGCACTGCGAATATTGTCACTCAATTGCTTTGCAGGCGGATAAGTTGAGTCATTACTGAGATAACGCATTTCTTCAGAACGCATATGCTTTAAAGCATTATTTGCAATTTCTACACTGGCAAGAAAAGTTACATCTGTGAGTGTCGCGCCTCGCACGTTTTGTTGTTGCAATTGATTTGCTAACTGCAATGCATTCATGGGTTGCTTTAACTGATACATACGCATGGCCGCTTGAGCTAACAAATCATTAACTCGCGAAGCATTGTCTTTATCACACACCTGTTGGTAAATATTTAATAACTCTTGATCCGTCTGATTCGCAGCTAATGGGTTGTGTCTAATACACTTACTTTTTAATTTAATTGGCTTAATTTCTTGATCTCCAGCATAAACAGAGCTGTCTACTAGACAAATCGTTATACAAAGAGTTGATATTAAAATACCTTTTTTCAAAATATGCCTCATCATTATTTAGTTTATAATTGAAGAGTGGACAATTATTGTTAAAAAACCCTCTTACTCGTCAATTTTTATACACACAGAACATTTCGGCGAATTTAACAAAAAAATCACACAGAAAGTCAATACTAATTACGTTTATTAACATTATTGTTTTTTTGATAGAATTTTTTTTAATAATTCTGATGCAATTTTTGTTTAAAAGTGACAATTTTTGTAGTAGAATAATCTGTATACCTTTGCAAGGTTTAGATAAGTTTTTGATTTTATTCAAAAAATATATATTCAACATAACAAACATATCAAGTCAAAATTTATGAACTAGTGCTTGGTATTCGAAAAACTTGTGAGTCTTAAATGAGTAACCTTAAGGTTTTAATTACAAAACTATCCCAACCTACTCGTTCAGCTTTAGAAAAATCTGCAAATTATTGTATTAACCAATTGAATTATGAAATAGAAATAGAACATTTATTTGTAGAATTATTAAATCAAAAAGAACCCAATGATTTACTTATTTTATTAAAGAAAAATAATATATCTTACGAAGCATTAATTAATGATTTAAAAGAAACCATTCTATCCTTACCCAAAGGAAATACTAGAACCCCTATTTTTGCAAAATCTATCGTTAAATTATTTGAACAAGCATGGTTATTAGCCTCTGCGGAACAAACACCTATCATTCGCAGCGGCCACTTGCTTGTTGCATTACTAACTGCACCTGATTTGCAACAAATTGCCGCGAGAGCTTCAAGTTTATTTGAGCTATTCCCAATAGATACAATGAAACACAAGTTCCTTGATATTTGTGAACAAAGTAGCGAACAAACCCAAATAGAAAATAGCCCTTCAATAGATGGGCAACAGAATAAATCTCAAAATGCTCCGATCCCTGTTAAGACGCCAGCCCTAGATCAGTACACAATCAATTTGACCGAAAAAGCGCAAAAGGGATTGATTGATCCAGTGATTGGTCGTGAATTCGAAATTCGTTTAATGCTGGATATTTTGATGCGTCGTCGTCAGAACAATCCAATTTTGACAGGTGAACCGGGCGTAGGAAAAACGGCTGTTGTGGAAGGCTTAGCTTTAAAAATTGCTCAAGGTCTGGTTCCAGATGCACTCAAGAATGTACATATCCATGTTTTAGATATGGGATTATTACAAGCAGGCGCTAGCGTAAAGGGTGAATTTGAAAACCGATTAAAACAAGTGATTCAAGAAGTTCAAGCATCAACACATCCTATTATTTTATTTATTGACGAAGCGCACACATTAATCGGTGCTGGTGGTCAAGCGGGACAAAATGATGCTGCAAATCTACTTAAGCCTGCTTTAGCACGTGGTGAGTTAAGAACGATTGCCGCAACAACTTGGGCTGAATATAAACAATACTTCGAAAAAGATGCGGCACTTAGCCGTAGATTCCAAGTTGTCAAAGTTGAAGAACCCACAGAAGAAGTTGCTATTGATATGCTACGTGCCATGATCCCAGTCATGCAAAATCATTTCAATTTACATATTGATGATCAAGCAATAATTACTGCGGTTCAAGCCTCTCATCGTTACATTAGTGGTCGACAACTTCCAGACAAAGCAGTTAGCGTATTAGATACGGCAGCAGCACGTGTTGCATTAACCCAGAATGCTCAGCCAGTTCTTTTGGATCAACTTAAAGCACAGCAACACAACCTAAACCTTGAGCAACAGATTTTAATTCAAGAACATCAGCATTTCCCAATTCATCATGAACGATTAGAGTCACTTAAACAGCAACTTGCGACTTTAGATCAAGATATTCAGGCAACAGAGGAAAAATGGCAGCAAGAATTAAAACTTGTACAAGAAATTAATCAACTAAATACTCAATCTGAGGATGAATCAGCACATTCTAAAATTGAGGCTTTAAGGACAGAATTAGAGCAACTGCAAGGCCAAGCACCATTGGTATTTGAACGTGTAAATGCACGTATCATTAATGAAATTATTTCTGACTGGACTGGTATACCTGTTGGAAATATGGTCAATGATGAAATTAAGCAGATTTTAACCCTTGAAGATAAATTAGCAGAACGAGTTATGGGGCAAGACTATGCCCTGTCACAACTCGTACAGGGAGTCAAAACTTCTAAAGCAAAATTAGAAGATCCAAATAAACCACAAGGTGTTTTTTTGCTGGTTGGTCCAAGTGGTGTAGGTAAGACAGAAACTGCGCTCGCGCTTGCAAATGAACTGTATGGTGGTGAACAACATTTGATTACGATCAATATGTCTGAATATCAAGAAGCACATACTGTTTCATCTTTAAAAGGTGCGCCTCCAGGTTATGTCGGTTATGGACAAGGTGGTGTCTTAACTGAAGCTGTGCGCCGAAACCCATATAGCGTTGTTCTATTAGATGAAATAGAAAAAGCACATAGTGATGTTCAAGAACTTTTTTATCAGGTCTTTGATAAAGGTATGCTTGAAGATGGTGAAGGTCGTATTATTGATTTTAAAAATACCACGATCTTATTGACCTCAAATACTGGTTCAAGCGCGATTATGCAAGCCTGTTTAAACCAGCCTGTTGAAGATTGGCCAAATGCTGAGGATCTGATTGAGCATCTAAAACCAAGTTTATATAAACAATTTAAACCTGCTTTTATTGGACGTATGCGAGTTGTTCCATACTTTCCATTACATGATGACCTACTTGTTCGAATCATTAAACATAAACTTGGCAAAATTATTCAACGTATCGAAAACCAATATGCAACGGCAGTTGAATATTCTGATGACCTCGTCGAATTACTTTTAAGTCGTTGTACCGAAGTTGATAGCGGCGCACGTAATGTCGATAACATTTTGAATTCAAGTGTATTACCTTCTCTCGCAACTGAAATTTTAGTGGCATTAGCTGAACATAAACTCCCTAAACGTATCGTAATTGATGTCAAAGATGATGATATTAGCTATCAATTAGATCCAGCAGAGAAAGTCACTAAAAAACGTACTAGTAAGAAAACTAAAGCTGACGTTTAGAAATTTAAAGATTGAGTTAACATTGTTATGCACATGGATATATCATCTCTCCTCACCCCAATTTACGAGCAAGCGCCTTGTGGTGAGGATTTTTCTTTTTCCAATGAGTTTCATGCAATTAAAAAAGCAAAAACTCAAGATGACCTACTGTTAGATCAAGGTGATTGGGTCACTGAACCCAAACAAGCAGATTGGGATTTTGTCGCATCTACTTCAGTCGATTTACTTCAATCCAAAAGTAAAGATATTCGCTTACTTACTTGGCTCTCTGAAGCTTGGGCCAATCTTTATGGTTTTGAAGGGATCTCAAAAAGTCTTGAATTAAGTCATCAACTCCTTGATCAATATTGGTTAAGCATACATCCAGAAGTAGAAGATGATGACTTAGATCAACGCATAGGTTTATTACAAGGCTTAATTAATCAACTTCCTTTATTAATTAAGAAAGTCGCGCTAATCAATCAAGCTCCTTTCTATCATCTTTTAGATTATGACAACTTTCTCTATCATGAAAATATTCGTCGCAAACAGAGCGATGAATATGAGAGTTCGCAGAATTCAACAGAGTTAGAATTATTTGAACAAGCTGTATCGAATACCGATAAAAATTTTGTTATCAAAAATTACCAATATTTTAATGAAATACTCCAGCAATGGTCTGTTTTAAAACAAGTATTGGATGACTTATTAGGCTTAGACTCACCAAGTTTTGCTTCAATAGATTCAAATTTAGATAACATTCATATCAGTCTGAAAAAAATTTATAAAACAGAGAACTTTGTGCAAACCTCTCAGCAACACACAACTGTGACTGAAACAATAATGGCACCGACAACAACCGAAATATTGACGCAACAAAGCATTCCTCAAAACCAAATGTCTTTTCAGCCTCAAGTTCAATCCCACATTGAGAATCGTGAACAAGCAATGCGAGTGTTACAGGACATTGCAACTTACTTTGAGAAAAATGAACCTCATAGCCCTGTTAGCTATATGCTGCAAAAAACAATTAAATGGAGTCAGATGCCACTTCATGAATGGTTAACACATGTAATTAAGGACGAACATCCGCTACAAATGTTGCAGGACACATTAGGTGTTCAACCAAAGAATGAATATGAATAAAGATTGGTAAGTAAAGATGTTTAAAGCAGAAAAAGTATTGTGGGGTGAAGGATTATTTTTACGCCCTCAACATTTCCAGATCCAAGATACCTATCATGAGCAGCGTTTAAATCATACTGTTCGTGCGATGATCCCCCATGCTTATGGCGTACAGAAACTAAAATTTGATTCTATACAACTTTCTACACACGTACTTGCTTTAGAAGATGTAGAAATTATTTGGCAGGACGGTGAAATCTACCACGCCCCTGCGCAAGATCTGTTACCTGAACCACTTTTGCTAGATGATCTAAATCTCCAAGGTGAAATGATTGTTTATTTGGCTTTGCCAATGTTACAAGCAAATAAAAAGAATATTGCAGATGACACTCGAACCGTATCAAGCCGTTATCATAATTATTTAACGGAAACCCATGATTTATTTACAGACGCAAGTCCTGCAGAACTCAATTTATTACGCCGTAGAGCTGAATTCAAATTACTTGAACCACATATTCAACCCAGCCAAAATTTGGATGGTTTCTTATATTTAGCGATTGGCAAATTAAAACGTCAAAGTTCTGGCAGCTTTGAACTTGATCAAAAATTTATTCCACCCATTTTACATATTGCAGCTTCAGAGTCTCTAACTGGAAATCTAAAACGTACGCTGAATGTCATTAAGGCAAAAATTAAAACGATCCAAAGTAATAATCGTGAGAATGAACAAAAGCTGATTGAGTTCCGTTCTGGTGATATTGTCTCTTTCTGGTTAATTAATGCCTTAAATACCGCTTATGCAGGTTTAAATCATCTTCAACAATATCCATTGGTGCATCCTGAACGTTTATTCGCTGAATTGCTGAGACTTGCAGGTTCACTGCTGACATTTTCCACTGCTTATGATGTTGATCATTTACCACATTACCAACATCAACAGCTGCAAGATAGCTTTCAAAAACTGGATATTATTTTAAGAGACTTGTTAGACACTATTATTTCAAGTCGTTATTTCAATATTGCATTAAAAGAAACTCGACCATCTTATTGGGTCGGTAGTCTTGAGTCAGACAAAATTACCCGAGATACACGGTTATATATTGCTGTTTCAAGCAGCATGATGCAAACCCATGAACTCATTCAAATCGTTCCTTTGCGCTTCAAAGTTGGCAGTACTATTGACGTGGAGCAACGGGTTATTGCTGCACTTCCAGCTGTACCAATTCATCACTTAATGCAAGTTCCTACCGCAATTCCAGTGCGTTCTGGGGTGAGCTATTTTGAAATTGAGCCACATCATGAACTGTATCAACGAATGCTTGAATCAGAAACTATTTGTGTCTATGTCCCTGCGGGCTTTCAAGACATTAGCATTGAACTGATTGCTGTAATGAATACCTAAGAGAATAGCAATGACGCAACATCCTACAGGCATCCCGTCTTTATTTGATGATGGTAAAATTGGTTCAGGACTTCCAAGTTCTGATCACACGCAAAATAAAATTCAAGCAACGAATTTAATTGATTTATTGCATGATGGCTTTTACCTCGTCTTCTTGCTCCGAAACAAATATATTCCTTCAAATCCAAATGATTTTCGTGAAAAGATTTTGGATTTACTCAATCGCTTCGAACAACAAGCGAAACGATTACAATTTCCTGCTGATGATATTCACGATGCAAAATATGCCTTTTGTGCTTTAATCGATGAAACTATCGCGACACAACAAGATGCCGCTTACTTTAATCTGCAAAACACATGGTTAATTAGCCCATTACAGCTTAGTTTGTTTGGTTCTCAACTAGCAGGTTATCGTTTTTTCGAAATCCTCGAACAACTTCGTAGCCGTGGAAAAGAACGCTTAGCATCACTTGAAGTTTTTCACTACTGCTTACTTCTTGGTTTTCAAGGTAAGTATCGTTTGGAATCAGTGGAAAGTCTAAACCATCTAGTTGCTCGTGTCGGTGATGAAATTGATTATTTAAAAGGGAAAAAAGCCGCCTTTTCACCTTTTGCTGCGATCCCTGATCAAATTAAGAATATTATCCATCATGAGTTACCATTTTTGTGGATTTTGATCTTCTTATTAATATTCAGTGTACTGACATTTTCAGGACTGAGATTTATGTTGTCAAAACAAAATCAAAGTGCTTTATCGCCTTATCAGAATGTTATTTCAGCACCAGCTGAAGAAGCACATATCACCATCCATTTACCTTAGTTGATAGCGCATGATTCAGGAAAAACCAACCTCTTTACGCTTATTACAAACCAATAAGAAAAAAAGTCTATCCCCTATTGTTTATGTTTTGATTGGATTTATTTCAGGTGTAGCTTTTACTTTATTGATTGGCTTTGTTTTCTTTATGACGCAACAGAAAAGCAAAACAGAAGTAGATAATGTCCAAACGGAGCAAGAACATTCTGCATTACCAGTTGAAACGCAAAAAGAATCATCAAAAGAAATTGCTGTAACCTCAACTCATGATGATGCTATGGGAGCGGAAGAGGACAATAATCTCGTACAACCTGGCAGTAATGACTTAAATAAGTTCTTCCAGCATGCACCAGCAGTACCTACCGCTCCAACAGAACAAAGGAGCTCTCCATTTGCAAATGAACCAAATAAAAAAGTGGCACATCCACCTTTAGTTGTTAAATCAACTACGACAGCAAACAGAACAACCTCACCGCAAAATAACAATATTTCGAAATCTATCCAAACAAACGAACATAAATCACAAGTTACCGAACCAGAAGTTGAAGCACCTCAAGCAACAGTTCAAATTAAAGTGACGCAAAAACCTTTTACAGTGAACGAACTTCATTAAACAATGATTTGGTTTATTGCAATCTGCTTCATAAGTGTCGTCATTACACTAACACTATTAATGTCACACGAATTGCGTTTTAAAGTTAAGCAAAGTTTGCTGTCTTTGATTCCCGATAGTAAGAAGCGATTAGCAAATGCAATGCAGTTTGCTGAAAATATGCATCAAGCGGCATCTCCTTCACGAATCCAGTCGGATTGGCATTTACAACAATGGTGGATCTTAATTGCAGGTTTCTTTTTATTTTCTAGTATTCTGATCTTTGCATTTACACGGCCGATTGATTCTACTCGAATCGAAGCAGAATATTTGAAGGAAACTGATCCGCAAATATATGCGTTACTCGATGGAGAAATACTCAGTCCTCTACCAGAAGTAGATGAAACACTAGTTCAAGATGCAATTGTTGAAGCAACTCGATTAGAGCAAGCATATCAGGCTCAACATAATATGAGCATTGATGCATCTCAAATCGAGATTCCAATAACACACTCACATGGCAGTTTAGACTCGCCTCTTGTTGATCGTAAATGGGATAAAATTAATCCTCGTTATAAACAACGTCTACTTATGGTCTTTAAAATCATGAAGGAACAACATGGGTATGACCTTGTGTTACTGGAAGGTTATCGCAGCCCAAGTCGACAAAACATGCTAGCAGGCAATCCAAATACAACACGTGCTAAAGGTTATCAAAGCTATCACCAGTTTGGGCTTGCTGCCGATGTCGCATTTAGACGCAATGGAAAAATTGTGATTACGGAACGAGATCCTTGGGCAATGCGCGGCTATCAACTTTATGGGGAAGTTGCAGAATCTGTAGGATTGACTTGGGGTGGCCGTTGGAAGTCAATCAAAGACTATGGTCACACTGAATATAGAATGCCTGGTTTAAGAAAAACCAAAGAAATGGCAGAGCAACTTATTGCCGAAGGGCAGTTAACGGCAAGTCAATCTTAGCTTGTGTTTTAAATAAAAAATTAAGGCTTGTACTTCATCAAGTATTTAAAATATATCTATCTAAACTTATTTATCTAAATAGATATATTACAAAGATAGTTAGCTATCAATCTTATCAAACTGACGATCAACCAGACTCAATCGACCACGTACAACATCTGACAACATACGCCAATCTGAAATAAAACTATATAAAGGTTGCTTGAAACTTGCTGGCTTATTATGTTCAAAGAAGAAATGCCCCACCCATGCACAAGCGTAACCAGATAATAAACCATAAGCCAAATATTTTGCCTTGCGTTGGCGGATAGCTTTACTCCAGAAATACAAACCGATCGAACTGCCTACCACATGCAAACGGCGGCTCGTAATATTTCGATGCTCAGTTAAATAAAAACGGTAAAACTCATTGTAGTTTTTAATAGGCAAAGAGAATTCCACTGGCTGAGGTAAATTTGCTGGTGCATTCATTTTATGATCATCCTAATCTTCTAAGGCTTAGCACACGTTAATGCATTTTTTGTTCAAAATAAAGTCATTGCATACCATCCTTTTCCAACTTAAAACAACTTTACAATGATTGTTAAGATCAACAGGTTATACTCATTTTTATATTTATCAGTCTCATTGATCAGGAGTCATTACATCATGGAAATAGAGTTAAAATTTCAACTTCCTGAATCTAAGAAAAAAAATGTCTTACAAACTTTAAATAAGCAAAAAGCACAGAAAATTCGTTTACAAGCTAAGTATTACGATACAGCAGACCGCCTACTTGCGAAAAATTACGTTGCGATTCGTCTACGTCAAGAAGGTGAACATTGGGTACAGACCTTTAAAGCTGCGAGCAAAAATCATTTACAGCGTATCGAAGAAGATATTTTCTTGGGTAAATGCGCAGAAGAACCTGAACTCGATCTGTCTCTTTATAAACATAACCAAACTGTTAAAAGTGTCCTACGTGATATTTTGGGTAATGATGCTCCAGAATTAATCTTGCAGTTTCAAACTGATGTACAAAGAAGCTTTCATGTATTTGACTTTGAGAACTCAAAAATAGAAGTCTGCTTAGATGACGGAGGAATCCGTACACCTACCGATCAAGCAAAAATCTGTGAGGTAGAATTTGAGCTGAAACAAGGTTCTGCTCAAGATTTAATTCTTTTCTCTAAAACTTGGGTAGAAAAATATCAGTTATGGCTCGATGTAAGAAGCAAAGCAGAACGCGGTAATTTATTGGCTATTGGCAAAAAAGTTTCTCCTGCCACCAAAGCTAAATCGTTAAATTTAGAATCAAATGCCAGTGCCGAACAAGCAATAAAACAGATTGTTGAAAATGCCTTGAACCATATTTTGCCTAATGCAGCTTCGATTGCAGATGGTGTAGCCGAAGCCACTCATGTTCATCAAGCGCGTGTTGGATTACGCCGTTTGCGTTCAGCTTTGAAACATTTTTCCAATTGGTCAACACAAATTGATCCAACATGGGAAAGCCAATTAGCAGAAATTTTTCAAGCTCTGGGACAATCTCGTGATTTTGATGCAATCAAAGACTCAGTCATTCCTTTGGTTCAACAGGTATCTCATTTTGAATTTTCACTTATCGCCAATCAGACAAAGGATATTGCCCAACAGTTTAGCCATCCCAAAACAACGCAGTTATTTTTATCACTATTGAACTTTGTATATAGTGAAAATGAACATAAAGCCAAACTATCAAAACAGGCGGCAAAAAGCTTATCTCAATTGTACGCCAAAATTCTAAAAGACTCGGCTCAGTTTCTGGATCTTCCTGTTGAGCAGCAACACCGTACTCGCAAACGTGTTAAACAATTGCGTTACTGCATCGACTTTATTGCAGGTCTTTATCCTGAGAAAAAAGTCCAACCATTTTTAGATAAACTACAGCCTATTCAGGAGTACTTAGGTTTTTATAATGATCTCTATGTTGCTGAAAAAATCTTTGAGCAACAGGCAGTAGGACAACCAAAATTTCTATTTGCATTAGGTTGGGTCAAAGCGCAACAACCGCATGTTGCAAAGAAAGCGGATAAAAAGCTGAAAACTCTATCTATTCAAGACGCTTTTTGGTAATAAAGTTTCATTCTCTAAGTTTATTTCATATCGGAGTCATGCCGACTTTTCATTCAATTTCAGAAGATACCTTCGGAGACCTATCTTGCGAAACGTTGTTTCTCATTTTGGGAAAAGTAGGCAAAACCTAGGTTGCGGTTATAGCAACGTAAGATCTACAAAACCTGAGGTACAAATAGCAAAGATTAATAATCTTTACCGTACCACAAGGTGAAAGCTTGCTTGAGCATGAACTACGCACTTCGTTTGTCTTGCGCTGTGCCAAAGCTTTAATCGCTTTGGCTTGCTCAGGTTGTAGATGACGCTCCCGACACTCATATTTTCGAGTAAAATACTCAATTAAATCATTTACCGATACTTTCCAAAAATTTTCCAAATCCCATTATCTGCAATCGGATCACTATAACTATCATTACGTTGCTTACGTGGCTTATCCCGTGCATCTACTAATTTAAAATGTGGCTCAACACTCAGAATCACGCCATTCATATAAAAACGTGTTCGTGTATATTCACTTTGTCCATGCTGAAACACATAAGTTCTTAAATCAATAAATTCACGATGGGCGACTAAAGCTGCCGTGTCATCACTTCCCAACCATTCCTGCATCGCAAAGATTTGATCCGTGTCAAACTGCCCGCATTTCTCCACCAAAGCAGCCACACCACGAAAGGTCTTTGACTCTTTAGCTCTCGTTTTATTAATACGAATTCGATCTACATGAAAGAAAAATAAAGGCAAATTCAAATGGCTTGGTAGATGAATCGCTTCCACAGCTTCATCTTCCATAAATGGCTGACACAACTGCTGTGCTCTTTCGATCAAAGGCTGCCATTGACGATAATATTCTTCAACTTCTTCTTTCAATCCATAATAAATTGGCAAACCTTCGACATGCTGCAAGTATTGTGGTGGATAAATATGTTGACGAAGTAAGGCAATATCTGTTTTTAGACTTTGAATGGCGATCGCATCTTGCATCATCTTGATCCGAATTGCTTAGGCTATTTTAGATTAAGGCAAAGGTTTAGTTTCGACAAGGCTTTGTCTATAATAATGTGTCTTATTTGTTGTTTGGAATTACCATGTCTCAAAAAATTAATGCCACTGATGTAACGGAAGAAGAAGCTTTAAATGCGGTGTTTTTTGAGCGTGCGGATGAGTTTATCAAACAAGCTAATGATTTCTGTCGCCCACCGAAAGGTCAACAAGCAAAGCCAGAAGAATTACGTGGTCAAGTGAGCGCGGCTATGTTATTTGCCACTGCCCGTTTTAATACGTGGGTTGCTGCCAATAACTTTAAAGATGGCGAAGAAATGCGTGAAGCGAAAGAACAAGTGATGTCTTATTTACTCCAACAATTCCAAATGATGTTAGAAGATAATTTTGATGAATATTGCGAACAATTTGAAAACTATCTTCGCTTCCGTAAAAACGAAGACTTCCACGCACATAAGCATGATCACTAATTCGAATATTCGGGAATGACTATTTCATTCCTCAATAAGAAAAAGGCATTGAATATTTCAATGCCTTTTCATTTAAAATGCAGTATTAATCAAATAACATGTGTATGCAATAAAACTAAATAGCCAGATACTACCTTTAACGCGTCCAATCCGCCCTTGCCCTTTAAAGCTCAACGTGAAAAGTAACAAGCTCAATGTCAGTGTGCCCATTACAACCATATCGCGCTGTAAAACTTCTGGCGGCACTATCGTAGGATGAATTACGCCAGCAAGCCCAACCACAGCAAGTGTATTAAACATATTTGAGCCGATCACATTGCCAATCGCAATATCAAGCTCTCCTTTTCGGGCCGCAGCAATAGAAGATGCCAACTCAGGTAAGGATGTACCAACAGCAACAACGGTTAAGCCAATAATCAGCTCGCTCACACCAAAAGCTTGAGCGATTTCCACGGCTCCCCAAACCAATAGTCGTGAACTAATCACTAAGACAATCAGACCAAAAATCAACTGAAATATTGATGTTTTTAAAGGGACTTCTTTCTCTTGTAATTGGTGATCAAACTCATGACTTAATACATCACTTTGGTTTCTCATTCCTTGCCAAATCGTCCAGCCCATATATAGAACAAGCATCAACAGCATAATAATGGCATCATTTCGACTAAGCACACCATCAAAGATCTGGAAAATACAAATACCTGTCACAAGCAATAACAGAGGAAGTTCTTTACGCACGACAGCGGAATGCACCATGATCGGTTGAATTAGAACAGTAACACCAAGTATTAATGCAATATTTGCGATATTGGAGCCATAAGCATTGCCTAATGCCAGTCCTGGATTGCCATCTATCGCAGCCATCACAGAAACAACAATTTCAGGTGCAGACGTCCCGAAACCAACAATCACCATACCAACCAATAATGGTGGCATACCAAAATGACTTGCCGTTGCTGAAGCGCCATCAATAAACTTGTCTGCGCTCCAAACTAATAATACCAATCCGAGAATGACCGCGATCACAGCCCAAAGCATGATTTGTTCCTCTATTTATAATGATCAACATCATAACAATTGATTGTACGCATAATAAAATGCAAGCAGAAAGAAATGATCTATCTACTTGCATCTAAGTAAGGTTGCGGGCTAAAGCTAACCCACTATATTCAATAAATTATTGAGAGTTTTGAGCCTGTCCATATTGATCAGCCATCACCTCAACGAAATGATCTAACTTGATGTATTTTTTAATCACCGCATCTACATCTGCTTTGGTTAATTTAGCAAGTGCTTGATCTCGAGTAGCACGATCAAGTAGCGTTTTATTACGCTCTAATTGACCAGTGAGCATCCCATGAATATTTCGTTCATCTTCCAAAGAAGTCACACGTTTTTTCATGATGTCTGCTTTTGCAGCTTCGACTTCTTGTTCAGTCACACCTTTACTCAAAAGCTCATTCAACACTTTATGTACAGATTGAGAAACTTGATCAGAACGACCAGAAGTATAGTTTGCCGTAATACTTAGCGTACCATCATTCACATCTGGATCTAAGTCTAAGCCGCTACCAAAACCGTAAACTAATGCATTCTTCTCACGTAACTCTTGCGCTAAACGAGAAGACAATTGCGAATTACCTAGAATATGGCTGAGTACGATCAATGCTGGTGCATCTTGATGATATGAACCTACAGGAAGTGCCAAAATACTTTGATAACTACCAAACTCACGCTGTTCAGAAAGTGCATGAACTTTCTGTGCTTTATAGACGGTATATTGCCCAGTTACCTTTTCATAAGGTTGTTTTGATTTCCAAGAACCAAAAGCTTTCTGCAACGTTTTTTGCATTTTCTTCGCATCAAAATCACCTGTTACAGCAATCTGAGCATGATCAGTAACAAAGAACTGATCATAGAATTGTTTTACTTGAGCTTGAGTCGAATTACTGATTTCTTTTTTCGCAAGTTCAGGTTCAAAGTGATAACGTAAATCACCCGGCTGATAAATCTCTAGAATTTTAGAGAGTGTCATTGAAGCCACTACCGCAGGTTCAGTATATGGTCGATCTAAAACAGACAAGCTCTGATTTTTTGCTAGGTCAAATTCAGTTTGCGAGAATTTTGGTTGTTTAATGACATCAATAATGAAGTTTAAGAAATCCTCAAATTTATCTTTCTTCGCTTGAACAACAATCGTAAAACCATTGCCGTTTGAACTGACTGATGCACCACCACTTGCAGCAATGGCTTTATCAGTAATTTCCTGCAAGGTATGCTTCTCAGAACCACGCAGCATTAAATAGCTGGTTAAATCTAAAGTAACGCCTTTGCCAAACAATGATTTTTCGTTACCGAAATCTAAGCTAATCGTCGCATAGGTTTTATCATCACGAGTCGATGTTGGGAACAAAGCATAACGAATCCCATTTTTTAACTCACCGCGTTTGATCTTCTGCTCATTCTTTTGCAATTCTTGTGCAGACTGGGCTACAAACTGAGCAACCTCTTGTTTATAAACGCTTGGATCTTTCATTGGTTCAGGCTTTTCAGCAGTTTGATCCAAAGTTTTTGGTTTATCCTCTGCTTTTAAAGTCATCGCTTTCTTTTGATCTTCAGGCGTAGGTAATATGTCGCCTGAAATACGATGTGATGACACTAAAAACTGTTTTAGTGTTTTATTCGCATCATCAAGTTTTAAATCTTGAACTGCTTGTAAATCTTTAAAATATTGATCCCATTGACCATGAGATGAAACAGCATAATCACTTAAACGAGAACCTAAAGCCACCGCATCATTCATAATAGTATCAGCAGAGTTTTGGGTAATATTTTTAATACGCTGCAATTCAGCTTCAGTAAATGGTTGGCTATTTTCAACACCGACTTTTAATGATTCATCGACTTTTTTAGCATCATGATTTGGTGCGTAAATTGCCCCCATAAACACAACATTAAAATCTTGATCTAACCATGTTGTCGATTGCACAGCGGTGCTTATACCCGTTTCAACCATACTCTTATACAACACTCCACTTGGTTGCATTGTATATAGTGCAGGTGCGAGTGCTAAAGTTGGTTGTAATGTTGTATTTTTTCCATTCATGTAAATATGGAATTTGGCTAAGTCACTGCCCTTTTGAACGGTAAACTGACGTTGTTCAATTTTACTTGAATCTAAGACTGGCACTTGCACTGGTGCAGGTACAGGACGAGCAGCAATTGGACTGAAGTATTGGTCGATTTTGCTTAAAACTTCAGCCTTATCAAATTTTCCTGAAATCACCATCACTGCATTATTTGGTGCATACCATGTTCTATAAAACTGATTCAGCTCATTCATTTTTATAGATTTTAACTCTGGTAAATCACCAATCGGCAAACGACCTAAATATTGATTGCCATAAGCGGCTTTCCACATCTGATCTAATAAAACAGCAAAAGGTTGATCCATACGGATTTCACGTTCACGTTTTACGATTTCAATTTCAGAAGGAACGAACTTTTCTTGCAACACCAATTTATCCATACGCTCAGACTCAAGGTATAGAATTTCATTCAATGCATTTTTTTCAGGGCGAACAATATTTAAGTACTTAGTCGAATAATAATCCGTACTGGCATTGGTCATTAATGTGTATTGATCTAAACGGCGCTGGAACTCTTCACCTTTAACATTTTGTGTGCCTTTAAATGCCAAATGTTCAAGTAAATGAGCCAGACCACCTTTACCTTTTGGATCATTTAATGAGCCTGTTAAATAAACGGTATTTACATAAACTTTATTTTCTTTATCGTTTGGCGCAAGAATAACTCTAAAACCATTATCTAATTTATATTCCTCAATATTCTTTTCACTTTTTACGAGCACCGTCTGAGACCAAGACGCTGCACTCAACCCGATTAAACAAAGAGAGAAAGTAAGCTGCTTAAACCGCATTAACATAGATTATCCAATTATTTTTGGTGATTTAAATAAAAATGACAGACTATAGTAGAGAATGATTCGCATCTTTAATAGTTATGTTTTGAAAAAAGCTGCTTATTTAAACAGCTTTTTTCTTTGTTTTTATATTGATTTAGTTAAAAACTTAAAGTGCAAGTTCCGCTTGCATATACAGACGTGCATAACCTGAGATTTCAATACGATCTTCAGATGCGATAACACATTCTAAAATCCCACCACGTTTAGAAGCTTGTAAAGCAATTAATCTTGTCTGATCTAATTTTTCAGCCCAAAGAGGTACAATCGCAGTGTGGATTGAACCCGTTACAGGGTCTTCATCAATCCCAATTGCTGGCGCAAAATAACGAGATACACAATCAAACTGCCCTTCTCCTCGTGCTGTAATTGCAACATCTGGCTGAGATGCCGTAATCGCTGTACGGACTTGTCCCAATAATTTGAGTTTTTCCAAGTTAGGTCGCTCGTCCAATACATCTTGCACTGTTTCATACTCAACAATATAAGCTTGAGCATTTCGATAAACTGCTTTAAACGGCTTGGTTAATCCATCACGTAACGCTTGTGGATACTCAGAAACTAATTCAGCTTTACGAATCGGAAAGTTCATTTTTATTTTGCCATCTGCATCTTGGCTAACAATAAAAATCCCCAATTCACGTACATGGAATTGAATTGTTTTCGCCGTGGTAAAATCCTTAAAAAGAACAAAAGCACTGGCTAAAGTTGCATGACCGCAAAATGCAACTTCATCCGTTGGAGAGAACCAACGAATCTCATAGTTGCTCTCATCAAGCGTTTTCACAAAAGCTGTTTCTGATAGATTGTTTTCCATGGCAATATTTTGCATCAGCTGCTCATCTAACCATTCATCCATCACAAAAACTGCCGCTGGATTTCCTTTGAATAATTCTTTTGTAAAAGCATCAACTTGATACATTTTCATGTCACAGCACCTTCTCTGATTTTCAGTTATTTTGAACGTTTGGTAGATAAATCATAGATACAGTTTTTTCTAAATTTTCGATACACCTACTTTTTTAAATACTTGGTCTCTCGAATGTTCAAAAAATCCTCTAAAGTCAGACATGACTTGCTATCAGATCAGCTCAAAAGTCCAATGATTTAGCATAAATAAAAATAAGCCATACAGTTATTCACACATAAAAATAGGCAGCTCTTTATGGTGTTATGCAGATTAAATCTGTGAGAAATAAAGTGCCTATTCCAGTGAATGCTATCGTATTTGATGACTTTGAGACGCTCGATATTATGGGGCCTGTTGAACTCTTTGGCTTACTGCAAACTCATTATCAAGTGCAATTCTATAGTCTAAATGGCGGTTTAATTTCCAATAAACATGGGGTCACAATTCAGACTCAAGCTTTTCAGGCAATGGAAATCAATAGCCAAAGTATTTTAGTCGTACCAGGGGGTATCGTCACTTTTGAACTGATTAAAAATCAAGAATTTCTAGATAAGCTAAAAACTTTGGCTTCTCAAAGTGGCTCTGTCCTGAGTATTTGTACGGGCAGCTCTCTGCTTGCTGCGACAGGTATTCTTGATGGAATCAAAGCCACTTCGAATAAAATGGCCTTTGAACTTGTCAAAAAGCTAAATGACAAAGTGTTATGGCAAGCACAAGCGCGTTGGGTAGTTGATGGAAAATTTTATACATCTTCAGGTGTGAGTGCGGGTATGGATATGACTCTTGCATTTATCCACGAGACTCAAGGTGAAAAAGTTGCACAGTTATGTGCAGAAGAAGCTGAATATATTTGGAATAATGATCCAAATGTAGATCCTTTTTCTAAACTAACAACCACTGAAATAGTAGGCTAAAAATTACGACAGGAATTCTTAGCTGAAAATAAAAAAGAGCGGATCATACCGCTCTTTTTTCTTAACTCAATAAAAGTTAATCTTCCATATGCTCAATGATCGCTCGACCAAACTCTGAACAACGTAACAAAGTTGCATTTGGCATTAGACGCTCAAAGTCATAAGTCACAGTACGAGCGGAGATTGCACCAGAGACCCCTGTGATAATCAAATCAGCAGCTTCTACCCAGCCCATATCACGTAACATCATTTCAGCTGACAAAATAATCGACCCCGGATTGACTTTATCCTGTCCTGCATATTTCGGAGCTGTACCGTGAGTTGCTTCGTAAACCGCAATTGCACCACCAATATTGGCACCCGGCGCAATGCCAATTCCCCCAACCTCAGCAGCAAGCGCATCGGAAATATAATCACCATTAAGGTTTAATGTCGCAATCACAGAATAGTCAGCAGGTCGCATCAGAATCTGTTGCAAGAAGGCATCTGCAATCACATCTTTAATAATTATGTCTTTGCCTGTTTTTGGATTCCTAATTTTTACCCAAGGACCACCATCTAATAACTCACCACCAAAACGCTCAAGAGCCAATTCATAGCCCCATTCTTTGAATGCGCCTTCGGTGTATTTCATGATATTGCCTTTGTGAACAAGCGTCACAGAAGGTTTGTCATTATCAATTGCAAACTGAATTGCTTTGCGTACCAACCGCTGAGTACCTTCTTTCGAAACAGGTTTGATTCCAATGCCACAACCCTCTGGGAAACGGATTTTGGTCACACCCATTTCCTCTTGCAGGAATTTAATGACTTTTTTGGCTTCTGGAGAGTCGGCCTTCCATTCAATCCCAGCATAGATATCTTCTGAGTTCTCACGGAAAATTACCATGTCTGTTAGTTCAGGATGCTGTACTGGTGATGGTACACCTTCAAACCAGCGCACAGGACGAACACATACATACAAATCTAATTCTTGGCGTAAAGCGACATTCAATGAACGAATACCACGACCAACAGGTGTGGTTAATGGGCCTTTAATTGATATAATAAACTCACGTAGAGCTTCAAATGTTTCTTCTGGCATGTATGTGCCATAAATTTTATCGGCTTTTTCACCGCAGTAAACTTCCATCCATTCGATCGAACGTTTGCCACCGTAAGCTTTTAAAACTGCAGCATCTACTACTGCTTTCATTGCTGGTGTAATATCCACACCAATACCATCACCTTCAATGAAAGGAATGATTGGATGATTTGGAACATTCAGTGACAGGTCTGCATTCACTGTGATTTTGTCACCATCTGCAGGAACCACGATCTTCTGATAACCCATTTTGCAGGTTCTCCCTCATGTATTTAGCGAATTTATACATGCCTTCTATGGCATACTTTCGTTTTTTATTACATGAAACAGTTTAGTTCAAAACAAAGGTTGTTTGCGATTTATACGGGAAATAACAACATTTTCCCTATAAATAAAAACCGTTACTTTTGTGATGCCGCCTAAAACCCAAGTAGTATATTTATATGAAAATAGTCGTATTTAACAAACCTTTCGACGTATTGTCGCAGTTCCGTGAGGATGAAGCTCATCTCACGCTTGCTCATTTTATTCACGACCCTGATTTACGTCTCGCAGGTCGATTAGATCTTGACTCAGAAGGTCTAATGTTTCTTACTGATCACGGCGGTTTGAATCAATACATCACGAACCCAGTGAATAAGAAATTTAAAACTTATCTCGCTCAAGTTGATGGTGATGTAACTGAAGAAGCACTTGAGCAACTTCGTAAAGGCGTTGAACTTGCTGATGGCATGACTTTACCTGCAAAAGCGATCAAAGTTGATGCACCTGAATGGTTATGGGAGCGTGATCCACCTGTTCGTTACCGTGCAAATATTCCGACGAGTTGGATTGAACTACAAATCTGTGAAGGTCGTAATCGTCAAGTTCGTCGTATGACAGCTGCTGTTGGTTTTCCGACTTTGCGTTTGATTCGTACTAAGATTGGTTCTATTGATTTAGTTCGTATGGGTTTACAACCGGGCGAGCAAACCGAAATCGAACCTTTGCTATATCCTGATTTTAAAGATGTGCCTGAAGATAAGCCTTATCGCTCTCGTTCTTACGTGAAAAAACCAGGTGGTACTGGCGGTAAGCCAATGCATCAGAAAAAGAAAGATGGCGATGCAAAAGGTGGGGAAAAGAAAAAGTCAGGTACAAAGCGTATTTGGCAAATGGATGAAAGCGAGAAACCACGTCGTAAGACCAATGGTACGACGCGTCCAAATACCAAAGCACCACGCGGTCGCACCCGTAATGGTCGTTAGAATTTAGATGTTTTAAAGCCCACGGAAGTGGGCTTTAAAATATACCGAAACAACAGATGATTTAGAATACAAAAGAATAAATATCAAAAATGCATTTTATGAAATAACCCAACATAAGTAAGGGACAACCATAAATTATAAAGTAATCATATTTATATTTATTTAGCTGTCTTTCACGAAGAATTTTACACCAATAAATCAGGACCGAAAGATTTACGCAGAGAGCAAAAACAAGACTGATCACCAATTTACCGACAAGTGTTGATAATGATGGAGAAAAAAACTCCCTATTATTTATAATTTTATATTTATCATTATTAATTAAGTCAAAATATTTAACTCTAACCGACTTCACCTCACCTAAATCATTAACTCGGGCTTCGTAGGCTAAATTTTCGACTTTAAAGCCATACTGATGATCACTCCACTCCCGACATAACTTAATCATAGTTGATCCACAAAAAATATCTCCTAAATAAGCTCCATCATTGTAAAGTTCAAAATAATATACCGTGTTTTTAGCTGGATATTTTTCTACATAAACTCTTATTTTTTCATCTGCCTCAACATAATGTTGTATTTTTTGATAAAGATGATTTTCAATAAAACTAAAAGTAGATTCCGAAACCATAAAATAGGCTAGATGGAGCAAGAAAAAAGCAGCTATCAAAGCATAAAAATGTGCATCAGCCCGAGTTTGTTCCATTTTTTACTTTAAAACCTAAACAATCTAAAAATTTGATCCATATTAATAAAAGACCGATGCTTTAGCATCGGTCTCTTTACATTACCAACAAGCTTGTTAGTTCTGTATTAACACTTAAATTGTTTCAAGCGCAGCATTAAGCGTAGCACTTGGACGCATTACAGCATTTACTTTTGCAGTATCTACTGCATAATAACCACCGATGTCCGCAGCATTACCTTGTACTTGAGCAAGCTCAGCAACAATTTTCTGTTCATTTTCAGCCAATGCTTTTGCAAGAGGCGCAAATTTAGCTTTTAACTCAGCATCTTCGCCTTGAGCAGCCAAAGCTTCAGCCCAGTACATTGCCAAGTAGAAGTGGCTACCACGGTTATCCAACTCACCTGTACGGCGTGATGGAGACTTGTCATTATCAAGAAGTTTACCAGTTGCTTGATCTAATGTTTTAGCAAGCAATTTAGCGCGGTTATTATCTTCTTTAATGCCAAGCTCTTCTAAAGAAACAGCAAGTGCAAGGAATTCACCTAAAGAATCCCAACGCAAATGATTTTCTTCTACAAGCTGTTGTACATGTTTAGGCGCTGAACCACCCGCACCTGTTTCGTACATTCCACCACCAGCCATCAACGGTACGATAGACAACATTTTCGCTGATGTGCCCAACTCCATGATTGGGAACAAATCAGTTAAGTAGTCACGTAAGATGTTACCAGTTACAGAAATCGTATCTAAACCACGAGCTACGCGCTCAAGCGTATAACGCATTGCACGAACTTGCGACATAATTTGGATATCTAAACCATCTGTATCGTGATCTTTCAGATATTCTTCAACTTTCTTGATCAACTCATTTTCGTGTGGACGGTATGGATCTAACCAAAAGATTGCTGGCATACCAGAGTTACGCGCACGCGTTACAGCAAGTTTCACCCAGTCACGGATTGGTGCGTCTTTCACCTGACACATACGCCAGATATCGCCTTCCTCAACGTTTTGAGACATCAACACTTCACCAGTGTCTAAGTCAGTGATGTTTGCAACACCTGCTTCAGAAATTTCAAAAGTCTTGTCGTGTGAACCGTATTCTTCTGCTTTTTGCGCCATCAAACCAACGTTTGGCACTGTTCCCATGGTACGTGGGTCAAAGTTACCATTCCATTTACAGAAGTTGATCATTTCTTGGTAAATACGTGCGAAAGTTGATTCAGGCATAACCGCTTTAGCATCGTACTGCTTACCATCAGCACCCCACATTTTACCGCCCGCACGGATCATTGCTGGCATAGATGCATCGACAATGATGTCATTTGGCGAATGGAAGTTAGTGATGCCTTTTGCTGAATCTACCATTGCTAATGCAGGACGGTGTTCTTGGCAAGCGTGTAAATCTTCGATAATTTCTTCACGGAGTGATGTAGGAAGCGTCTCAATTTTCTCGTAGAGACCAGCCATACCGTTATTGACATTAATACCTAATTCGTCAAATAACTTACCGTGTTTTTCAAAAGCATCTTTGTAGTAAATTTTCACACAGTGACCAAATACGATCGGGTGTGAAACTTTCATCATGGTTGCTTTAACGTGTAATGAGAACAAGATACCAGCTTCACGACAATCTTCGAGTTCTTTCTCATAGAAATCGCAAAGTGCTTTTTTGCTCATAAACATTGAATCAATGATTTCACCGTCTTGAAGCGCAACTTTCGGCTTAAGCACAATGGTTTCACCATTTTTAGTGATGAGTTCCATTTTTACGTTACGTGCGCGATCAAGCGTCATTGATTTTTCACCGTGGTAGAAGTCACCTTCTTCCATGTGTGAAACGTGAGTTTGTGACCATTGCTTCCACTCGCTCATTGAGTGCGGGTGTTTTTTAGCATAATTCTTAACAGCAGTTGGCGCACGGCGATCAGAGTTACCTTCACGTAAAACAGGGTTTACTGCTGAACCAAGACATTTACCGTAACGAGCTTTGATTGCTTTCTCTTCTTCAGTGGTCGGGTTTTCTGGATAGTCAGGGATTGGAAAACCTTTTGATTGAAGCTCTTTGATACATGAAGTCAACTGAGCAACAGAAGCACTGATATTTGGAAGCTTAATGATGTTTGTATCTGGATCTTGCGTGAGACGACCTAGCTCCGCAAGGTTGTTAGTCACTTTCTGCTCGTCGCTTAAATAGTCCGAGAATTCTGCAAGTACACGTGCAGCTACAGAAATGTCACTCTTGACAATCTCGATGCCAGCTGGCTTAGTAAAGGTCTCAATGATCGGCAGTAGAGAATAGGTCGCCAGTAGTGGCGCCTCATCAGTCAGTGTGTAAATGATTTTTGACTTTCCACCAGCCATATATAGCCCCTTGTGTTAGGTTGAGTTTTTGAGGAGCGAGCTTTTGACCCAGTCCTTTAAAACCGGTTTGCTTAAATAAGGTCTGAGAGTATCAGCCCTGATCTTGTCGCAGTCAACGCAATATCCCGTGATAATGACATTTCGCTACGAAATAATAGTATAAAGCTTAAGCTTTACCACTAACGAACCGGTTAGATTAAATAAAACATGAGAGTATCAGCTTTGATTACTTCTCAGTCAATGCAATATATCGTGATAACGACATTTCGCTACGAAATACCACAATATGAATATTCTTTATCCAATTTGTGCATTCATCTTTGGACTTATATTTGTACATAAATATATGTCCAATCTTTTACAAGAAATATCTATTCATAATAGATTGTTTTAATCCAAACGAATATTCGACTCTAGTTTCATATACATTTTGTAAACCTAAATTTTGAACAAATGATTAAAATCATTTTTTTATTTTTAGGATCAGAAACATGATTAAAGCGCTTGTTCCAGTTTCAGCGATTTTTATTTCATCTTTTAGCTTTGCTCAAAATCCGCTAAGCGTGCATGTTCTCAATCTAGAGAATGGTCTTCCCTCTGCTGGCGTAAAAGTGATTTTAGAAAAACAAGAAAAGGATCAATGGAAAGAACTAAGTAAAAGCACCACGAATCAACAAGGTCGAATCACTGCGCTATATCCACAGGACACACCTTTTGAAAAAGGTATTTATAAAGTGACGTTTAAAACAGGTGAATGGTTTCAAAAGAATAAACAGAGTTCATTTTTCCCAGAAGTTCCAGTTATCTTTTCTGTTGATGGAAAACTTGAGCACTACCATATCCCTCTGCTCATTAGTCCTTATGGATATTCAACATATCGTGGAAATTAAATCCAATTGGAAAAGAGGGACTCAAAACTGAATCCCTCTTTTCCAATAAAAATCTTGATCCGAGAATTTAGATCATTGACTAAATCAGCCTTTCAACCAAGCATCCAACTTCACTTGATCATCAATGTTAAATTCAACTGTTGAGAGTAAATTTTCTCCTGCTGAAATTTCAAACTGCAACAATTCATCACGACGGAATGCATAAACTGTAAATGTGCCTTGTTGCTTTGCGTACTTCGCTAAGAGTTTTTCAGATGCCTTTAAACCATCAACGGCAATAATGACATCGTTAGCAGATAAGCCAGCCTGAGCAGCGGCACTCTCGCGACGCACTTGTTGAATCACAACACCTTCCGCCTTATCTGCCACTTTTAAACCAAATGGCAAAGCCTTGTCATTTTTAATGCTGTAACTTAAACCAAACTCAGGAAACAACTGATCGAGTGGTAATTCATCTGTAGTATTGATGAGGTGATTGATTTGTTCAATCCAATTATCCCCCGTCAACTCATTGCATAGCTCAACAATGGTACGATCATTTACTTGCATCCCATTTTGAGTATTTTCATATAAACGACGCATGAGAGAGTCAAGATTCGAACCACGCAAACGCAATCCTAAATCTAAACACAGTGCGACTAAGCTGCCTTTGTTGTAATAACTCGTTCCCGCATTATTTGAGTTCTCATCTTGGCGATAGAATTTAATCCATGCATCAAAACTCGACTCAGAAACTGACTGAATAAAGCGACCAGGATTTTGCAAATAACGATCAATTTGTGCTTTGAGTAAATCTAAATATGACTTCTGAGAAATCACACCGCTACGCAATAAAATTAAATCATCATAGTAAGAGGTGAAACCTTCAAAAATCCAAAGTAAGCTGGTGTAGCCTTCTTTGTGCAAATCATAATTGGCAAAATTTTCAGGACGGATAAATTTAACTAACCATGAATGGAAATACTCATGACTACATAAGCCTAAGAAACGTTGATAATCCTTAGATGGTTCTTCAGCTTCGCCTGCTTTTGGAAGGTCATCGCGTGGCGTAATTAAACTCGTACTATTACAGTGTTCTAATCCACCATAACTATTACCAGTCGCCATAGTCATAAAGGTATAGTCTTTAAATGGCGCAGAACCAAACATGTTAATTTCAGTTTCACAGATTTTCTTGATGTCTGCTTTTAAACGATCCAAATCGGTACTGTGTTTACCAGAAATCACAAACTCATGTGAAATACCATTAGCTACGAAACTAAAACGACTTTGATCAGCAAGTTCAAATGGACTATCAATCAACTGATCATAATTTTCAGCTTTTAAAGTGAAACGACCTTTGACGAGGCTCTTTGAAGTTAGACCTGTTGCAATCTGAAAATGCTTTAGCTCATCAGGTAGGAAAACCTCAACTTCACAAGGTGCTTGTTCTTGATCTTGTAAACCTAAGCAAACACATGCTGGGTTGATATATAAACGAGTTTGATCAACATAAGCACCACGAACAGATAAATCATATGCATAGACATCATATTCAACCGTAATCAATTCATGATCCGTATTGAATAAACGCCAGCGATTCTTTTCTGTCTTTTTAATGCTCAGTATGCGCCCTGCTTCATCAGAAGCCTTCACTGATTCGATATGCTTTGAAAACTCTCGAACCAAATAACTACCCGGTATCCATGTTGGCAACCAAAGTTCTTGGTTAGGATTTGCTAGAAAACGAAGGGTGACATGAACAAGATGTTGGCGATAATCGTCGAACTCAATTTGGTAGTGCAACATAGCTTTAGATCGTAAAAATAAGAACAATTTCTCACAGCTTAGCATTTTTTTACAAAGTCATGCGTAGATGTCGTAATTGTCAGCAAAAGTCGCTAGCTTCCATAGCCAAAAAGTCATAGGATGCTTCTTTCGCATTTCGTGCCATTGGATCGGCAACACAAGGTGTTTACGTGAAATTCATCCTCTCTCTCTTTACGTTGTTTAGCTTGCTATGTGTCAACTTCGCGCATGCAAATTTACTTAATATCGCACCAGAATCAGTTGAAGTACAGGCTTGGTCTATCATTGATGCTCAGTCAGGACAGATCATTTCAGAGCACAATAGTCATGTACAACGTGCCCCTGCTTCACTGACAAAAATGATGGTTGCTTATATCGCTTTAAAAGAAATAGAAGCTGGAAAATTACGTAAAGAAGACGTTATTACGGCAACGCCTGTGGTGAATACCATCATGTGGGATGAGTCCCAGATGTATTTAAAAGCAGGCGAACAAATTTCTGTTGATCAGCTTTTAGCAGGCTTGATTGTCATGTCTGCCAATGATGCGGCAGTAACACTTGCGGAAAAGATTTCAGGTAGTGTTCCTCAGTTTGTTGCTCGAATGAACCAAGAAGCTCAAGCACTTGGTATGAAAGACACTCACTTTAGTAATCCAGCTGGGATCACGATGACTGATCACTACTCTACTGCGGCTGATCTGAGCATGCTTGCAAAAGCAATCGTGAAACAAACACCAGAATATTTATATTATTCAAAAATGCCAAGCTTTAGCTATAACCAACATTTCCATCATGCAACTAACCTTGCATTAAAAATGGATCCAACAGCAGATGGTTTAAAGACAGGTTATACAAAAGCAGCGGGTTATAATTTGGCACTCACTGCTGAACGCCCAACCCTTAATCCTCATGTTGAAAAACGCCGTCTGATTGTTGTGGTTCTAGGTACGCCAAGTGCGGAAAAGCGTGCGGAAGTGGCGCATAAGCTTATGAATCTAGCTTATACCTATACGCGTGACGAAGAAGTTATTCCACAACAAAGATTGATCGCTGAGTTACCCGTAATTAAATCAACGTTAAAAATGTTTAAGGTTGAAACTCAACAACCGACGATTGTAACTACCTCTTTATACGCTCCAACGGCACCCATCGACTTAAATAGCTTTGACTTAACGACACAACGTATTCATTTAGTGGATGCTAACCAGCAAGTAACATCGGTTGAGCCATTACAAACAACAAATACGCATATCAATATTGAGTTGAATGAACAGCATTTAACTGCACCATTGATGCAAGTGATGAACTTGGCAACTGTGTCAATTTATCAAAATAATCAGTTAATTCGCAGCTTTCAGATTGAGAATGATGTGCATATTGAAGAGGCTAATATTTTCCAGAAAATTATGATTTGGTTCTCTAATTTATTCTCATTTTTTTCAACCAATGATTCTAAGGTTGCCAAACTTTACCCTCTAAATCAAGGATAAAAAGTCTACTATTTTTATCAAGATTGACCATACAATCGTGAAAAAAGGATGGCATAATCCAACCATCCTTTCACAAAAATAATTAGGTTAATCATGAGCAAAACCTTACATCATATCGTGATTGTGGGCGGTGGCGCAGGTGGTTTAGAGCTTGCAACACAACTAGGTGAACGTTTTGGTAGACGAAAGAAAGCTAAAATTACCCTAGTCGATCAAAACCTCACACACATATGGAAACCTCTCCTACACGAAATAGCCGCTGGCTCTCTCAATCCTCACGAAGAACAAACCAATTATTTTGCCCACGCTGAAAAGCATCATTTCGAGTTTGTACTCGGCACACTCATTAAGGTCAATAAAGACCAAAAGCAAATTGTGACTTCTCCCCCACAGCTTTCCAAAGAACACACGCCTCAAATTCAAAACCTGACATACGATACCTTAGTGCTTGCCGTCGGCTCGGTATCTAATGATTTTGGAACAGAAGGTGTTCGTGAACATTGTCATTTCTTAGATAGCCGCCAGCAGGCTGATATTTTCCAACAAGATTTATTCCATCTTTACATCGAGGCGCAAAATCAAGCAGATGTACGCGCTTTGAATATTGGAATTGTCGGTGCGGGTGCAACAGGCGTTGAACTTGCTGCTGAGTTAATTGAAACCACCAAGAACTTCTACCGTTATGGCTTGAAGAAAATTGACCCTAAACAAGTCAAAATTACGCTGATCGAAGCATCTGACCGTATTTTGCCAGCATTAAATGAAAAGACTGCTGCGCATAGTGCAAAACAGCTTAAAAAAATGGGCATTGAAATTTTGACTCAACATAAAGTCCAAAAAGTGGATGAATCAAATGTCTATTTTAGCCATGGTGAAGTTATCCATTCAGATATCACAGTATGGGCAGCAGGTGTAAAAGCACCTAAGGTTTTAGAAAGTTTCGAGGATTTCAAACGAGATAAGATTAATCGTTTGATGGTTTACGCGACACTACAAACCTACTCAGACCAAAATGTCTTTGCTTTTGGTGACTGCGCGAATTGCCAGTTAGATGCACGTCAACCACCATTGGGCCCTCGTGCTCAAGTAGCCAGTCAGCAAGCAACGTTTCTAGTGGATGCAATGGCTGCTCGCATAGCAGGCACGCCACAACCTATGTTTAGCTTTAATGATAAAGGTTCATTGGTTTCATTGAGCCGTAATCAAGCTGTAGGAGAATTGCTTGGCGATGTCAGCGTTCAAGGCTTTATTGCAAAAACGATGTACGTCTCACTCTACCGACTGCATCAAGCGAATATTCATGGTTATACCCAAGCAGGTATGTTAACCATGAAAGATTTTCTGACGCGTCGTGTCCGCCCAAAAATTAAACTGTATTGAGTTGAAATCTCAAATTTCGTTCCCATTTATAGTTGAATAGTGTCAAAAAGTGGAAAAGAACCTATTTTTCACTTTATGATGTACACCTAAATTGATTGAATGGATCAAATAACATGACTGCTATTGCAAATAACCACGTGGTTTCATTCCACTACACTTTAACAAACGCTGAGGGTGAAACACTTGATCAATCTCAAGGTGAACCACTTGCATATTTGCACGGCGCGGGCAACATCATTCCTGGTTTAGAAAATGCACTTACAGGCAAAACTGTTGGTGAGAAATTCACTGTAAACGTTCCAGCTGCTGAAGGTTACGGCGAATACAATCCTGACCTAGTTCAAGAAGTTCCAGCTCAAATGTTCCAAGGTGTAGACAACATCCAACCTGGTATGCAATTCCAAGCTCAAACTGATGACGGCGTTCAAATCGTTACAGTTAAAGCGATCGAAGGCGAAAACGTTATCGTTGATGCAAACTTCCCGCTTGCTGGTCAAGACCTTACTTTCGAAGTTGAAATCGTAGAAATCCGTGACGCTTCTCAAGAAGAATTAGATCACGGTCACGTACACGGTGTAGGTGGTCACCACCACTAATTCATTTCTTGAATTAGATTTTAAAAAAGCAAAGCTTCGGCTTTGCTTTTTCTTCACATAGACTTAGATAAAATAATAATTAATCTTTTAAATTAAATTTTAATACAGCCATTCTATGTCAAATGCTTATCAGTTAATTTGGTTTCGCCAAGATTTAAGAATCCATGATCATGCTGCGATATGGCATGCAACTCAAGCTGGTCCTTGCATTGCAATCTGCATTTTGTCACCTGCACAATGGCAACGACATGATGATGCAGCGATTAAAATAGATTTTTATTTACGCCAATTACAAACATTGGAACAACAACTAAACGCACTCAATATTCCGCTGATTATAAAAAACATTGATCTTTGGAAAGACATTCCTGATTACTTCAACGCACTTCTGCAAGAGATTCAGATTGAAAACATCTTTGCCAATATCGAACTCGGAGTCAACGAGTTAAAACGAGATAAGGAAGTACAAGCCTTTTTCAATTCACAAAAAAAAGAGTTTCATCTTTTTCATGATCGTACCTTATTTCCGATTGCCTCGATCCGCAATCAATCAGATGCGCCTTACCAAGTTTTTGGCGCGTTCAAAAAAACCTGCTACCAACGTCTAGAACATGGTTTACCACAATGCTATCCAGCGCCATCTCCACAAAATAAAATCCAGATTGATATTGCTCAATACTCAACAGCGGATATCGAAACATTACGTTCTGTTTACTTGACCCAAATCAAGGATCGCCATTTAACAGAATGGCCTGTTGGAGAATCTTATGCTTTATCGTTATTAGATCAATTTATCAAAGATCATGTCACAGACTATAAAACAGCAAGAGACTTTCCATCTCAATCTGGAACGAGCCAATTATCCGCTTACTTAAATATCGGCATTATTTCTATTCGACAGTGCATCCAAGCTTTATTTAGGCAACAACATGGTGATTTTTTAATTGAGTCTGAAGGTCAACAGACATGGTTAGATGAGTTGTTGTGGCGTGAATTTTATCAACATATCTTATTTGACTTCCCGCAAGTTTCTAAGCATCAGCCATTTAAAGCATCTACTCAAAAAATCACATGGAATGATGATCCGAGTGGACTGGAACGATGGCAACAAGGGCAAACAGGGATTCCAATTGTTGATGCGGGTATGCGTCAACTCTTAGCGACTGGCTGGATGCACAATCGTGTTCGCATGATCTGTGCCATGTTCCTCAGCAAAAATCTACTCATCGACTGGCGCAAAGGTGAACAATGGTTTATGCAACAGTTGATTGATGGAAACTTGGCAGCCAATAATGGTGGCTGGCAATGGTGTGCTTCAACAGGAACAGATGCTGCTCCTTATTTCCGTATTTTCAACCCAATCAGCCAATCACAGAAATTCGATGAAAATGGTGATTATATTCGACATTGGGTACCTGAACTTGCCCATTTAGATGCTAAAACCATCCATGATCCTTATGCAAAAAATACAATAAAACACCTAGATTATCCACGCCCTATGGTTGATCTAAAGACATCAAGAGCAAAAGCGATTGAAGTATTTAAGACTTACTTATAAGTTGCCTCGCATATCATAAATTTAATAGATAAAAAATTTATGTTACTGTTTTATACAATTATTTTAAAAAATAAATAACATAAAACAATCGAATGCATACGGCTAAAATGCTAAATTAATCACAGAATAATTTAATAAAATTAAAACTATTATGCAAAAAAATCCTGCTCCAGCCCTCGTCTTATGGATTATCTCTTCTCAAATTTTTATGGGAATAATCGCATATGAGTGGCTGCCTGCAACTTATCGCGGTAGTTGGATTTTCCTATTGCTCTTATTAATCTCGGGTGCTTTTTTAAATGTCGGTTTAGCACTGATTTTAGGCTTAGTTGCATTCGTAAGTATGGCTGTTTATTTTGCCTTAGATTTAGCCAATCAAACCTATATTGAAAGACAGTTACTCTTACTTTTTGTGATTCCAATGGCACCAATTTTTATGAGTGCCGTACGTCATAATATTCAAAACGCCCTTAAAACTTATCGTGATATTCAAAGTTATGATCGAAACTATCAACATGATATTTTACCGTTAACAGCTTTAAATCATTTTCAGGTTGAATTACGCAAGTTATTGAAACTCACTCAAAAAGATCATTATAAAGTTTTTAGCATACATATCACTAACACTGTTCTTATCCGAGAAATGTTAGGTGAAGATATTTGGAAAGAAACTCAGAATAAGATCATGGAGATTTTATCAAGTGATCAAGACAGTGTCATTTATCATTTCATTAGTGAAGAGCTTAGTGAAATTAGAAGTATTGTCATTCATGAAAATAAATCAGATGATGACCTCTCCCCCCCTCTATTTGTACAACGCTTACAAGAACTAAGCGTGCTTAAGCTTCAAATTGAACAACACAATGAATGCGTTGCTCCTATTAGTGGAGATGCATAAATGTCAGTGATCGTAAACATTTGCGGAATATTAGTGGCAACCGCTAATTTCCCAGATCAAACCTTACAGGATTTTTATCAACAATATTATCATTGTAAAATTGAGCGTCGTTATGATGACTCATTAACGCAAATCCAATCTACTCAGGCAATTCCGCACTTTTTTTCAAAGCCTCCGACATGGTGGCCAGTATTCACTTCCGATCAATTACAGTCTGAAAGTTTTCAAAAGTTAGTTGAACACGGTATTAAGCCTGGTGTTATTTTACCCAATGAATATTTTAGTTTAATTGATTATATAAGAATTAAAAAAGCAGTGAGTGAAGGTGCTATTCCTGTTGCTTACTATCAAATGAAGCAATCAAGATACTTTGCATCTAAAGCGACTTTTTCTACTGCAATTGGTTTACGACCGTTGGTTGCGTTTGTACAAACAGGCTGGGATGAAAACATCATTTCACAACCTGCGGGGAGTTATATCATCCAATCACAAGACGATGATTTAAATATTCCAGCTCGTGCCATCCAACGTAAACAACAATATTTTTATAACGCGACCACAGATGCGACATTAAGTTCAGGTTATCAAGTGATTATCAATCCTCCTGAGAATATGTCTCTAAATAATATTGAATATCCACAGCTTGGAATTTCTTGGAAAATACATAAGACCAAGTTTCAAAGTACACCTCAGGGAGTAAAAACCAGCCCATCGGGTTACTTTTTAATAGTGATGAGTACCGTGGTAATTCCACTCGATTATATCTTTTCTGCCCGTTATCCAAGCTTATTAAGTACATTTGGTAGCTCGATTTCATGGATTTCTTTATTACTCGGATGCACTTTATTGCTGATCCTGATTATGTCAATCATTCGTAGGAGAAGAATAAATGCCCGCAATTGATGTTCTTTTCTTATTTGGTTTTTTGGGTATTTGGATTCCCCAAGCCTTTTGGGCATGGCTCAGTTATCAAGCTTGGAAATACTCAAAAAATGCCGCCCGCGAACTCGAAAATATGCCTGTGCCTGAGCAATGGCCATTTTTAAGTGTCTTGATTCCCGCCTATAACGAAGGCGTTGTTATCGAAGATACTTTACATGCAATTGCACAACAAGATTATCCAGCTCATGCCTATGAAGTCTTACTGATCAATGATGGTTCTAAAGACAATACCTTAGAAATCGCGGAGGGCATGGCAGCAATTTATCCCTGTATTAAAATCGTCAATGTCCCGAAGGGTATGGGAGGAAAAGGTAAATCTCGCACTTTAAATAACGGTTTACCACATGCCAAAGGTGAATTAATCGTTGTTTATGATGCCGACAGCACCCCTGAACCAGATTGCGTCCGTTTACTTGCTCAAACCTTAATTGCTGATAAAAAGTTAGTTGCGGTAAACGGTAAGGTTCGTACACGGAACTGGCGAGATAGTATTTTGACTCGCTTTATTGCAATTGAATTTATTTTCTTTCAGTGGATTTTCCAAGGTGGACGCTGGCAACGTTTTGAGCTCTCAACATTGATGGGAACCAACTATGTGATCTGGCGTGATGCCTTAGAAACCTTAGGTGGTTTCGATGAAAAATCGCTGGTAGATGATACTGAAATGAGCTTTAGGATTTTCTTGGGTCAGCGAAGAATCAAATGGGTGCCTTACGCGGTGGGTTGGCAACAAGACCCTCCTTCACTCAGCGTATTTTTCAAACAACGTTCTCGTTGGACACAAGGTAACTTTTATGTAACCAGTAAATATTTACCTATTGCTTTAAGAAAACCTTTTCCAATTGGGATCGAGATCTTTAATAACATCATGTGCTATGTACTGTTTGTGCCAGCACTAATATGGAGTCATATCACGTTAAGCTTAGGCTTACTCGGTATTGCAGGGATCACACTTGCGGGTCCATTCACCTTACTTTGGGGCTTATCATTTTGCTTATATGTTGCCCAAATGTGGTTCACGCTTTCATTAGAAAGAGCAAAACCACAACTGTATTTCTTCTCAGTTTTATCCTATGTAACCTATTCCCAAATTTTCTTATTCATCGTTTTCAAAGCAGCATACGATATGTTGAAAAATAAAATACAGGGAAACTCATTACAGTGGTACAAAACTGAACGTAGCAAAGAGAGAAAATAAATGAAAAAAAATCCATTACATCATCAAGTATTGAAAGTTCTTTTAACCAGCGCAGCGCTCTCTTTGCCGATTTTATCCAATGCAGAGACATGGAATACTTGGACTTTTGACAATATTGATACCTCAAATAAATACACCATTGAGCCCCACTATTTCTATATCGGAAAAGGTTCAGAATGGCAAAGTATTCGTTTCAGCAGTGAATATGCAACTGAACACTACACATCCCTACTGGTGAAATATGATGACAAACTCATCTATAACACTATGCTCAACGGCACGGGTGAACTGAGTTTTAATATTCCTGCGAGTAAAAGTGGCTTCCATCGCCTTGATTTTATTCTGCAACAATATTCACCATCAACTTCACCTGCAGCGAATCGCACGACATTCTGTAGTGAAGATGTGGATCAAGTTACCTACCTAACCAACTCAAAAATAGATTATTTACGTCATCGCCCAGTTTACAAACTGAAAGACTTACCTGATGCCCTATTCAATCCACAAATTGTGCGTCCAACACCTTTTATCGGTGTTTTAAAATATAACCCCGCCAACTTAACTGAAGCTTCGATGCTTGGTCGCTTAGTGAGTGCATGGACGCCAGTTACTCAAATCAAATGGTACGAACAAAATGCGCCGACGAATCAACCTGCTAATTTCTTTATTGAACTGAAAAAGTCAGCAACACCTTTACCAAATGGCACATTCGCTCAAATTATTCTAAAGGATGATATCCCTACTTTAGAAATTCAATATGACCAACCTGAGAAACTAAAATCGGCAATCAATGGCTTACTCAATACTAATTATTTAGATCAGTTAGATACTTCGGCAACATATCTTCCAAATAAAATTGCTGCACCTAACTGGGCACAGTTGAAAGAAATTAAAACGCTTGCCGATCTGGGGATTAGTGATTTTCGATTAAACCAAGCTGAGAAAAATCTATTCTTAAACTTCCCTGCTGTTTGGCAACCAACCGATATCTTACAAGGTCAAATTGCACTTCGCGTACAAAGTGGTTTACTCGAAGGCTCAAATATCACCACATGGATTGATGGTGGATTAGCAGGCAGTTTAAAAACTGCTGACTTGGCATCTGACCCAGTCAATCGTCAATTCAACTACTTTGCTAAAAATATTTCTAATGACACAACGTTTAGCATGAAGTTGGAAAACTCGGTGATTGTAAACTCACAGTGTTTACCGACGGCAAAAGGTTCATTATGGATTGATACCCAAAAATCAACCGTAAAACTACCACATAAAATGAAAAACGGTGTTGGATCACTCTCAGTAAGCTTTGCAACTCACCCAACCATCGCAATAGATAGCCATCCTGGTAGTTTAGAAATGGCGATTGCAATTAGTCAAACAGCCAAGAAAATGTTGATGACCAATGATCCTGTGCCATTAAACCTAGTGAAGTTTGACAATGCCAAACCAGAAGTCTTAAACGTTCAAGTCAATCCAAATATATATCGACAACAAGTTTTAATGCACCCTGACGTGATATATGCACCAGCAACTGCACGTGGTTTTTTGGTGAGTTCACATGATCAACGTTTTGATGTTATTACAGACTCGTTAGAGGGAGCACAGAACTTTACACGACTTTGGGATAAAATTCAGCATGACATTCCAAATAATGCCAGCAAGATTTTAGTTGCTGAAAATGGCCAAGTTTTTATTTTGCAAAAAATCATCGTTGGTAATCAAAAAGCGCCTTTAGTACAACAATCTTCATTTTTCATCTTGATTGTTACCATCTCTACGATCATTATAATGGTGATTCTATTCTGGTATTGGCGAAAACGTCGCAATGATAACAACAAGGCCGACTAAAAAAAAATCAATTATAATTGGCCTTATTCTCTCAGCGCTAATTGCCTCAGGTTGTATGCACAGTAGCCCTGACATACAACCTCCTCAAATTGAAGGTATGTTTTGGCAACCAGACCTAGCCACAACTGCCCCCAAGGGAAATTGGGACTTATTAGGGGTAAATACTTTTGTTCCACAGTGGTCGATTGTTGAATCAAAATCTTGGTTTGATCTCGATATGGATTTTCCCAAATGGGAAAAGAATATCAGCCTAAAAAAACTGAATCAAAAACCGTGGGCAGAAAATATTATTTTAGGTCTTGCTGGTGAATATGATGAAAAAACAGCACGAGCAAATGTTGTAAATCTGGCAACACACTCAAAAAAAATTATTGAGCAAACTCAATCATACCCGCTTAAAGGATATTACTTCCCCGTAGAAGCAGATCCAACATGGATTTGTGTAGACGATCTAGCTAAAGCGATTAATATTCTAGCCAAGCCAGTCTGGATCAGTATTTATAGCGCTGAGCAAACACCACATCACTTAGATTCTTGGTTAAGAAGTTGGTTACCTGAGCATACTGGTGTGTTCTTTCAGGATGGCGTCGGTGTAGGAACTCGTACTCCTGAACAAGCAAGAAAGACTTTGGAACAGCTTCAACTTGAGTTTGGTAAAGAACATATCATTATTGTATTAGAAGCATTTAGGCCAAGGAAAAATGGACAATTTCGTTCAGCATATCCTTGGGAAATCGCTGAACAATTAAAAGCTTATGAAGGTCAAAAAGTTTATATTTTTGACGGCCCACATTACATGAACCGCTGGACTGTTTATGCTGTTACATTATGGTATAAATTGCGTTATGGTTGATTAACCATCATCTGGTTTATCCAAAAGCAATTTGATCCAAAATTCTTAATGATGCCTTACCATCACCAAAAGGATTTGGTGCATTTGCCATCAGATTATAGTGCTCACGATCAGAAAGTAACTTTTCTGCTTCATTCACAATCTTCCCTTGATCAGTTCCTACCAAAATACCAGCACCAACCTGAACAACCTCAGGACGCTCCGTTGTTTCTCTTAGAATAAGAACTGGTTTATGGAATGATGGGCTCTCCTCTTGCAGACCACCAGAATCCGTCAATATGAATTCAGCACGATCAATTACTGCCAACAAACTTGGATAATCAAGTGGTTTAACCAGATGAACCTGAGCATGATCACTAAATTTTGCGTGCACGATATCATGCACTGCTGGATTCAAATGAACAGGCCATACAAAATGTACATCTTTAAATTGTCGTGCTAGATATTCAACAGCAGCACAAATATTTTGAATACCTTCACCAAAATTCTCACGACGATGTGCTGTAATTAATACAACTCGAGCCTCTTTTGGGAAGTTTAAACCATGCTGTTCAAGATGATTACTTTCGCTCCCTTGTTTATGGATAAGCTCTCGACCTAAATACACTGCATCCACAACAGTATTTCCTGTAACCGTAATACTTTCTTCAGCAATATGTTCTTGCAGCAAATTGAGCTTAGATTGTTCTGTCGGAGCAAAATGCCATTTCGTAACACGGGACACAAGCTGACGATTGCCTTCCTCAGGAAATGGATGATCTAAATCAAATGATCGCAGACCAGCTTCAACATGAGCGACTGGAATTTTCATAGAAAATGCGACAAGACCAGCAGCTAAAACTGTCGTTGTGTCGCCTTGAATGATGACCGCATCACGCTGTTTACCATCATTAAAAATATTTTCGAGCTGACCAAGACCTTGAATGAGGAGCTGATTTAGACTTTGACCAGCATTCATCATTTTTAAACGATGATCAATTTTGATTTGGAAAAAATCAATCGCATCGCGTACTAACTCATCATGTTGCCCAGTAAAAATAACTTCGACTTGAAACCGTTGATCTTGTTGGGCCTGAAGAATCACTGGTGCTAACTTAATTAATTCAGGTCTTGTTCCAAATACGATTGAAATAAGTTTCTTCATTATTTAAAAATCCTTATAAAAAACAAGTTCGGTACGAGTATTGTTATAGCTGTCAGTACCATCCGCCAAAGCATCTTTAAAATAGTTCCCATATAGACGTTCAACACGAATTTTCACAGGTATGTAGTTAAATGGTTGCCATGCCACACCAGCACCATATTCAAATAAGTTATTGTAGTTTTCACCTTTTGAATCGGCTAAGGCATGTAATTTGCCATAGGCCTGTACCGTACCAGCTTCACCTCGATATACATTAAAACCTGAACGTAATCTCAAATCAGCAATCACGCTATAGTCCTCTCTGGAATAACTCGCTATGTTTCCATATAAGTCAGTAAAATAGTCATTCCAAACTGTACGTTGTTCAATGGTTGGATTGGCATACCACTCTTGATAACCTGTTACACCACCGACCACACTTTCACGGAATTTATCGCGATTACGATCAATCAGATCATAACTGCCACCAACTTCTAAATAAGCTCGAACTGGTATTGACGTCCAAGGTTGATAATTTGCACCAACACCAACAGTTACAGCATTCTCATCAATAATCTCTGGTCGAACACCACCTTTAGACTTTGTATCTCGGTTAAGGTTTATAAAACCATAAACTTGTGCACGTCCATTATCTAAGTTTTTCCCATAGCGCATTTTTAATGGAAAAATAAAATCATCGTAACGTGACTCATATGACGGAGCGAAATAGATATCTTTAAATATTGGTTTTACAGCACCACCGCTTAAATTACGTACCGCCTCTTGTGCTTTACTCGCAATTTCTGGGTTATTTGAAGTTGTTAAATCCTTAAAAATCGGTAATGCATCTTTGTCTTTTTTGAGCTGATTTAACAGATAGGCTTGTTGTAATTTAAGTTGATCATCTTGCGGGGCAAGTTTTGAGGCTTGTTGTACGCTCTGAAGTGCTTGATCTTGTTTATTTAGGCGAATTTGTAGATAAGTTAAACTTTTCCAAACCTTTACATCTTGAGGTGTAATTTCGCTCAGTTCTAGCAAAACTTTTTCAGCCTGCTCTGGCTGATTTGGCTCAAGCTTATAGAATTGATCCCAACGATCATAAATCGGGTTGCCAGGCTTATACTCAGCATCTCCCTCTTTTACAAAACCAGCCTCGGCACTGAATGAGGATTGAAAAGGAAACATTAAACTGAAAGCTAATAATGAATATGTTATGGGCTTTTTCTTAGAATAGTTCATTTTATATCTCAACTAAAAGCACTCAGCGCAACTACTATGAATAGTAGATTAAACAAAGAGTTAAAACGGTGAATTATTCACATATTATAACTAAACAGCTGTTCTGATATCGTTAAAATAAGTTATTTTATAAGTAAGTTAAGTTGATGAATCATTGATAAAACCAAAAAATAAAACTTGAAGACATCACTTTGTAGATAACCAACAATATTTTCATACGAGTAAAATTATGTCGCATTCTCACCACTCTGAAATCCATGTTATGCAGCGTTCTGGCTGGCTTCGTGCAGCCGTACTTGGTGCAAATGATGGAATTATCTCTGTAACCAGTTTAATTATGGGGATGGCAGCTAGTGGCGCTAGCTCTCATACACTTTTAGTTACTTGTATTGCAGGCTTGATTTCTGGTGCTACATCTATGGCTGCTGGAGAATATATTTCTGTTAAATCACAAGAAGATATTGAGCAATCTGATCTACGTTCAGAAGCCCATGAACTTGAAAAAAACCCTCATGCCGAGCTAAAAGAATTAACTCAAATTTATATTTCGCGTGGTTTGAGCCCTGAACTCGCCCATGAAGTTGCTGTACAGTTAACAGCTCATGACGCGCTTGGTGCACATGCTCGTGATGAAATCGGTATTCATGAAAATACCGCAGCAAACCCTGTGCAAGCAGCGCTTTCATCAGCAGCATCATTTTCATGTGGCGCAGCGTTGCCTATGTTAGCGATTCTACTCAGTTCACACGAATGGGTAGCTCAGTCAGTATTAATTACAGGTATTATTTCTCTTGCATTTTTAGGTGCTTTATCGAGTTATTTTGCAAAGACCTCAATGCTCAAAGGCAGCTTACGTATTACCTTGTGGGGAATTTTAGCAATGGCATTTTCAGCTTGGGTCGGTTCTTTATTCAACGTTCAGCCCCTTTAGAAAAGTGAGTAAAATCATTACTTAGTAAATTATATTAAAAAATAATAATATATGTATTTTATATATAAGATTTTTCTTAAATTTAGGTGTATGATGACTACTAATCGAAAGTTGAGTTAGCTAGTAAGAATTACTTGAAATCTCAACTTGCTGGTTTGAAGTAACCAATGTAGAGAAGTGTCTTGATACATCGACTTGGGATATTGTTTGCTTTTGCAACAATAGCATTACAGATAGCTGTCTTCTTGCAGCCTCTATTGCCAGAGAAATATCAAATTTCTCCAGCTTGTGAGACTGTAACGCATCTGTCTTCCCAAATGAAACACGAACACACTGCTCACTCAGCACATACATCACATCAAAATCATTTAGAACATAATCACTCAACAAGCGATCATGTACATTTTGATTCGACACATCATTCGCATCAACACGACTTTAACCATCAATGTCCATTCTGTTTCTTTTATGGGCATTTAGTTGCGCCTCCAACACTTGGAGTTAAAGAAGTTTTTGTTCGCTTACAAGTCCGCTTTTTACACTTATATCAAGTTTTTATCGCGTTCTTTTTCTCATTACAGCGTTTATTTCTCATCCCCCAAGGTCGAGCCCCTCCTTTTGCTTTCTCAATGTAATCATTTATTTAACTAAATTATTGAGAAAGTGAGTTTTATATGCTTTATCGAATTTCTTTTGCTGATCAACAGCAAGAGCGAGACAAACACATCGCTAAAAAAATGTCTGTTGAACTAGTTTTACAACGATTCAGTTATCCGTTGGAGGACTCATTATGGACTTAGGTTTAACAGCGTTAGAGTTAGCACGTATCCAATTTGCCTTTACAGTCTCGTTTCATATTATTTTTCCTGCAACGTCAATCGGTCTCGCTTGTTTTCTAGCAGTTCTAGAATGGAAATGGCTACGTAGTCATAATCCAATCTATCAAGACCTCTATAAATATTGGCTCAAGATTTTTGCCGTGACATTTGGTATGGGGGTCGTTTCTGGGGTCGTTATGAGCTATCAGTTTGGGACAAACTGGAGTGAGTTTTCTCGAATTGCAGGAAGTATTACTGGGCCACTGCTGACCTATGAAGTATTGTCCGCCTTTTTCCTTGAAGCAGGATTTTTAGGAATCATGCTATTTGGTTGGGGACGAGTCAGTGAAAAAGCCCATTTCTTTGCAACGTTCATGGTAGCAATTGGCACCTGTATATCCATGTTTTGGATTTTGTCTTCAAACAGTTGGATGCAAACGCCACAAGGCTTCAGCATCGAAAATGGCATCATTGTGCCTCAAGATTGGTTCGCGATTGTCTTTAACCCATCATTTCCGTATCGCTTTGCACATATGGCGGTTGCAGCTTTTCTAGTCTCGGCATTAGTTATCGCAGCAACAGCGGCTTGGCATTTAATTCGCGGTCGTCGAGATGAGTTAGTAAAGAAATCCTTCTCTATGGCGATGTGGATGATCTTATTCGCAGCACCTGCGCAAGTCTTAATTGGCGATCATCACGGTTTGAATACCTTAAAGCATCAACCAGCTAAGTTAGCGGCGATGGAAGGTCACTGGGAAACAAATGTCGATGAACCAATGCCTCTCTATTTGTTTGGTATTCCAGATATGCAAGAAGAAACCACTAAATATGCTGTGGGCATTCCTTATTTAGGTAGCTTGATTCTAACCCATAGTCTCGATGGTGAAGTTAAAGGGTTGAAAGAGTTTGCCCCTGAAGATCGTCCAAATTCAACTTTAGTTTTCTGGAGCTTCCGTATCATGGTTGGTCTAGGAACACTGATGGTTTTACTGGCAGTGGTTGGCTTATGGTTGCGCAAAAAAGAACGAATTTATGAGAACAAATGGTTTCACAAGTTCGCCTTAATCATGGGGCCAACGGGTTATATCGCGTTACTTGCTGGATGGTTTACCACTGAAATTGGCCGCCAACCTTGGGTTGTGTATGGTGTCCTGCGTACAGAGGATGCTTTGTCCAATGTTTCTGCAAATCAAGTCGGTATTACGCTGATTATCTTTGTATTGGTTTATACCGTTGTCTTTGGAACAGGTATCTATTACATCCTTAAACTCATGTACAAAGGCCCCCAATTCATTCATACCCCTGTTGAAGAACAAGGTGGTGTTGGACACTTTAGAACGCCAATGCGCCCACTCAGTGCGGTTGAAGATAGCCTCGAAACCAAAGATCAGACGAAAGGAGAATAAGAATGGATATTTCTCTCATTTGGGCCATGATCATCGCGCTAGGCGTATTGATCTACGTCATTTTGGATGGCTTCGATCTTGGTATCGGCATCCTGTTCCCATTTATTAAGGGACAACAAGAACGTGATGTCATGATGAATACCGTTGCACCCGTTTGGGATGGCAATGAAACATGGATGGTACTGGGCGGTGCTGGATTATTTGCAGCCTTTCCAATTGTCTATGCAACTGTTTTATCTGCTCTTTATATGCCGATTACCTTGATGGTAATTGCGCTAATTTTTAGGGGAGTTGCTTTTGAGTTTCGCTTTAAAGCAAATCGCTCAAAAGCATTATGGGATCTGGCTTTTATTTGCGGTTCAACCTTAGCAAGTTTTCTACAAGGCGTGATTTTAGGTGCTTACATTCAAGGTTTAGAAACTGAAAATGGGATCTTTGTCGGTGGTAGTTTGGATTGGCTAACACCCTTTTCTCTCTTTACAGGTTTAGGCGTTGTGATCATGTATGCCGCATTGGGTTGCGGATGGTTAATTTTGAAAACTGATGATGGTTTACAAGATCGAATGTATCAATTAATGCCTAAATTAATCTTTGCACTGTTCGTTATTTTCGCAGCCGTCAGTTTATATACTCCTTACAGCCAACCTGCTATTGCTGAAAAATGGTTTGCAATTCCACAACTGATCTATTTCAGTCCTGTTCCTATTTTAGTCGTTATTTTTACGTTCTTGACATGGCAAGCTTGTTTAAAAAGGAGTGAATACAAACCTTTCATTTATACCTTGATGCTGATGTTCTTGGCTTACTCTGGCTTTGTCATCACTCTATGGCCAAACATTATTCCTCCATCTGTTACCATTTGGGAAGCTGCCGCACCGCGAGACAGTCAGGTCTTTGCATTAATTGGTGCATTGATCATGATCCCAATCATTTTAGTGTACACCTTTTGGGGATATTGGATTTTTCGAGATAAAGTCCGTGTTGGCGATCAAGACTACCACTGAGGTGAACGACGATGAAATCATCACAAATCAAATGGTTTATCGGCTTATGGATCGTGGGTTTTGTAGGTTTAGCAATTATTGCTGGCCTATTTAAAGCCTTACTGGTTTTAGCCTATCATTAAGCAATAACATTATCAGATGTTTGGTTAATTCATTAGCCAAACATCTTTTTATTTTCAGATAGATAAACAATCCACGTATCTCCATTCTAAAAAGAAATAACCAGTATTATTTGCTATTTTTTTGATATTTAAGCTATGTTGAATCAAAACCAATTAGGTATATATGACATGACAATTTTAGAATTATTAGAAATTAAACATCCTATTTTTCTTGCACCAATGGCTGGTGTTTCTACACCTGAACTTGCTGCTGAAGTTTCTAATCAGGGAGCTTTAGGTTCATTAGGTTTAGGCGCAAATACACCTTCGGCAGCTAAGGAGCTGATTTTAAAAACTCAAGCGCTAACTGAAAAACCATTCCAAGTCAACTTTTTCTGTCATCAATCTGAATCACTCAATCCAGACATCGCACAGCAATGGATTGAATATATTGCGCCACATTTTGAAAAATTTGGCACAACACCACCGACACAACTGAACTGTATTTACCCAAGTTTTTTAGATAATGATGATTTCTTAAATATTGTTTTAGAAACTCAACCTAAAGCCGTGAGTTTCCATTTTGGGATCCCCCATCCTCATCAAATTAAAGCATTAAAAGATGCAGGTATTATCACAATGGTATCTGCAACTAACTTGATCGAAGCGCAGCAAATTGAAGCTGCGGGTATTGATCTGATTATTGCTCAAGGGATTGAAGCAGGTGGACATCGAGGAATATTTAATCAACATTTTGATGCTGCGATCAAAACCTTAGATCTGGTGCAGCTAATTTCTAAACATTGCACAACACCTGTAATTGCTGCTGGCGGTATCATGAATGGCGAACAGGCAAAGCAGATGTTAAAAGCTGGTGCTTCAGCCGTTCAATTAGGCACAGCCTTTGTTCAATGTAAAAGCTCAAGTGCGAATACTGCATATCGTAAAGCATTATTTAATCAAAATATTACCCAAATTAGTGCTAGCTTATCAGGTCGTCCTGCACGAGGTCTGATCGGGACTTGGCATACTGAAATTGATCGTCCTAACCGACCAAATGTTCCAGCCTACCCATATACGTACGATTTAGCTAAACAGTTGATGGCGATTGCCAATCAACAACATGATTTTAGTTATGGTGCATTTTGGGCAGGTAGTAATGTTGCTCAAATTCGAGAACTCGAAGCTGCTGATCTGGTGAATCAATTGGTTTTAGAAATTAAAAGTAACTAAGCAGAAAATAAAAAACCGATCTCTGATCGATCGGTTTTTTCAAGGCATCTTGTATAAATGCTTATACAAGATGCCTAATTTTTTAATTACTTAATCGCATCCAACAAAGTCTGTTGAGCGTTATGCGGTTCCTCACCTTCCACAAGTTTAGCGCGTTCCCAAACGCCATCACCTTGCAACAACCACGCTTGTTGATTGTCTTTTAGATAGTTCAATAAACCTAGTTGATAGATACGTTTTTTCAAAACTGGATCTTCAATCGGGAAGCATGCTTCTACACGGTTGAATAAGTTACGATCCATCCAATCTGCACTTGAACCATAAATACGTGGATTACCATTATTACTAAAATAAAACACGCGTGTATGTTCTAGGAAACGTCCAACAATTGAGCGAACACGAATATTTTCAGATAAATTTGGCAAACCCGGGCGTAAACAACAAATCGAACGAATGATCAAATCAATTTGTACACCCGCTTGTGAAGCTTCATACAATTTATTAATGAGCTGAACTTCGGTGAGTGCATTCACCTTCACAATAATCTGTGCAGGTTTACCGGCTTTTACATTGGCAATTTCATCGTCAATGAAGTTAATCAGTTGAGCATGTAAAGTGAATGGTGCATGAAGCAGCTTTTTCGGCTTCGCCATTTTCCCCATACCAGTCAATTCTTGGAAAATACGGTGCACATCTTCGCAGACATCTTTATCTGTCGTCATCAAACCATAATCGGTATAAATACGCGCATTACCCGCATGATAGTTACCTGTTCCCAAATGAACATAGCGTACTAATTTATTATTTTCACGGCGTACCACTAAAATCATTTTGGCGTGAGTCTTATAGCCTACAATGCCATATACAACGACTGCACCTGCTTCTTGCAATACGTTAGCAACCTCGATATTTGACTCTTCATCAAAACGAGCACGCAACTCAATAACTGCGGTCACTTCCTTACCATTACGTGCAGCTTCGGCAAGTACTTGTACAATTTCAGAATCCACACCACTACGATAAAGTGTTTGCTTGATTGCAAGCACTTGTGGATCACGCGCTGCTTCACGTAACAATTGAATGACTGGTGCAAATGATTCAAATGGATGATGCAATAGAATATCTTGCTTTTGCATTGCAGCAAAAATGCTTTCCGATTTTTTGAACGCTTTTGGAATCACAGGTGTATGTGAGTCATAACGTAAATGCGGACGTTTAAAATTTGAAAGTAAACGCGCTAAATTTACTGGTCCATCAACACGATAAAGCTGTTCTTCGTTTAAGTCGAACTCGTCCAGTAAATATTCATAAATATGTTTTGGACAATTATGCGTTACTTCTAAACGTACTGCGCGACCAAAACGACGTGAACTCAACTCACCTTTTAATGCTTTAGCAAGATCTTCAACATCTTCATTCAATGCTAAATCGGCATTACGCGTCACACGGAATTGATAACAACCTGTTGCTGTCATGCCTGGGAATAGATCAGAAACATGCTCGTGAATAATCGCAGAAAGCATGACATGGTGTTCTTTACCATCGGTCAGCTCATCTGGTAAACGGACAACACGAGGCAGTGAACGCGGTGCAGGAACAACGGCTAAATCAATTTGACGACCAAAGGCATCTTTTCCTTCTAAGGTGACAATGAAGTTCAAGCTTTTATTGACTAAGCGAGGAAATGGATGCGCTGGATCAAGGCTGATTGGTGTCAATACTGGCGCTACTTGCTCTTGGAAATACTTTTTGATCCAAGCAGATTGTGCAGGTGTTAACTCGCCACGACGTAAGAAGCAAATATCTTCTTCACGTAACTTCGGTAAGATTTCTTCATTTAAAATACGATATTGGCGTTCGATTGCCGCATGTGCAGTTCTAGAAATTTCATCCAAAACTTGTTTAGGTGTCAAACCATCAGGAGTGCGACTTTCATTGCCTAAAGTCAGTTGCTCCATCATGCCAGCAACACGAATCTCGAAAAACTCATCTAAATTACGCGAAAAGATGAGTAAGAAATTCATCCGCTCTAACAAGGGATGGAGTGGATCAACCGCCTGTTCTAGTACACGTAAATGGAAATCGAGAATCGAAAGTTCACGATTTATATAACGATCGTTGTAACTATATTCTATTGGCGCTGTTGTCGTCACTGCAGTATTCATACCGAACCTTATCGCTTTAATTTATCAAGTGATCGTTTAAGTATGCTGCAAAATTATGTCATTTTGGTAAAAAAGCCCAAAAATATTAGGCTTTTTTTAAATAAAATGAACTATTGAGGAATTTGTGTACCATTCATATATTTTAAAATGACACGTTTGCGATATTGCAACTTACGATCATTTCTATGGTCTTGGTAATATTTAGGATTCGGTAATAAAGCAGCTAAAAATGCAGCTTGTTCACGCGTTAAACTTTTTGCACTTTTTCCATAATAAAACTGAGTTGCCGCCTCAACGCCATAAATATTTTGTCCAAATTCCACAGAGTTCATATATACCTCTAGGATTCGACGCTTTGACCACATACGCTCCATCATCCAAGTTGCTACGGCTTCCTGACCTTTACGGATAAATGATCGTTGATTGTAGAGAAATAAGTTCTTGGCAAGTTGCTGTGAGATCGTAGAGCCGCCTGCAACCACTTCACCTTTTTCACTATTCCGTTCTAAAGCATGTTGGATACCCGCCCAATCAAAGCCATGATGATGAATAAACTTCGCATCTTCACCAGCTAAGATCGCGTGCTTGAAGTTATCACTAATGTCATCGTAATCACGCCATTCTTGCTGAATAGGTTTGAAATCCGACCAATAATCAAGCCGCATGAACATTGTTGTTTGAACAGGATGTGTTCTCCACCACACCAAGCTAGAAAAAATCCATAGCTGGATAAGCAGAATTACCCCAATAATCAACATGACTGTACGTGCTAAAAAGGCTTTCATTAAAGTGCTTCACTCCTTCGGATATCGGCGTTATGACATATGATCCATGTCTCGTCCTGTCAATTCATGCTAAGCTATTTTTCATATTCATGGCTAGCTCAAACATATGACGGAAACGACTCCACCACAAATCAATCAAAAAATGCAAATACAAACATGGTGGTTTACTGCAATCTTAATCGCGGTCAATGTTGGATTATTTGGTTGGCAAATCCTTACAGGTGTGAATATTACCGACCCATCCCCTATGGATGCAATCGCTTGGGGCGCCGATTTTACACCACTCACCTTTTCGGGTGAGCCTGAACGCCTTTTTAGCAGCATGTTTTTCCATTTTGGATTGATCCATTTAATGTTAAATATGTGGGCACTCTATATATTTGGCAGTGTTGCTGAGCAGTTATTTGGTCGTTCCTATTATATCGGTATGTATTTTCTTGCGGGTTTGATGGGAAGTGTACTTTCTAGCTATCTGAGTATTCGTGACGGTTATCAACTTTTACAACATTTTGACCCAAGCTTGCTCCCTCATATCAGTGCAGGTGCATCAGGAGCAGTCATGGGGCTGGGCGCAGCACTGACAGCTGTTTCATTATTTCCAGCATTACCAAGACAACGTTTTTGGTTAGATAAAAAATCTCTAGTTATGGTGATGGCGATCAACCTAATCTTTGGTTTTACGGTTTCAGGAATTAACAATGCAGCCCATATCGGCGGCATGATCATGGGGGCTTTGCTTGCAAGTCTTTGGTATTTCGCTCAAAAGACCCAACGTAAAGTTGCTATACAAATGATTGCACTGGTTCTGTGTAGCGTATTACTTGCTGGATTTTATTTTTATTGTACGCAGTTAAGTACAGGTCTCACCCCATTATGGGATGAGATTCTGCGTCAAAATCAACTGACTTTTTAAGATTGATTGATTTCTCTTAAACTTTGTAATGGCGGAATATCGCATAAATAACTCAGACGATATCGTCCAATTAAAGTACATACCAGCATCATTGCTAAAGGTAAAATAAACCAAATTTCTGGATGCAATTGGACTGCCATTTGCATCTTATAACTTGCAATTGTACTGATTACTTCTGCAAATAAACACGCCACAACACCCGCAAGTAAACCAATAAAACCAATCTCTAAGCTGAGCATCCGCTTTAATTTATTTTTAGCGACACCAAATGAACGCAATAATGCAACCTCTTTGCGGCGCTCATCCATTAATACATTTAAGCAGGCAATTAAAACCAACACACCGGACATGCCAACAAGCACGGCCAATACCGTCACGATCTGAACCAATACATTCATCAAGCGTTTAACTTCATCCAATATCCGCCCGACATCAATAAATACTGTATTGGAAAATTGCTGAATGAGCTGTACCATTTTTGGCTGATCGACTGTCGGAACATAAAAACTGCCTAAATAACTTCCTGCATTCTCATCCATGGTTTGAGGAGAGAAAATAAAGAAGAAATTGGGACTAAAACTTTCCCATTCCACTGAGCGAAGATTAATTACTTTGGCTTCTAATATTCCCTCAGGCAAGCTAAAGCGTAATTGATCACCAATTTTAATGCCTAACTCAGTGGCTAGTTTTTCTTCAACAGAAACTTGCCCTACTGCACTGAAATTTGCTTTGCCTTGTGTAATGACATTGTCCGTCGGATATGCACTCGCTTGCGTCAGATTCAATTCACGTCGAAGTGAATTATTTTGCTTAATCAACTCAGGAGAAAATGCCTGATTATTCTTCGCAATTAATCGCCCTCGAATGTTCGGATATAGTGGTGTTGAAGACCAGTTATTCTGCTCAAGCTTTTGTTTAAATTGAGGCATATCAAATGGAGGTAAACCATATACAAATTGGTTTGGCGTTCCTTCTGGTAATTGTTGCTGCCAACGTTGCAATAAATCTGTTCTTAATACACTCAGCACTGTAATCAAGCTTAAACCAAGTGCTAATGCCGTGATTTGTAATGCCGTTTGATGCGGTATACGTACATATGCTGACAAAGGATGCTTTAATCGTTTAATGGCTTTTAACAGCAACCAGATCATCGCAAAAAGCACAGTACATAGCACAAGAATCGCCACTAAGACCAAAAGGCTTAACTGTAAGTTATCGCTCAACACCAAACTGAAAATGATAAGACTAGAAATCCCCACAGCGAACATCGCCACATAGGACTTACGAGAACGTTCTTGTTGACGAATGACCCGAATAGGCGGAGTGTTTAACAGCTCCCAAATACTTGGCAGAATAAAACCGATCAACACCATTACACTGGTGAAAATGGCGATAGGCAAAGCCATGAGTAAATCACTTACCGCAAAACTCAGCTGCAATTGAGGAATCAACTGTAGCATTAACTGCAACAATCCATATCCCAAGCCAATCCCAATCAAACTACCAAGTGCAATCGAAATCAAACTCACAATCCCAAGTAAAATAATGTAAGCCGATAAAATCTGACTCTTACTCGCGCCTAAACAGCGCATCAGTGCAATATGATCTTGATTTTGTTGTACATAACGCTGGCTCGTTAAAGCAATCGCAATACCACATAGCAGAATCGTCAAAAGATTGGCAAGCTGTAGAAAAGTATCTAAATTCTCTATGGGCTTCATCAATCTTGTATTGGATTGACTTGCATCACGTAACTTGAGAGATGTTTGTTCGGCTGCTTCTGCTTGAGACTCTACTTTTTGATTATCGGATTCCGTGTCAATTTGTTGCCTAAATATCTTCTTATAAGCATCGACAGCATTTGGTTCTCCAGCCATCAATAAGCGATATTCGATACGACTACCCACTTGAATAGCATTGGTTTTAGCAATATCAGCTTGATGAATAATCACGGTTGGAGAAAAACCTGAGAACCCAAGCTCTTGATTTGAATCATGTTCAATCAGACCTGTGACTTTAAAATCGCCATCAGCAATTGCAACATTATCCCCCAATTTCACGGCGAGAAGATCCATCGCACGGGGACTCAACCACACCTCTCCTTGTTTTATTTGCTGAGCTTTTGGTGCAATCTCAAGCTGTCCACGAAGCGGAAAAGCGCCATCAATGGCTTTGACATTCACCATGACAAATTGATCTTGAGTATGCGCCATTGAACCAAACAGCGTGACCGAAGCCTGTTTTAAATTGAGTTTTTTTGCCTGTTCATGCCAATTTTCTTGAATCGGTTGATTATCAGATAGAACGAGATCCGCACCCAGCATTTCAGCAGCTTGAAGCGTTACAGCATTCTGAACTTGAGTATTACTGAACTTTAAAGCGGTTGTCGCACTAATAGCCAATGACAGTGCAATGAGCAGTAAATATAAACCACCTGTGCGAAAGCTTTGTAACAGTAAAGGTTTCAGGATCGAGTTCATATTCTCTCCTCAGCCTTTACAATTTCTTGAATCTGACCATCCACAAGTTTGACATGACGTTGACACAGCGCTGCTAAATTTTGATCATGCGTTACCAACACTAAAGTCGTGCCCAACTCATGATTTAAATCAAATAATAGTTGTTCAATTTCTTCTGCTGTTTGCCCATCCAAGTTGCCTGTAGGTTCATCTGCAAAAATAATTTTTGGCTCAGCAATCAATGCTCTTGCAATCGCAACGCGTTGTTGCTCACCGCCCGATAAGACTTTAGGTGTTTGTTGAGCCTGACGACTTAATCCGACTCGCTCTAACCAAGCCAAAGCCTTTTGCTCAGCTTGTTTAAAATGAAAATCAGGCTGTAGACGCAAAGGTAACATCACATTTTCCAATGCGCTAAGCTGTGGTAACAATTGAAATGATTGGAAAACAAAGCCAATATTCTCCAAGCGAACCTGTGCTCGTTGCTCTTCAGTCAGCGAATGCACAGCCTTTCCACACACCCATAATTCGCCTGCACTCGGACGATCTAGTGTTGCTAAAATCCCGAGTAAAGTCGATTTTCCTGAGCCAGACCGACCTGTAATGGCAATTTGCTCACCTGCATAAATCTCTAAATCAATCTCTTTTAAGATGGTTAGATTTTGCTGATTAATTTGAATATTTTGTGTAACTTTTTGGGCAGAAATAATCGCTTGTGGCATGATGTCACGTATCCTTTAGGACAAATTTGAAGTGCTATGCAAATATCTAAAGTTATCTTGTCGGTATCAAAAACGCTTGGAACAATCACTCTATGTTTAGTACCAACACTTGTTTCTGCAAAGACTATTTTAATTTTGGGTGATAGCCTGAGTGCAGGTTATGGTATTGATGCAAAACAAGGTTGGGTTCATTTACTCCAACAACGCTTAAACCAACAGTATCCGAAACAACATAAAGTGGTCAATGCAAGTGTCAGTGGAGAAACAACAAGTGGTGCACTGGCGAGACTGCCAAAACTACTACAAACCTATAAACCAGAAATTGTTGTGATCGAACTTGGCGGTAATGATGGTTTACGCGGTCAGCCACCGCAAATGATTCAAAAAAACTTGGCACAATTGGTACGACTCAGTCAGAAACAAAAAGCCAAAGTTTTACTGTTTGGTATGAAGATACCACCAAACTATGGAACAGCGTATAGCACTGCCTTTGAAAATAATTATAAAGTTGTAAGTCAGCAATATAAGATCAAGCTCTTACCATTTTTTCTTGATGGTGTAGCAGGAAATAAAAGTTTGATCCAAAACGATCAAATCCATCCGAATGCGAAAGCTCAACCGATTCTACTCAATCTCGCCTACCCATACATAAAAGGTGCTTTATAAGCACCTTTTATGACGAAATATATGAGTCGTTAGAAATCAAAAAAAATCACTTCACCAGTTTCTAAAGAATACTCAGCACCCACTACAATCAATTTGCCTTTTTCAATCAAGCTTTCAAGCACTGCTGAGCCGTGACGTAATTGATTCACAGATGCAAATACATTTGAACGAACAGCATGTGCAGACAATTTTTTCAAATCATCCTTTAATTCAGTCTGCATTAAAATTTCGACAGAAGGACGCACACGATTGACAATCGACATGAGATTTGACGATGGTGGTTGATCTGGATTTTTTAAGGTATCAATCGTTGCTTGAATCGCACCACAGTGGCTATGACCCAATACAACAACAACGGCGCAATCATAACGCTCAGCTGCGAACTCAACACTTCCGACTTGCGATGGCGCAACAACATTGCCCGCAACACGAATAACGAATAAATCCCCTAACCCTTGGTCAAATACCATTTCAGCTGGTACTCGAGAATCTGAACATCCTAAAACAATTGCAAAAGGATTTTGTTCACTGGCCATTTCGGCGCGCTCTTGGTGAGAGAGTAGTTTCTGTTGGGTTGCTTCCCCTTTCACAAAACGGGCATTACCAGCTTTTAATCGTTCTAGCGTTTCTTGGGCGGTGAGCATGCTTAAATCCATCTATGATTGACATGAAAAAATAGTTTAATGTGGACATGTTCGAAAGTCACTGACAAAAATAAAAACTCTCAAGTTAAAGGCTGTCGTTTTCATCAAGGAAATAGTGGAAATTTACTCATTTCATTGGCAAGAATTTCCAGACCCTTGTAGATTATGCAAATGACTCAGCTGGAAACTTCAACAATAATCAATTGGTTTAAAAAATAAATCAAGGATAGAACAATGATGATGAATACCCTATTACCGATACCATTTCGTAAAACATTTACAGCTTTTTTACTCAGTTGTAGCCTTGGGGCGATGGCAATTCAAACGACACAAGCTGCTGAAATTGAAATGAGTTTTCAAAATTTATTACAACAAGAACGTGCTTGGGCAGGCTTACAAACTAAAACTTTAAAAGTTGGCGATATTACGTGGTCATATAGTGAAGGCGGACAAGCTGGTAAGCCAATTGTTATTTTAATTCACGGCTTAGCTGGAAGTCGTGATAACTGGAATCGTGTGGCACATGCTTTAACGGCAAATTATCATGTGATCATTCCTGATCTGCCTGCCAGTGGTGAAACAAAAGTCCCTAAAGAATTTGATTATTCTGTTCCAAACGTCACAGAAAAATTACGTCGTTTTATTGAAGCTGCAAATCTTACAGGTCCAGCTCATATCGCAGGACATTCATTAGGTGGCTCAATTGCAATGCTCTACGCTGGTCAGTATCCATTCGAAACGAAAAGCCTGTTTTTAATCGATGCAGCAGGTGTTTATAAGTCAGCGACCACACCTTACCTAAAAGATCCAGCTCAAGTTAAAAATATGATTGTGAGCAAGAAAGGTGATTTTAATTACTTAATGCAACAAGCGATGTACTCGCCACCATTCATTCCAAAAGAAATTGCGCAAGCACAAGAAAAAATGATGATTGGGCAAGTTGAAGAAACACAAAAGATGGTTGATCAAATTATTGCGCTCAATAAGCTATTCACACCTGACTCTTTTGCTTTACTTGCGAAATCAATTGATGCCCCAACACTGATTTTATGGGGCAAACAAGATAAAATTATTAATGTTGAAGTAGCACCTGAGTTAAAATCCCTGCTGAAAAATGCACAGACCCCAGTGATTTTGGATAATGTTGGTCACATGCCAATATTAGAAGCAGATCAATTGGTGGTTCAGCAATATTTACCATTTTTAAGCAAGATTCAGGCGCAAAAACCTGCAACTGCCCCATCACCATAATTTAAATCATTATTTGAGCTTTTATGTCTAAACATCCAATGATAGAACAACTGATTGATGCACAACTTGATTTTTTAGATCATGAATTTGCACAAGCTGAAACTATTCAACATGAGTTAAAGCAGTTCTATCATTGGTTGCGTTTACAACAACTTCAGCATATTTGGTCATTTGAACAGATTATTGATCTGATCGAAAAACAAATTTTAGCAACGCCTGCGAGTTCTTTTTTAGTCGAACAAATTGCTGAACATATCCGATTTGCTTTAATTCATCCGTTAAATGATCAAACTACAATCGAAGATGTAATTCCTGTACTGACCATTGATTCAATCGCGCAATACGTTGCGAGTAAAAGCGGTCATCGTCAACGGCTCATTAAAACGATTGTCAATAACCAAGCGTTCTCAGCATTAGTCACTCAACTAATTCAGCACTCTATCCAAGACTATTTAGATAACTCTGTTATTTCTAAACGTGTACCTGGTGTAGGTCACTTTATGAAAATGGGGAAATCTGTTTTAGAAACAGTCACTGACTCAAACCTGAATGATACTATCGGCCATTATTTGCAAAAGAATATTTTGAAGATTAGCCAAATGAGTGAAAATGTTTTAAATCAACATTTTAATGATGAAAAACTTTATCATTTTCAGGCAAATCTTTGGCATAAAATTAAAGTCATGCCATTATCAGTTTTACGCAATTATTTAGAAGTTCAGGATTTACCCAAAACCGTGGGTATGGGGCATGAAATTTGGGAGCATATTCGTCAAACACCGTATTTAAAACAGCAAGTCCATGACGGTGTTTATGCATGGTATGCACGCAATCAAGAGCGAAGCTTTAATCTGCTGTTACGTGATCTCAATATCGATGAAGACTTAATTCAAAATGAGTTAAGCAAATTATTAGCGCCAGTTTTAAAGCAAGTGATTGAAACAGGTTATTTAAGAGAACGAGCACGTTCTTATTTAGAAAAGTTTTATTATTCTGAACAAGTGATGAGTATTTTAAAACAAGAAAGATAAGGCAAATTCACCTTACCTTTCTTGCAATCAACTTAGAAGCTATAAGTCACACCGAGATTATAACGACGACCATCTAAGACATAGTTATAGGTATCTTTATCAATCTCTTTGTCAAATAAATTATAAACGCCTGCTGCAACTGCGATGTTTTGTGTTGGCTTATAGTTCAATCCAACATCAACCATCGTATAAGCAGGTTTACCTTTTGCCATTGCGGTACGGCTCAAATAATCAGATGTTTTACTGCGATAGTTGACACGTCCCCAGCTTGAGAATTGATCATTAATTTCCCAGTCAGCAGTTGTATTGAACATATGCTTTGGCATTTCATTTAAAGGTTTTCCTTTATTGATACCACTTTTTTGCTCTGTATCCGTGAAGGTATAATTTGCAGATACATTTACATTTGGCAGAGCCTGCCAACCAAACGTTACTTCCGCACCACGCATGCTGGCTTTATCAACATTTTCACGTAAGCTAACAAAGTCAAATTTTTCACCTAACCAATCACACTCTAACGCACCAACATTCTCACCCTGACAAGTTCTGACTTCAGTGATTTTATCTTTAAACTCACTATTAAATAGTGTTAAGCCAGCATTTAAGTTATCTAAATTGTCCCAGTTAAATGACACTTCATAGTTCACACTTTTCTCTGGTTTTAGATCAGGATTACCGACAATAACTCCCTTACTTTGTCCACCGCCTGTTGCTTGTCCCCATTCAGCAACAGTTGCACGCAATGCTGGTGTTTTATAACCTGTAGATACACCGCCTTTGATCACCCAGTTATCATTTAAACCCCAAACGCCATAAATCTTTGGACTCCAATGATCACCAAACTTCTCGTCTTCATCTAGACGTAATGAAGTTGTCAAAGTGAAATCATCCACAATGTTCCATGCATTTTCAGCAAATAGAGCCCAGTTATAACGATCTAAGCTAGAAACAGGTGTAGAACCACCGATGCTCAATTGATTACCTTTATCTTCTAATTCTTCTTTTAAATACATCCCACCAAAGCTGAGACTTTGACGATCAAAATTAATTTTATTGATTGTATTAAATGTCGTATTAATCGCTTCCATATTACGTGATGGATTTTCATTTTCCTCACGTTGAATATAAGAATGTGTTTCCACTGCACCAAGTGTACCACGGTGTGTCAAACTGTATTCTGTACGGTAATAATCTGTGAGTGAGTTTACTGGTGGATTTCTGCCTGTTTGAATTGGCGAAATACTCTTGCCAACCGTTGCATCACGATTTTGAATTGAACGTTGATATTCCAAATCAAAAGTATGTTGATCATTTGGCGTAAGTGTTAATGCTGCCCCGCCTGCTCGAATTTTTTGCTCACTATAACCGCCATAAATTTCATCTTCATCACGTTGCGAATACAAACCATTGGCTTTGAAAGATAAAAGATTCGCAATTAAAGGACCTGCAATATATGCATTGGTTTGGTAAATATTTCCTGATTTTGAGTTTTCTTGTAATGTCGTATCTAGCTTGATTGATCCAGTCCATTCATTGGTATTTTTCTTAGTAATAATATTAATTACCCCGCCCATGGCATCAGAACCATATAAGCCTGACATTGGACCACGAATTACTTCAATTCGCTCAATCGCACCAATATTAGGTAACCATCCCTGTTCAATTCCAGAGTTATCACTATTTGGTCTTACAGAACGCGTGTTTACTTTTTTTCCATCAACCATAATGACTGTGTAAGCACTCCCCATACCACGGATACTAATATCACTTGAACTTCCACCGCCTGTTACCACAACCCCAGGTACATCTTTCAATGCATCAGTGACATCGCGATAAGCTTTTTTATTAATTTCTTCTTGTGTGAGAACTGAAATAGAAGCAGCAGCTTTTTTAATATCTTGCTCAAAGCCACTTGCTGTGATCACAATTTTTTCTAGTTGAGTAACTTCGTTTGTCTGAGTGTCGTTCGCATTTGCGATTGCAATCATATTACCAAGAACAGAAATGGCGAGTAGTGATTGACGAGCTAATTTATTGGACATATTCCCACCTAAACATGACAAATCTTAAGATTTGCTTAAAAAATTTAGTAGAATTCTAACAAAAAATAAATAAAACTCAATACAAATGATAATTATTATTATTTATATATTCATCTTTTTTGTTCTACATCTTGTTATGAAACAAAGAAAAATATTTACTGATGTTTTTCTGACATGAAAAAAGCCCTCGAAAGGGCCTTTTCCAATAGATGATATTTCAAGTTTTTTACTTAAAATATGCGCCTTCTGCTTGGCTATGGTCAGTTTGATCAACGACACGCTGTAACTCAGGAACGTGTTGCTTTAATGTGGTTTCAACACCTTGCTTTAAAGTTACATCAATCGCTGAACAACCTTGGCAACCACCACCGAATTTTAATACAGCAGTTAGACCGTGTTCTGCATCATCCTGAACTTCAACAAGACTACAGTTACCACCATGCCCTTCTAAGCTCGGGTTAATTTCAGATTGAAGTACATAAGTAATGCGCTCTTCAATTGAAGCATCTGGACCAACACGTGGAACCTTCGAGTTAGGTGCACGGAATGTTAATTGTCCACCAAAACGATCTTTGTTGTAGTCAATTACAGCATCAAGCAAATATGGAATTGATGGTGCATCTACATAGGCTGGAAAGTCTGGATAATCCTGCTTATAGTCTGTTGGCACAACTTCTTCAGGTGCACTATAAGCCATACAACACTCTGCACGTGGTGTACCCGGATGCTCTACAAAAACACGAACGCCAATTCCTGGAGTATTTTGCTTTGCTAATAAATCACGTAAATACTCTTGTGCAGAGGGAGTAATCAAAAGGTTTGGAATTTCTTCTGCGACAGCAGTGTTGGTGTTCTCAGTCGACATAACAATAATCCTCAAGCTGATGTCGTTATATTAACCGAAGATGGAGGGTAATAAAAAAAAATCAACCATTTTTGTAGGAATTATATGCAAGATCATTGTTTATTAAGTTTTTAATGGCATTATTGCTTAGACACTGATCAATTTAAAACATTTATGTTACATCTACCCTTTAGCCATACTGTGACGCTTATCATTATCACAGTTGCAATTTCTTTATTGGCATTCTCCAATCAGGCAGTGATGAACCGTCTGATTTTTTGGCCTCCTGCAATGCAACGTGGTCAATTTGATCGTTTCATTACCCATGGTTTTGTCCATGCTGATGGTACACATTTACTTTTTAATATGATTACCCTGTTCTTTTTTGGGAATATCATTGAGAGTTTTTATCGTCAGTTTTTCTACGACATGGGCTTTGTGTTGTTTTATCTAGGTGGTTTGATTTTTGCTATACTACCAAGCTATTTGAAACATAAAAATGATGTACGTTGGGCAAGTCTTGGGGCTTCAGGAGCTGTATCTGCAGTTTTATTTGCCTATATTCTGTTTCAACCTTGGAACTTAATTTTTGTATTTTTCATTCCAGTACCCGCGATTATTTTTGCAATTTTATATGTCGCATATAGCATCTGGTCAGGGAAACGCGGCAATAGCAACATCAATCACAGCGCTCATCTTTGGGGAGCTGCTTATGGTGTCGTCGTCACAATCTTATTAGAGCCTAGAGTTGTTCCACACTTCCTTAATCAACTGACTAAATTACCTTTTTAAAATCTGAAAATAAATTCAATTGAAAAATAAGCCTCATATTTGAGGCTTTTAAATATCATCATTGATACAAATATTAGTTAAAAATTTCATTTTTTATCTAGTAGAAAATCGAATATACCCTTAAAGTTTCTATGGAAAAACATAAAGATTGGGATGAAATCATGAAAAAAACTTTATTGTGCTTAAGCGCATTATTCTTTGTTGGATTATCAGGTTGTGCTGTACACACACCTCACGGCAGTGTCGTCGTTGATCCAGATCATAATCATGGTGGTTCAGGTAATTTCTGTCCTCCTGGTCAAGCGAAGAAAGGTCGCTGCTAATCAGTTTCCAACCTAAGCTCATTGCAATGGGCTTAGGTAGTCTAAACTTCCTACAATAAGCATCTAAAATAAGATTTACTCCATCAGATAATTGCAAAAAACATCACTTTTTTTCTGTTCTTGGATTTCATTTTCGTAAAACCCATATACTATATAGGGAAATGTATTTTATTCATTTTTATGGGATTTCTAAGATGAATCTAATCCAGCCCTGTGTCGTTACCGAAATATTGAATAAGGTTCAACATGCAGATGATTGGATTAATTTTCTAGAACAGCTCAATCTCCATTTTAATGTTCAAGCATCACAGCTTTTAGCCGTTGATCTGGAAGTACAAGCTCTGTCTTTCAGTGTCCATCACGGCGTAAATCTTGATGAAAATCAACTCGAACAAGCCGCTTTAAAACAAATCCGTCTAGCCATAGATGATGACCCTCGCTTAAAAAAAATGTTACTAGCACCAATGAATGGTTGGATGCATTGTTCACAACATTTTCAAGAACATGAAATCACCCGAACTGAAGTCTATCAACAAGTATTACAACCCCTAGATTTAAGATTCTGTTCTGCGATTCAAGTCATATATGATCAAAAAGTTTGTGTTATTTTAGCTTTCCTCAGTAGCCAAGATCGAGGTAGCTTAAATTGTTCAGAATTACAACCGATCTATGAGATTTTGCCAATTTTACAGCAAAAAATTCAGCAATATCGACATCATTTTGAATATTCTACAATGACACTGCTCGGATCACAATTGATCCAAAAGATGAAGCAGCCAATTGCGATTATTAATCTAAATGGTGATATCTTAGAGATAAATGCTGAAGCAGAACAATTATTTGAAAATAATGAGCTGATTCAAATTAAACAGCGTCGTTTTAGCCTGAATGAACATCATCAGCAGCTGTTTGATCAAAACCTAATAGAATTAGAAAGAAATTATAAAAATCATAGACAACTTGATTCTAAAGAACAGACGAAAATCATGATGCTCAGCGATGATTTATTTCTAACATTAGACTTACTTAGCCCAGAAAAGACGCATAAAATTTTTGGATTACGCCCCGTTTTACTTGCAACATTTTCTGGGCTTCAACACCGTCCTAAATATCAGAAAGAGCTTTATACACAACTATTTATGTTCACACCTGTGGAACATAAGATATGTGAGCAATTACTAGAAGGTAAAACAACCAAAGAAATTGCGCTCTCTCATGAAATCCAATTAGATACGGTTAAAAAACATCTAAAATCTATTTTTAAGAAGACCAAAACCAATCGGCAAGCTGGATTGATCCAGCTACTAATGCAGTTTCTATAAATAGTTTAAATATCTTTTTACTATGCAATCTCAGCTGGAAATGCAATCACTTGGTCAATTTTCATCTTATTCATTGACACCATCAACAAACGATCTATTCCCAAGGCTATTCCTGAACATTCAGGCATATTAGGTAAAGCTGCCAATAAGTTGTGATCAGTCGGGATTGTTGGCAAACCTTGCTTTAAACGCTCAGTATTATCAGCTTCAAAACGAGCGGCTAAAACATCTGCATCTAACAATTCATCATATGCATTGGCAAGTTCTAAACCTTCGATATAAACCTCGAAACGCGCTGCAACAAGTTCCCCATCTTCATCTTGTTTTACCTTCGCTAAAGAGGCAATTTCAGGAGGGAAATCAGTCAGAAAAACAGGCCCATCAAAACCTAAGCTCGGCTCAACAAAATGGGAAAATAATAAATCCATATACGCTAGGCGATCATCACCTAGATCAAGATTCAATCCAACTCGATTTGCTACGCTCTTCAACTGCTCTAAGCTTGCTTGTAAAGGATTAATCTCTAAACGATCTTGGAATGCATGCTTATAGCTTAAAAGATAAGGACGAACTTCACCAAAACGGTGAGATAGACACAGCTCAAGTAAATCAGCTGTTTCATGCATTAATCCTTTTAAATCTAAAGCTGGCCGATACCATTCCAACATTGTAAATTCACTATTGTGCTTACGACCATGTTCATCATCACGAAATACTTTACAGATTTGATAAATTGCCCCACTACCACTGGCCAATAAACGTTTCATTGGAAATTCAGGTGAAGTCTGCAAATATTGCGTGTTTAACTTGCCATAAATATGACGCTGCACTTGTACTGATGCTAAATGAACATCCGTCACGCCTGCCTGTGAGAGAATAGGAGTTTCCACTTCCAAAACACCACGCTCAGCAAAAAACTGACGGATTTTTTGATACATTGCTGCACGTGCTTTGAGTGCATCGATAGAACATGTCGGTTGATAACGATTCACTGTCTCACTCACGCTTTAGGCCCTCCATGTGCAGCCCATTCACGGCGCAATGGATAATTCTTACGCAGTAGATCAAACGCTCTTTGTTCAACCTTACCCGCTTCAACACAAGCACGAAGTTGTCGATCATCTTCAGCAATATTATAAATTTGTACCAAATGCTGTTTAAGTGCAGTTTTTAAATCATGCTGCTCAAAATACTGTTCGACACTTGGCAATTGGCTTTCAAATCGTTTCGATGCCTTATAACCGAAGGTATTACAAAAGGCCTCATAGATCATCTGTGTACCTCTCGCTTTACCTTCCAAGCTATAACCTGCAATATGTGGTGTTGCAAGAGCGAGCTGATCGAGTAATTGCTGTGAAATTTCAGGCTCAAACTCGAACACATCTAACACTACTTGGCGTTTTGTCTTTTCAATATTTTCAATTAATGCAGATTGCTGAATCACTGGTCCACGCGCACTATTAATTAAAATCGTCGAATCTTTCATTTGAGCAAAGGCAGCTTGATTAAATAAATGCTGTGTTGGATATTCGCCTGATTTTGTTAATGGTACATGAATTGAAATCGCATCAGCTCTTTTTAAAAGCTGCTCAAAAGCAACATTCTCAATGCCATCAAGTTGTACATATGGATCATAACCGATCACATGCCAGCCAAGGAGTTGTGCCATCACTGCAAGACGGCTTCCAACATTTCCCAAACCCACAATAGCCAACGTAAATGCGCTATTTTGTTCTAATAGATCAATATTTAAATGCAATAAAGCAGTAATTACATATTCAGCTACGGCTTGAGCATTACAACCCGCTGCATTACTCCATCGAATATGTTTTTGCTCTAAAACTTGAATATCTAAATGATCAGTCCCAATCGTTGCACTACCCACAAACTTAATTTTTGTTTGGTCAATAAGATCATGATTTACTTTTGTGACTGATCGCACTAGCAATGCATCAGCATTTTCAACATCGGCATGTGCGAGTGTTCGCCCTGCTTTATGCTGAATTTCTGCAAATTCCGCGAAGAAATAATCGGTAAATGCCAAATTTTCATCTGCGATAATTTTCATGCAGAACCGTCCTATAGAAAATCAACACTTATTATCCTTAGCATAGGCAAATTTGACAATTCAAATCTGTTTAACTTGCATACAATATTGCAATAAGCACTAAAATTTTGATGCATTGTTGCGATGTATTGCCAATCCCGAATCCTATTTTTAATTTTATAATAAGCATATCCCCTTTCTTTCTCCTTTCACTATGTCTCTTTATTCTCCTTATAAAGGCAAAAATGGTCTTAAACGAATCTTTGACGCGACAGGCTATTCACTTGCTGGATTCAAGGCTGCTTTTAGTCATGAAGCCGCATTTAGACAAGTCATTTTGCTCAATCTAATTCTGATTCCATTGAGTTTCTTTGTTCATGTATCGGCGTTAGAACAAGCATTAATGGTTGCTGTTTGCCTATTAGCAATTATCGTTGAGTTATTTAATTCAGCTATCGAAGCTGTTGTAGATCGTATTTCTTTGGAAAAACATGAATTGTCTAAGAATGCGAAAGATATGGGGAGCGCAGCTCAATTTGTTTCTTTAGCCATTATTTTCTTTACTTGGGTAATTATTTTATTTAAATAAAAAAAGAGGTTGTCTCCTTTGCTGGGTAGAGACAACCTTAAAAATGAACTGTTTTAAAAGAAAGCCTGAATTTATTTATAAACTCAGGTTTTCTTTAGTATTTTAAGTATTTTTTACTATTACTTACCGCCAAAGACGTAAGCAACACCTACACGACCACCGAATTCATCACCACCTGCGAACCCCAAGGCCCCACTAGCAGAAATACGATTCGTAAATGATGTTACAATACCAATAGAACCGGCAGTTTCACCTTCATAATGGCCAACACCACCAAATACAGCGACTTGACCAGGTTGAATGCTAGGTACAGCTTGTTGTGCAGCCAATGCAATTGCAATCCCACGGTAGGCTGTACGCTCTACATCATCAACTCTAGTATTTAACTGATTAACACGATTATTTAGTTGATTAATACTACGATCAAAAGTAGCTACACGAGCATCAGTGTAGCCTTTAGCACTGACTAAAGTTGCTTTATCACCATCAACAATAGCTTTGTTGACACGTGTACTTTCTACTGCTGCCTCATGGCGCAATGTTGTTGCCGTATTATCCGTATGCATTTTTGCAGATACCAAAGTTGCCGTATCCGCCATATTCATTTGTTTAAGATTTACTGCATCTGTATCTGCCGTAGCTGCAGCTACATGAATAATCTGACGTTCACCACCAACAGAACCCACTGAAACCGTATTATCTCGATCAGATGTGGACGCATTTCCTAACACAACTGCATTGGTTGCATTAGTATTTATATTGTTACCCAAAACGAAAGTATTATCTCCATTTACGGTATTGTTATTACCTACAGCATAACTAGCATTACCGCTTACGACGTTTGGATCACCAATTGCACCCGAGTGATTCCCAGTGACCTGATTTCCCACACCGATTGCAATTGCCTGCTCACCTTGTGCAACAGCACCAACGCCGATCGCAATAGATCGCGTCCCTTCTGCTTTAGCCAACTCATCACCATCATTACTTTGCAGTGCTACAAATGGCGAACCATTTGCGTTCGCATCCGTATATGCTTTCGCCTGCTCTAAAACGGATGAACTGCTTTGGTCTGTATATTGTTTAGCATTGTTTAAGGTTGTAGCTGCTATACTATTTGTATGAGCCTTTGCATCTGCTAATGTTTTTGCGTTGCTATCCTTCACTTCATTGCGAATCGCTGTAGCCGTATCTGCTGTCGTTTTATTCGCAGATGCTAATGTTGATGCATTTCCATCCGCAATCGCCTTATCTAAACGAGCGGACTCGGTTGCTGCTTCTGAACGTAATGTAGTTGCTGTCTCATCTGCATATGCTTTTGCATCGGCTAAAGTTGATGTATTTCCATCTGCAATCGCCTTATCTAAACGAGCAGACTCGGTTGCTGCTTCTGAACGTAATGTTGTTGCTGTTTCATCTGCATATGCTTTTGCATCGGCTAATGTCTGAGCATCACCATTTGTCACCTTTGCAATTTCCTGATTTAAACGCTCGGTTTCTGCAGTAACTTCTGCTCTTAATGTCGTCGTCGTATCATCAATATATGTTTTGGCATCAGCTAATGTTTGAGCGTCCTGCTCTTTAAGTTGTTTTAAATTAACAGCATCTGTATCTTTTGTTGCCGTCGCTACATTGGTAATTCGCTTTTCTGCACCAGATCTTCCAACTGAAATCGTATTAGCTTCATCTGCAATAGCATTTACACCAAGCGCCGTTGCATTATCGGCTAAAGCAGTACTGTTATGACCAAATACACTACTGTTATTTCCTACTGCTATATTTTGACTACCCACCACTGTACTACTTTTACCCAAAGCAACGGAACCACCTTGTTGTAGCGTACCAATCAAGTTATCCACATTCTGAGATTCAACTTCAATACCATTAATATGAGTAATCGATGAGATTGTTAAGTCTGTTGCAGTAACTGAAATGCCATTGATTTCTATCAACTTTGCACCATCATCACTTGCTATATAATAATTTGATCCAGATGACGCACCAAATGCACTAGCCCCGCTTTGTTGTGTTAACATATTTGAACCAATCGCAACACTACCTGTACCATTGGCTATATTATTATTTCCTACGGCACTACTACGATAACCCAAACTCTTATTATGATTCCCTATAGCAAGGCTATTGCGATCAGATGCAGTGTTTTGACCACCAATAGCTTGACTACTTTCAGCTAATGCTGTGTTACCATTCCCAATAGCGCTACTACCACGTCCCACAGCACGATTATTTACACCTACGGCAGTATTCCATTCACTAGAACTATTAGCATAACCAATAGCTGCACTATATAAATATGAAGAATTACCCACTCCAAACGCAATACTATTTTGTCCCAATGCTTGATTCGATACACCACAAGTGACCGATGTCCCCCCACTTTCACAAACTGCAGCTTCTACTTGACCACTTCCCATCACTAAAACCAAAGCCATCGCGAGCTTACTGAGTTTAATTTCAGTATTTCTGAAATTTATGATTTTATTAACTTGATTCATAGAATATCCCTACCTTTTCTTTAATTACCCCATTAATAACTTCTGATATATAAATATTAGGAATTATTAAGGGAATGTATTAAACATTGTCAGTAGGTAATACATTACTGAATCATAATTTTTTGATCCATTCCCCAATTGGGGTATAAAAATACTTGATATAAACTTAAACAAATTTATTTTTTAATTATTTTTACAGATTAATTTTTCGTAACATTCAGCATATATCTAACATATTGTTAAATATATGCTGATATAAAAATGATCTAAAATGCGAAACCAATCCCTACTACAGGACCTTTCTGCTCAGTATCCCATTTAAAACTACCACTTTTATAATCCTGAGATACATAACGATATCCAACTCTAAAGTTGATAGGTGCTGAGAATACTTTTTGGCGATATCCTACATATGCTTGAGCAATTTGTGTTTGTTCAGTGCCATAAGTATATTGAGCAGCAATGTTCCAAGGAGAGTCTGTGTTGTAACGAAAACGCGCACCACCAAAGTATTCGAACCAATCTTTCTCTACTGCAACCACTTTTCCCAAAGCGCCTAAATTCCCCTCTAAATCCGTGTAGTTAAAGCCCAAAGTAGGTTCAATCACCAAACCTTTTCCCTGCGGATACTGCTCATAGGCTCGATAATAAATTCCTAAATTACTTAAATTCACTTTTGTTGATAATGCTATCGGATAGGAATAAACCTGTTTTTCTTCTTCAGTCTTCACGTATTGAATATCCGAATAAACGCCCCATTTGCCTTTAGCTATTTCAAAATGTCCCATTAATGCTTTATCTAATGAATCTAGCGTATCTTTGAATGGTTGATCTAAATGATAATTCATTCCCTGATAACCAATTTTTCCATCAATATCAGCAGCAAAACCATAAATATTTACAAACACTTTCGTATCGCCAATAAAAGAGTCTTTAAGACTTTCTGCTTGCGCATGGGGAATGAATAATCCACAACTCAGCATATACAGGCAATATTTATACATTTATTTCTCCAAAACCGTTTATAAAAATTTAAGTATGATTCATGTATTTTTAATATGAATCAATTTATTAGTAACGTTTTCCTAAAGTATTTTCTATACTAGAAACGTAAAAAATCCCTGCATTAGCAGGGATTTTTATGATTTGGACAATGATGTGATTACATCATGCCAATTAATAATCTAACCTTCACTAAATACAAATTACATTACAACCTATCCAATTGATTTAAAAATATTTTTATTCTAACGGTCCATAACAATGTGATACATGCAATTACCAATTTTTGTGAGTAAGATTGTGAGTAAGCACTTTCAAAAATACCGTTACTCACAACATATGCTAAACGATCTTAAAATCAAAAGCTTAAAACCACGTGAAGAATTATACCGCGTGGCTGATCATTCAGGACTCTGTATAGAAATCCGCCCATCTGGTAGCAAATTCTGGCGTTATCGCTACCGATTTCTTACTAAAGCAAAAATGCTCACAATCGGTCAATATCCCGAAATTACTTTAGCATACGCTCGCTTGAAAACAATGGAATATCGAGAACAACTCGCTAAAGGAGTAGACCCAATAAGCCATCAAAAAAAAGAACGCCTTGAAGCAATCAAAGCAAATAATGGTACATTCCGTTTAGTCGCCAACGAATTTATGAATTCTCGAAAAACTCAACAATCAAAGGAATGGGAACAACGCCGCAGCAGTTATTTTGAGAAAGATGTTTATCCTCTTATCGGTAATAAACCTATCCATGAGATCGACTCGATTGATATTAAAAATGTTCTTGATAGTACTATGGCAAGAATCAAAAAATCAGGAAGAGGTACAGGGGAAGTTAAGGGAATTTTTGTTAGGCAAATAATAGGTGAAGTCATGGAATATGCCATTATCACAAAACGTATTTCTATTGACCCTACCTACGTCCTTAGAGGCTACATAAAGCAGCCAGAAGTAACTCATGCCAGACCCTTGACCGAATCTGAAAAAAGAGAACTTATGTCTAAGCTCAATACATACGGTGGCTCTACTAGTACAAGGAATGCTATCAAAGTGGCAACATATACATGGCTTAGAAGCATTGAAATACGTCGAGGCAAAAAGGAATATATTAATTTTGAAGATAGGACGTGGACTATTCCAACAGTATCACAGGCTGATATTTTGGCTGGAAAGCGTAATATGAAAAAGAACAGAATGCATGTTGTCCCTTTATCAAATCAAGCCATACAAATCATTAAAGAGCAATTTGCTCTTTACCCCAATAGCGAATATATTTTTGCAGGTGAAGATGGTGAAATGATGGGTAAAACTACATTAAATACTGCCCTTCATAATATGAAATTAGAATTCAGCATGCATGCCCTAAGAGCAACAGCTTCAACAATTGCAAATGAGAATGGTTTTAATAAGGATTGGGTTGAAATACAGCTTGCCCACGTTTCGGATAATAAAACACGGGCGACATACAATCATGCTCAATGGTTAAATGATCGTAAAACTATGATGCAATGGTGGGCTGATCATGTAGATAGTTGGGGCTTTGTTTCATAAACAACTGACACACCTACATGTATCACTTACAACTATATTTATAGTTTTGAAACACTAATCTAATGAGATTTAAAAACATGAATAATAAATTTAAGGGCGATCTTGATTTTTATGAATTAGAAGACGTAAGTCATCGTCTTGAAGTAATTGAGCTCATACTTAGAGAGGATGAAATCTCCTTCTCAATGAAATGGGCTTACGAAGTTTATCACGCTTGGATTGATGAAAAATAAAATGATTTGATGCCAATATCTCAAAATATAGGCAATTTTTTTGCGACACAAGTTGTCTCATCTTTCTAATTTATCATAGCTTTTTCATCTAAAATTCAACACAATACTCTCAAAGAAATTTGAGAGTCATCTACGTGATTACAGGCGAAATTAAAAGCAAAATTGACCAGATTTGGAATGCATTTTGGAGTGGTGGTATTTCCAATCCTTTAGAAGTCATGGAGCAAATGACTTATTTGCTATTTATTCGCCGACTGGATGAAATTCAGATCACAAAAGAAAAGAAAGCCAACCGCTTAAAAACTGCTGTAGAACATCCAATTTTCACACCTGAGCAAGATCATCTTCGTTGGTCAAAGTTTATTACTTTAGGCGATGCTACAACGTTGTATAACACGGTTGCCAATGAAGTCTTTCCTTTCATTAAAAACTTAGGTGCAGAAGACGAAACCACCTATAGCCATCACATGAAGGATGCACGTTTTACCATTCCTACGCCTGCGCTACTCACCAAAGTGGTGGATTTGGTTGCGGATGTGCCAATGGATGATAAAGACACAAAGGGTGATATTTACGAGTACATGCTCGGTAAAATTGCATCAGCAGGTCAAAATGGTCAGTTCCGTACGCCTCGCCATATCATCAAAATGATTGTGGAGTTGATGCAGCCAAAACCAACCGATACCATTTGTGATCCTGCGTGTGGTACAGCGGGCTTTTTGGTGGCTGCAAGTGAATACCTAAACGATCATTACAGCACTGAGATTTTTGCCAATCCTGAAGCGGCAAAACGCTTTAGTGAAGAAACTTTTTTTGGTTATGACTTTGATAGCACCATGCTTCGCATTGGTTCAATGAACATGATGCTGCACGGTGTTGAAAACCCACGAATTGAAAACCGTGACTCATTAAGCGAAGCACATTCACATATTGCGGAAAAATACAGTTTGATTTTAGCCAATCCGCCATTTGCAGGCAGTTTGGACAATGAAAGCTGTGCCAAGAACATTCAAGCTGTAGTAAAAACCAAAAAGACTGAATTACTGTTTTTAGCCTTGTTCTTACGTTTGTTAAAAACTGGCGGTCGTGCTGCGGTGATTGTGCCTGATGGTGTGTTATTTGGTTCGTCAACTGCACATAAAGCATTACGTCAAAAGATTGTAGAAGAACAAAAGCTTGAAGCAATTATTTCAATGCCTTCAGGGGTGTTTAAGCCGTATGCAGGGGTTTCGACTGCGATTATGATTTTTACCAAAACCATGTCAGGCGGTACGGACAAAGTTTGGTTTTATGATATGCAGGCAGATGGTTATTCGCTAGATGATAAGCGTAATGAACTTGATGCGTCTAAGCATGAAAATAACAACATTCCTGACATTATTGCGCGTTTTAAAAACTTGGAAGCGGAAAGTTCTCGTCAAGCCACAGAGCAAAGCTTTATGGTGGATAAAGCGGATATTGCTGCCAATGGTTATGACTTGTCGATTAACCGTTATAAGGAAGTGGTATATGAGCAAGTGGAATATGAAGCACCAAGTAAAATTTTGGCGGATTTAGAAGTGCTTGAGCAGGATATTTTAAAAGGAATGGCTACGCTTAAGGAGATGCTTAAGTGAGTTGGGAGCAAGTTAAGTTAGGTGATATTTTCGAAATTGCTCGTGGTGGTTCTCCACGTCCGATTGATCAATATATTACAGATGATCCTAATGGATTAAATTGGATTAGCATTAAAGATGCATCTAATAGTTCAAAATATATTTATAAAACTGAAAAAAAGATTGAACCTGAAGGTCTGCATAAAACTCGTTTAGTGCATCCAAATGATTTTCTATTGACTAATTCGATGAGTTTTGGTCGTCCTTACATCATGAAAACGACTGGTTGTATTCATGATGGCTGGTTGGTTTTAAGTGCTGACAAAACAAAAGTAGATACAGATTATTTTTATCACTTATTAGGTAGTGATTTTATGTATCGAAAATTCACAGGCTTAGCCGCAGGTGCAGTCGTAAAAAACTTAAATACAGAATTAGTTAAATCTGTATCTGTCCCACTCCCACCACTTGCAGAACAACGCCGAATTGCGTCAATTTTAGATCAAGCGGACGAGTTACGCCAAAAACGGCAGCAAGCGATTGAAAAGTTAGATCAGCTTTTAAGAGTCACCTTTATTGATATGTTTGGCGATCCTGTAAGTAATCCTAAAGGGTGGGATTTAAGATCTGTTGGTGAAATAAGTGAATCTAAACTCGGGAAAATGCTAGATAAGAAAAAACAATCTTCTGAAATTGATCAATATAAATACTTAAGAAATGCCAATGTTCAATGGTTTAGATTTGATCTATCTGATGTATTCGAAATGGAGTTTAATGAAAAAGATCGGAAAAACTGTGAATTGAAATTCGGAGATGTTCTTGTTTGTGAAGGTGGTGAACCTGGGCGTGCTGCAATATGGAAAAATGACTTAGAAAATTGTTTTTTTCAAAAAGCGTTGCATCGAGTTCGCCTAGATATGACACAAATACTACCTGAATATTTTGTTTGGTTATTTTGGTTCTATTCAAAAAATGGTGGGTTTGACGATCATATTACAGTGGCAACGATTGCACATTTAACTGGTGTTAAAATGAAAGCAATGCAAATACCAATCCCACCTCTTTCATTGCAAGAAGATTTTCAACAAAAAGTCAATGAAATTGAAGTATTAAAGACAACACTTGAAAATTCTAGTAAGTTATTTGAAAGCCTATTTGAATCACTACAAAACCAAGCATTTAACGGCACTTTATAACATTTAATTAAAAATATGAGGGAATATATTCATGAGCAATTTTCAGTTTTTAGAACCTGAATTTAAAAGCTTGGCAGCTACGGCTAAAGAAGCCGAAAAGCTCGTGTATATTTCCCCTCAATTTGCCCTTGCTGCGGCACGTACATCACTTGAAAACCTTGTGCTTTGGCTATATCAATACGACAAAAAACTCACCCAACCTTATGATGCATCACTGCATAACTTACTCAATGACATCAAATTTAAAGACCTGATTCCCCCTTATATTTGGGACAAAATGGACAACATCCGCATGGTCGGCAACAGTGCCGTACATGGGAAAAAGTTCAAACAACTCACCACCGAAGAAACCGTAAAACACATCAGCCATTTATTCCTGATGTATGTTTGGTTTGAACGGAACTATGGTTCACCTTCAAAAGACCGTTCACAGCCACATATTTTTAAAACTGAACTGATTCCTAACGCAGATAACACACAGCAAATCACCGCCAACCAAGAACAACTGCAAAAAGAAACAGAAGCTAAAGAAAAACAGTTTGCGGAGCAACATAAAGCCCTACGCGAACGTGAGCAAAAACTTTTTGAACTGTCCGCAAGTTTAGAAGAACGTGAAAAATTACTTGCAAATATAGATGCTGAACTTGCACAAAAACGTGCAGACGTTGAACAAGCCAAGATTGCCAACAGCAAAATCGAAGACCATACCGACTATAAAGAAGACGAAACCCGAAAGCTTAAAATTGACCTCATGCTTGAAGAAGCAGGTTGGGAAATTGGTAAAACGGTTCGAGAAGAAGTTGCTGTTACAGGCATGCCAAGCTCATCGGGTAAAGGTGCTGTGGACTATGTGCTGTATGATGCCAATGGCTTGCCCTTGGCTGTGGTTGAAGCCAAACGTACATCAACAGACCCTGATATTGGACAACAACAAGCCAAGCTCTATGCAGACTGCTTAGAGCAACAAACAGGACAACGCCCTGTCATTTTCTATACCAATGGCTACAAAACCCGAATTTGGAATGATGTGCAAGGTGGTCCACCACGTTTGGTGCATGGTTTCTATACTCAGGCAGAACTCAAACGTCTGATCGAAAGACGTAAGAACAACCCTGATTTAAGCAGCTTCCCGATCAATGCGGACATTGTCGAGCGTTACTACCAAACTCGTGCCATTAAAGCCATGCTTGCAGCCTATCAGCGTAAAGAACGTGCAGGCTTGCTGATCATGGCAACAGGTACAGGTAAGACTCGTACCGCCATTGCACTGGTCGATGTGTTGATGAAAGCCAATGTAGTGCAAAAGGCGTTATTTCTTGCAGACCGCACTTCATTGGTCAATCAGGCACACAACGCCTTTAAAGCCAATTTAAAAGATGCCTCATTCGTCAATTTACTTGAGGATAAAAATCAGGTTGGTCGAGTGTATTTCTCGACCTATCAAACTATGATGGGCTTAATTGACGAAAAAAATGCGGACGGTACACGCCAATTCGGCACTGGCATGTTTGACCTGATTATTATTGATGAAGCACACCGCAGCGTATACCAAAAGTTTGGTGAAATTTTTAAATATTTCGATAGTTTACTCGTAGGTTTAACTGCAACACCACGAGATGAAGTCGATCGTGATACCTATGCTTTATTCGGCTTAGAAAGTGGTGTCCCAACTGATTATTACGACCTCGATCAAGCGATTGCCGATGGTTATCTCGTGCCACCGAAAGCCTATTCTGTACCACTTAAATTCATGCGCGAAGGCGTGATATATGACGAACTTTCCGAAGAGGAAAAACAACATTGGGATAGTCTGAATTGGGGTGATGAAGATGCACCCGAAGAAGTTTCAGCATCCAAGATTAATAAAGAGCTGTTTAATACAGGCACCATTGATTTAATGCTCAAGCACTTGATGGAAAATGGTATTAAGACCGAAGGCGGTGATCGTTTGGGTAAAACCATTATCTTTGCCGTCAATCAAAAACATGCCCAGTTTATTGCTGATCGCTTCAATGAAAACTATCCGCAATATGATGGCAAGTTTGCCCGTGTCATTACCCATGCCACTAAGTATCCACAAAGCTTAATTGATGACTTTAGCAAGAAAGATTTACCTGAGCCCCAGATTGCGATTTCAGTGGATATGCTCGATACAGGCATTGATGTACCTGAAGTGGTCAACTTAGTATTCTTTAAAGCTGTACGTTCTAAAGTGAAGTTTATGCAGATGATTGGGCGTGGTACACGCCTCTGCAAAGAATTGTTTAGCCCTGAAAAAGATAAAAAAGAATTCTTTATTTTCGACTATTGCTCTAACTTTGAATACTTCAATGAAAACCCTGATGGTGCGCCTGTTGCGACCACAGAGCCACTCGGACAACGCTTGTTTAAAGCACGTTTAAATATCCTGAGTTTACTGAATGCGAAGGACGATGCCACCGAAGAATTAAAAGCTGTACAGCAAGATATGCGTCAGAGTTTACAGACTGAAGTGAAGTCCATGAACAATGACAATTTCATTGTAAAGTCTGAGCTTGAGCATGTTGAACATTTCAAGAATGATGATGCTTGGAACAACTTAGATGATCTTGCCATCGGTACATTACGAGAACACATTTCTAAATTACCAAACCAACTTGAGCCTGAAACTTTAGAAGCTAAATTGTTTGATATGCTTTGCTACAATCTTGAGTTGGCAGTATTGGAAAAGAACAATACAGCGATTCAGAGTTATGCCAATAAAGTGATTGAAATTGCTTCTAAACTGGAAAGCAAAGAAAATATTCCTGTTGTTGCAGAACAGATTGCGCTGATTCAAGACATTCAAACCGTTGAATATTGGAAAGGCATCACCTTGCCAATGTTAGAGGCGATGCGTAAACGTATTCGCGGCTTGGTGAAACTGATTGAAAAATCCACATCGACTATTGTCTACTCCATGCTTGATGATGAAATTGGAGATATGCAAGCGGTTGATATTCCAGTGGTGTCAAGTGGTGTAAACCTTGCCCAGTACCGCAAGCGTGTAGAGAGCTTTATTAAGGCGAATGAAGACCATATTACCATCGCAAAGTTAAAGCGTGGTTTAGCACTGACACCGACTGACTTAAGTGAGCTAGAACGTTTCGTTTTTGAAGCCCAAGAAGTTGAAAGTCGAGATAAGTTTGAAGAGTGCTTTGGGACAGAAAGATCACTGCCTCTTTTTATTCGTTCCTTGGTCGGTCTAGATCGTCAGGCAGTACAAGAAGCTTTTTCAAAGTATCTGCAAGGTACAACCTATAACGATAAACAGATTCGTTTTATTGAAATGATCATTGATCATCTCAATATGCGTGGAACTTTAGATGCTACTCAGCTATATGAACCACCTTTCAATCAAATCCACTATGAAGGAATTGATGGAGTGTTTGATGATGCAGAGGCTGACAACATATTTGGCGTTGTTGAAGCGTTTAATGAAGCGGTAGCGTAGGTTTTATTTTAAAGGAGAAAAATAATATGGTTTTACCAATATGTGCTGCTTATGCAGTAGCAGGATTAGCTATAAGTGGCGTATCAAGCTATTTTATTTACAATAATTGGGAAAAATTTAAAAAAACTATTTAATGGTAAATCTATTGTCATTTTAGGGCAGCGTACTACTGGTAAAACAACGCTTCTTAATTATTTACTTAAGGGAGAAATTACTTTAAAGCATGAGGCAACAATTGGTGTTGAGAAAGTTAAAATTAGCAAAAAGAAACTAGCAGATCTTGGCTGGGATGTTCGTTTGAATAGTATTCAAAAAGATTATAGTGGAGTTACTTCTAATTATGAACAATGGTTAAAAGCACTTAAAAATGCTGATATTTTTATTTACCTATTTAAAATTAGATCTCTTGCATAAATCAAAAAACGATCAATTTATTGGTCGTTTTTTGTATCAAACAATACGCCATTTTCGATTATTATTGTTCCATGAACTACTCAAAAGTAAAAACACTGTCAAACAGCCAGTTTAAACGACTTGTCGGAATACAAACCTCAACTTTTGCAGAAATGCTTGAAGTATTGAGAGCTGCTCAAAGTGTTAGTCGACGAGGAAGACCTTCTGTACTTTCGCTTAAAGATCAGCTATTGATGACCTTAAGTTATTGGCGTGAATATCGAACACTTTTTCATGTTTCGATGAGCTATGGTATACATGAATCTAATGCTTCTAGAATTATTCAAAAGATTGAGAATATCTTAATAAAATCCAATAAATCTCATTTACCTAAAAAATTACCACAAGGTGAAGGTTTAGATTGGGAAGTTGTCGTGGTTGATGCTACCGAGATAACCATAGAACGTCCCAAAAAAACAGAAAAAGTATTATAGCGGCAAGAAAAAGCGTCACACCATCAAAGCCCAGCTGATGATTCACTACGAAACACGTCAGATCATATCAACAGCCATTGCACACGGTAGTGTGCATGATGTTCAATTATTTAGAAGGCAACGCAAAAAACAAAGATACAAAGGGTTGTTGCTTGCAGATAAAGGCTATCAAGGTTTGAATCGACTAGGAGTGAGTTGCCTCATTCCCATAAAATCAAGCAAAAAGAAACCATTAACGCTGCTACATAAGCAAATCAATCGTGAAATTGGAAAACGACGTATCCGAATTGAGCATGTAAATGGTAAATTAAAGACCTTTAAAATTCTTGCTGAACGTTATCGTAATCGGCGTAAACGCATGGGTTTACGCCTCAATTTGATTGCTGCAATTTACAACATGGAGTTGGTCAATAAATGATTTTTGCAAGAGGTCTATTGATGAATGGATTTTAGATGAAGGATCTGTAGAAAATCAAATTGAAAAAGATATGAAAAATATTCAAAAAGAGTTAAATGGTAGAAATATACCGATGTTTATCATTGGTACTCATTTAGATCTACTTGAAAGTATTGAATTTAATAATAAAAAAGAAAAAATTAAATTGATCGATGATCTTCAAGATGAAGTATTTTTTAAAAATATTAAATCTAGATTAAATATGGATAATTCAAAAGCCTATTTACATTTTGGGAGTATGAAAGATGAAATAGGATTAAATGAAATTACTCACTTCATAATCGGTCATATGGGAGAATAGATGTGGAAGATATGAAAATATATCTTTTTGCACAAGCATTAGATAATAATAGCACTGATGATTGGTATGAATATACCCAAAATTCTATTGAAAAAATAATCAAAGAAAATGAACAGTCGTGGGTTAATAATTTAATATTTGAACTGACTAATGAGGGAGAAAGAGAAATTTTTCATAATGTGGAGTGTTAATGATGGATTGGACGAGTGAAATTTTATTTATATTTTAAATCAAAAACTTATTAGAAAAATTTTAAATTTTAGGCGTAAAATAGGTGCAAATAACATCCACATTTTGTCCAATTTTGCTGTTCTATTATTTTAATTTTGTTTGATTATTATTCAACCTAAAAAGCTTCAATTCACTATATTTCTGAGAGCTCATACAAGAAATCTGAAACTTTTTGTGCAAGAATTTCATGATCATCCTGACTTTCAACAATATCCACCATTAAATCATCAAGCCCTGTATTATCTTGAATACTAACGCCTTGAATTTAAAGAAAAGTAAGCATTACAGCAAGGCCTGTGCGTTTATTCCCATCAACAAATGCATGTTCTTTTGATATTGCAATACCGTACCAAGCTGCTATTTCATAAAGATCATCAACCTGATGTAATACATTTGTTGATCAATTCTGCTTAACACGCTGGAGGTGTTGCAAAAAGTATGCTGACTATATTTTACTCGCTATGTAAATGTCAAGCGGGGCGTGATTTTTACGCACATGTGTTTATGTTATTAAAATGATGTGGTTTACTTGTTTAATACCCCGAGGAATAATTTAATCTTGCTGTGCGTTAGTCACGTTTCTTTCTTTCAAAAGTTGATTATATCTTTCAACGTAATCGTCACGATATTCAAGCTCTCTTGATAGGGATTTACAGTGGAGAATAGGCGAAACTTGTCTTAAATAATGGTAATTTATTATCTTTAAAATAGAGAACGCCCGATGAAATTCATTAGGCGTTTAATTTAAATAAGTTTCAGCTTATTTTATAACTAGATGTACTTGTCAATCACGATTCTTTTTCTCAATTGCCTTAAAAAAAACAATCTTGCTATTTTTGACTTTTCACACCATTTTGTTCAATTTGTACTGCGGCTTGCCAGCTAGGTAGTTGGCTTAAACCTGCTACATAACGTTGGATATGCGGATAATTTTCACCTTGTCCCATATGATAAACTAAAGCATGTAGTCCAAAGCCCATCATAAAGTCAGCACCGGTTAAACGGTCTGCGACTAGAAATTCTTTATCTTTTAAATATTCATTTAAATAGCTAAATACTTTATCGAACTCAACTTGAGTATAATTTTCTAGAAATACCAACTTCGTACCATGCTTGGTTTCTATCGCATTAAACGTTTTTAACAAAAATGGCAGCATGGCAGAGCTTTCTGAGAAATGAATCCACTGTAGATAATCGACATAGGTAGGTTCATCCATATCTGGTGCTAAATGCGGCGCAAGTTGCTGAATTAATAACTCAACGATTGCGCCTGACTCTGCAATAACTTTGCCATCCCATTCCAATACTGGAGATTTCCCTAAAGGATGGATAGTTTTTAAAGATTCAGGGGCCAAATGCGTGCTTGAGTCACGATAATAGCGTTTCAGCTCATAGGGCTGCTTGATTTCTTCAAGTAACCACAAAATGCGAAAAGAACGTGATTGATCTAAATGATGTAGTGTAATCATGATAATTCCTATTTTTTTAAAGTTTTACAACCACTTTGCCAAAGTTTTCGCCTTTCAACATACCATTGAAAGCATTGATCGTGTTATCTAAACCTTGCACCATATGCTCTTTATATTTGATTTTTCCGTCTTTCAACCATTCAGACATTTGCTGATAGAATTCCGGATACTGACTGCCATAATCATCAAAAATAATAAAGCCTTGCATGCGAATACGCTTTTTTAAAAGGGTGGAAATAAAGCCCGGTAAACGGTCTGGCCCTTGTGCTTGCTCGGTAGCGTTATACTGAGAAACTACACCACACACCGGTACACGTGCCGCAGAGTTAAGCAATGGCCATACCGCATCAAACACTTTACCCCCTACATTCTCATAATAAATATCAATACCATTGGGAGCTGCTTGTTGTAATTGATCTGCAAAATTTTCATCATGATGATTGATACAAGCATCGAAGCCGAGTTCTTCTACTGCATAACGGCATTTTTCAGGCCCACCTGCGACGCCAACCACACGACAACCTTTAAGTTTGCCAATTTGTCCAACCGTAGCACCAACAGGTCCCGTTGCAGCTGCAACGACTAATGTTTCACCGGCTTTAGGCTGACCAATGTCCAACAACCCCATATAAGCAGTAAATCCTGGCATTCCCAAAATACCCAATGCCCAAGATGGATGTTCAGGTTGCATACCTAAGCTTTGACAGGCAGACCCATTAGAAATTGCGTAGCCCTGCCAGCCATTTCCAGAAAGAACCCACTCACCTTCTTTGAATTTTGGGTTTTTAGAGGCCACCACTTGACTGACTGTTCCACCGACCATCACTTCGCCAATTTCAACCGGTGCTGCATATGAAGGAGCATCACTCATGCGACCACGCATATAAGGATCGAGTGACAAGTAAATGGTTTTTAACAATATCTCGCCTTGTTTAAGTTCATTGAGTTCAACTTGTTCAATACGAAAATCGCTGTGTTTTGGCTCACCCACTGGCCGTTTAGCTAAAACGATGCGTTGATTAATAACTGTTTTCACACATATAACTCCATGTTTTATTTAAAAGTATTTCTCTTCACAATCAAAAATTATGATTAAAATTTCTTTACATCCATTGTAGATGAGTTATAATAAAAAACAATACGACTGGTCTATTTTTTACAATAGAGTAAATAATTAATATGAAGCCTACTCCTATTAAAAAGTCTGAAGCGAAGCGCTTACACATTCTTAATACCAGTTCAGACCTGATTTTGCATAAAGGTTTTACCGGTGTAGGATTACAGGAAATTTTACAGAGCTGTGAGATCCCTAAAGGCTCGTTTTATCATTATTTCCAATCTAAGGAAGCTTTCGGATGTGAATTGGTACAGCATTATGTAGATAATTATCAAGTCCGTTTAAATGATGTATGGCGTAGTGATAAATCCCCTTATCAAAAGCTGATTGAGTATTTTAATTTATGGATAGAAGATCCTGAAACACAGTGTGGTTGGGCGGATAGCTGTTTAATTGTGAAACTTGCCGCAGAAGTTGCCGATCTATCTGAAGATATGCGCTCCATTATGTCCGCTGGCGTGGATGATGTAATCCAACGTATTGCTGGTTTAATTGATTTGGGAAAACAGGATCAGTCTATTCAAGCAAATACTGAGGCCTCGACGTTGGCACAAGTACTTTACCAAATGTGGTTAGGTGCAGCATTACTGAGTAAGTTGCAAAAAGATAAAACACCATTACATCAAGCTCTGAGAGCAACTAAATTTCTATTAAAAAGTGAAGATTCATAAAAATTAAAGGAGCTTCCTTCCTGTATATAGAAAAATAAAGGAAGGAAAGCTATTCACTCAGGCCCCTCACCATTAAGTGAGGGTTTTTTTGCTTATTGCGCCAGTTGCTCAGAGTCAGAAGTTTTATTCACTGCTAAGCACCACAACAGACACTAGCTACTCTTTATTTCAACAATTGAAGTAATGCTGTAGCAGTTGCAGCAGAAGATGCTGGATTTTGTCCAGTAACCAGCAAGCCATCTACTTGAACATGTACTTGCCAATCATCCACTTTAGAATAATGACCACCGTTTTCTTTAAGCATGTCTTCGACTAAAAATGGTACAATTTCAGTCAAACCTACAGCGGCCTCCTCAGTATTGGTGAAACCAGTCACTAATTTACCGCTAACTAAAGGCGCTCCATTACTCGCTTTCACATGACGAAGAACACCCGGGGCATGACACACTGCTGCAACAGGTTTGCCAGACTGAATCGCCTGTTCAATCAGAGAAATTGAAATCGGATCTTCTGCTAAATCCCACAATGGGCCATGCCCGCCTGGATAAAACACTGCATCATAATCAGCTACAGAAATTTCGCTAAGTTTGTGCGTCTGTGTTAATGCTTGCATTGCAGTTGGATCTGCTTCAAAACGATGAGTGGTTTCAGTTTGAGCATCGGCTAAATTACTTTTCGGATCTAGTGGTGGCTGCCCACCTTGAGGCGACGCCAGCGTAACTTCAGCACCAGAGTCAATAAAGGTGTAATAGGGTGCAGCAAGTTCTTCTAGCCAGAAACCTGTTTTCTTACCAGTATTGCCAAGTTGATCGTGTGAGGTTAAAACGATTAAAATTTTCATGTTATTTCTCCGATAATTTTCATGATTGAGGAGCATTGTTACAGGGTCAGAGCATGCCAGATACGCGCATTTAGCTTAGATGCTCATCTCGAGAATTTGGCGACTGATCTCTAATGAAACATTTTTATGTTCGCCTAGCTGTGTCAGATTATGTGATTTAAGTTGCGTAATGATGATCTCAATATCTGTCTCCCCCAGTCCATAATCGCTAAGACGAGTCGGCAATCCAAGTTGCTCAAAGAAGGCTCGAGTACGAGCAATAGCAGTATCAATACGTTGTTCTTCATCACCTTCTACAATCTGCCAGACTTGAGCTGCATACTGTAGTAATTTTTCTCGCTTCTCTTGACGACGCACTTGTAGATTGGCCGGCAACACAATGGCCAAGGTACGAGCATGATCAATACCATGTAAAGCCGTGAGCTCATGCCCAATCAAATGGGTTGACCAATCTTGTGGTACACCAGCTCCAATTAGCCCATTCAGTGCCATGCTAGCAGCCCACATCAAATTCGCACGCGTGTCATAATCTGCTGAATCGTCCAAGATTTTCGGTCCAATCTCAATCAGAGTTTGCAATAGACCTTCGGCAAAACGATCTTGTACTTGTGCATTCACAGGGTAAGTTAAGTACTGTTCCATGACATGAACAAATGCATCGACCACGCCATTTGCTAACTGGCGCGTCGGCAAGCTAAAAGTTTTATTCGGATCAAGTACGGAAAATTGCGGAAAAACATAGGGGCTGCTAAATGACAATTTGGCTTGGATCGATTTTCTGGTGACTACCCCACCGCTATTCATTTCTGAACCAGTTGCCGGAAGGGTGAGTACACTCGCAAAAGGCAAAGCTTGAGTAATTTTAGTACCATGGTTTTCTAAAATCTCCCATGTATCCCCTGTATAATTGACTGCTGCTGCAATAAATTTAGTACCATCAATTACCGATCCACCACCGACAGCCATCAAGAAATCAATCTTTTGTTCTCGAATCAGCTCTACAGCTTTCATGAGGGTTTCATAACTCGGATTCGGCTCAATTCCGCCAAATTCATGAATTTCTCTTGCACCTAATGCTTCACGCACCTCAGCTAAAGTACCATTCTTACGTGCACTTTCACCACCAAACAACATTAATACTTTTGCTTCTGTAGGCACATAGTCATTGATTTTAGCTATTGTATCGCCACCAAAAATAATGCGGGTCGGATTATAAAAGTTAAAATTCAGCATATTTTTATCCTAGGATGATCAGTTAATTGATTTGAAAAACCACCGTTATTCATCAAATAAACTTTTAAAAAATCGGACAACACTGTGGCTTTTGCCTACACCATATCCTAACTATACATAAAAATAGACCAGTCGTCTATTTTTATAAAAAATTATTTCAGCTTGCGACTTTAGTGATGGTTAAAAAATTCAGGCTTGTTCTATACCGCTTTTATTATTGATGTATTTTCACGAGCGATTGTTGGATGAAAGGTATCAACACGTATGACTACTGACATGGTCGTGAACGCATTGGCTAAAACAGTGAATGGCTTATACAAAACAGAGGTGATTGAATATTTAAAAGCAAATTGGCACGGTTTAGCAGATGTACAAATGCAACGCTAAATTAGATAGTTTAGTTCAATATAAAGCATGTACATGGGTGCATTCGTTTATTTACCCTGTTTTGATATTGACCCATGTAAATGATGAGATTAAGCCATTCAATAAAGTATCCCAACTTGAATAAAAATCCTCAGACAAACCTCACAGGGTTGAAGTGCTGCCTTTTATTCGAAATTTCAGGCAGCAATTTCATACATTTAAGCGTCGGTTTAAGCTGGTAGTTTACTCGCCAAAACATCTACTTTTTCAATAGACGGTGGCTCTGAAAATAGCTCTTCGGCCTGAGCCATCAACGCAGCTGCAACCTTGCCAGATAAATGTGCTTGGCGACCCGCCTCATCAGGAAATGCATCAAAAATACCAAATGTTGTAGGTCCAAGACGTAGGCCAAACCACGCAACTGTCGCAGGTTCTTCCATTACAATAGGTAAACCAGCTTTAAGGAAAGCTTCCACTTCGTCTTCTTTACCTGGTTTAGCTTCAAGACGGACATATAAAGCTGTTTTAAGCATGACTAAAACTCCACAATTGATTAGAATTCAAACTGATTCTGACATTGCTAATGTATGCATGTCAGAAAGTTTTGTTGTATAAAAGTTAAAAAAAAATTCCCATAGCTGAGCCAAAATTTAGATTTTTATTTCGACATAATGCTATGAATTTATTCAAGTTAATATCATTAACATTTGAATCAAAAAATCAAGATATGAGATGATTAAATTCAATCTTAGTTATATAAGGACCAATTGACTCTACCTTAGATTTATAAGCTTGGACTGCCACCACTCTCC
>NZ_AXCD01000020.1:0-54613 GCF_000475335.1 Acinetobacter sp. COS3
TGCAACGGGGGCTAAAGGCGACACGGGTGCAGTAGGTGCAACAGGTGCTAAAGGCGACACGGGTGCAGTAGGTGCAACAGGTGCCAAAGGGGATACAGGTTCAGTTGGTGCAACGGGAGCTAAGGGCGACACGGGTGCAGTTGGTGCAACGGGCGCTAAAGGTGACACGGGTGCTGCTGGCGTAGATGGAGCTAAGGGTAACACGGGTGCAGTAGGTGCAACAGGTCCTAAAGGTGATACTGGAGCAAGTGCCTTTGAAATTGCGGTTGAAAATGGATTTACAGGTACAGAACAAGAGTGGCTTGCAGGCCAAAATGGCGGTACAGGTGGTAGTGCAGGAGGTAATACATCTTATTTAGATGCTAAAGCCAATGAAACGAGCACAGGTGCAAAAGCAACAGGTTCTGGTGCAATTGCTTTGGGCGATGGTGCTATAGCTGATGGCAATAATAATACAGTTGTTGGTTCAGGAGCATCTGCAACAGGAGAATCGAATACTGTAGTGGGTAAAGGTAACAAAGTTGAAGGAAATCGCTCAGGGGCATTCGGCGATCCAAACGTAATTCAGGCAAACGACAGTTATGCTGTCGGCAATGACAATACCATCACAGGGGATAGAACTTTTGTTGTTGGTAATAATGTAAATACTTCAGCTAAAAATGCTGTTGTATTAGGTAATGATTCAGCTTCAGATCGTGATAACATAGTATCAGTTGGTGCATCAGGAAAAGAGCGTCAAATTATTCATGTTGCAGCAGGCGTAGCAGATACTGATGCTGTAAATGTGAAACAAATGAAAGATGCAGATGCAAAAGTTCTAGGTGATGCAAAAACTTATGCAGATGCAGGAGATGCAACGACATTAAATAATGCTAAAAGCTATACGGACACTCGTGAATCGGTGATTCGTCAGGACTATCAAACAGCGGATGCTAAAGTGCTATCAGATGCGAAAGTCCATGCGGATGCAGGAGATGCCACTACATTAAATAGTGCTAAAGGCTATACAGATAGTCGAGAAACAGTCTTGCGACAAGAGTACAAAACTGCTGATGCTAAAGTGTTATCAGATGCACAAGCTTATACCGATCATCGAATAGCTGATTTAGAGCGAAGTTTCTCAAAAGTTGATCAGTCTGCCAATGCAGGGGTTGCAAGTGCCTTGGCGATTGGCAATTTACCTCAACCTACGTTAGCTGGTAAGAATATGTTATCAATCGGAGCCGCGAATCATAATGGAGAGCAGGCGGTTGCGATTGGTATTTCTACAGTGACAGAAGACAATAAATACGTCTTGAAAGGTGGTTTCTCGACGAATACCAATAATGACATTAGTACGGCAGTATCAGTTGGTATTCAATGGTGATGTGAATGTCCCTCGTCTTGCTATAGTAAGGCGAGGGATATGAAGAAAACAGGATATTGTTGCAGCAATAAGGCTTTTCTTCACAAAATAAGCGCTTGTCAGGCATGGCGTTTTGTTAAGCCTATGCCTATAATATGCCTACTTGAAAATCAGTAGACTGTGATTGGTATGTTATATTCATTGGCTCGCCCTTTGTTGTTTACTTTAGCGCCAGAGCGTGCACATGAACTCACACTTTCTATGCTTGATAAAGCGCATAAGTTGGGTTTTATGCATCAAAAAGTTGCTGCAAAACCTGTAACTTGCATGGGTATCGAGTTTCCAAATCCTGTTGGTTTAGCTGCGGGTTTGGATAAAAATGGTGCGCATATCGATGCTTTAGCAGCATTAGGTTTCGGTTTTATCGAAATTGGTACAATCACTCCGCGTCCTCAAGCTGGCAATCCTCAGCCACGTTTATTCCGTATTCCTGAAGCAAAAGCCATTATTAACCGTATGGGTTTTAATAATGATGGTGTTGATAAACTGATTGAAAATGTTAAATCAGCAAAGTTTAAAGGGATTTTAGGAATTAATATCGGAAAAAACGCAGATACTCCTGTCGAAGAAGCCGTTTCTGATTATTTGATTTGTTTAGAAAAAGTCTATAATTACGCATCATATATTACAGTCAATATTTCCTCTCCAAACACTAAAAATCTGCGTAGCTTACAAAGTGGTGATGCACTTACAGAGTTATTACAAACTTTGAAAGATCGACAGCTAGAACTTGCTGAACAATATAATCATTATGTTCCTTTAGTGCTCAAAGTTGCACCTGATCTCACACCAGAAGATATTGCATTTATTGCAGCTCAACTCATTCAGTTCAAAATTGATGGTCTTATTGTGACGAATACGACGCTTGGTCGTGATGGTGTTGAAAACCTTCCAAATGGTAATGAGGCAGGCGGATTGTCTGGTGCACCAGTATTTGAAAAGAGTACTGAGTGTTTACGTCAATTTTCTAAAGTGCTGAACGGACAGATTCCACTCATTGGTGTTGGTGGTATTTTAAATGGTGAGCAAGCTGTAGCAAAACAGCAAGCAGGAGCGAGCTTGGTTCAAGTTTATAGTGGCCTTATTTATACAGGTCCAACGCTTATTAAAGATTGTGTTAACGCGATGACAGTGTGAAATGAACACGCTTGATATCATTATTCTGATCATTTTGCTCATTGGAGGGCTAAACGGTTTGCGTCAAGGATTTATTAAAGCCTTTGCGAACTTGGTCGGATGGATATTTGCATTGATCATTGGGGCAAAGTACGCAGTTACATTGGCACCTGCAATGAGCAGTCTCAGCCAAGACCCTGTTGTGCAAAAAATTGCAGCTTTTGCTTTCATTGTATTGATCATTGTTGTGTGTACATGGATTGTTAGCGCACTTTTAAATGGGCTCTTGAAAAGTTTAAAACTGGGCCCATTAAATCGTTTAGCAGGTGGTGCTTTTGGCTCTCTAAAAGGACTATTGATTGTTCTGATCGCCATGCAAGGTGTAGGACCTTGGGTGGATAGTTCTCCCCACTGGAAACAGTCAAAATTAATTCAGATTTTATTACCTTATGCTCCTTTGGCGACTGAAATTTCCAAAGATGCTGCAAATCAAGCTTTAGATCAAATGAGGTCTGAAGGTGCGCTTTTGCATCGCCCTTCAACTGAAATGGACGAGTCAGAACGTGCTGCTACGGATCAGCGCGCTGACCATTCGACTAAAAATCCTTTTTATTAATTGGGGTCAAACCCCGTTCCTAGCTTGTCGCGAGGTTGCTATGTGTGGAGTTGTTGGGATAGCCGGTAAATCGCCAGTGAACCAAATGTTATTTGATGCCTTGACGATGTTACAACATCGTGGACAAGATGCAGCAGGTATTGTTACTTGCCATCAAGGGCGTTTGTTCCTCCGCAAAGACAACGGTATGGTGCGCGATGTATTCCATACTCGTCATATGCGTGCTTTGCTTGGTAACTACGGTATTGGACATGTACGTTATCCAACAGCGGGTTCTTCTAGCAGTGCAGAAGCGCAACCATTTTATGTAAACTCACCTTACGGTATCACGCTTGCACATAATGGTAATTTAACCAACGCAGCTGAAATTCATGATGATCTGTTTAAAACAGATTTACGTCATATGAATACTGATTCTGACTCAGAAGTATTACTTAACGTATTTGCGCATGAGCTACAGAAAATTGGTACTTTAAATCCAACACCTGAAGATATTTTCCATACGGTTTCTCGCGTTCATGAGCGCTGCAAAGGTGCTTATGGTGTCGTTGCCATGATTACAGGTCATGGTTTAGTTGGCTTCCGTGATCCAAATGGTATCCGTCCGTTAATCTACGGTTCTAGAGAAACTGATCAAGGTACAGAATATATTATTGCTTCAGAGTCAGTTGCAATTACTGCGCTTGGTTTCAAAATTGAACGTGATATTGCACCAGGTGAAGCTATCTTTATCGACAGTGAAGGTCGCTTATTCTCTAAGCAATGTGCAGTTAATCCTGAATACCGTCCATGTATTTTTGAATACGTTTATTTTGCTCGTCCAGACGCAACAATTGATGGTATTTCAGTTTATAAAGCTCGTTTGAAAATGGGCGAAAAGCTTGCGCATAAAATCCTAAAAGAATGGGGTGAGGAGCATGACATTGATGTTGTGATTCCAATCCCTGATACAAGCCGTACATCAGCTTTAGAGTTGGCAAATATTTTAGGCGTGAAGTTCCGTGAAGGTTTCATGAAAAACCGTTATATCGGTCGTACCTTTATTATGCCAGGTCAGCAACAACGTAAAAAATCAGTTCGTCAAAAACTGAACCCAGTAGAGCTTGAATTTAAAGACAAAAATGTTCTTTTAGTCGATGACTCAATTGTACGTGGTACAACGTGTAATGAAATCATTCAGATGGCGCGTGACTCTGGTGCGAAAAAAGTATTCTTTGCCTCAGCAGCACCGATGGTGAAGTATCCGAACGTGTATGGTATTGATATGCCAGCAAAATCTGAGCTTATTGCTTCTGATCGTACAGTTGAAGAAATTCGTGAAATTATCGGTGCAGATCGTTTAATTTTCCAAGAAATTGAAGATCTGAAAAATGCTGTGCGTACAAGCAAAGTTCCTGATTTAAGAGAGTTTGATTGTTCTGTCTTTGATGGTGTTTATGTTGCTGGTGGCATTGATAACGACTATTTAATTAACCTTGAGTTAAAACGTAGCGATACGGCTAAGAAAAAAACTGATGGTTATATTGATGTAAATATTGATGCAGCTTCAGTGGATTTAACAGGTATTAAAGAAGAGTAATCATTTTAATATCCAGAAAAGCGGGAATTTCCCGCTTTTTTATTTTATGATACAGAAGGCGCTAATGCCACGGATAGAAACAATGTAATAAGGAAAATTTACATTGAAAGAAATGAGCCATTATTTAATTGAAAATAAGAATATTGCGTGGTCAGTTAGTTTCTGTATTCTCGCAATGTTATTAACCGTCTTTATTCTCAATTTAATTTTGGGTTTGGTGGTGCATTTCTTTGATTACACCCAGCTGATTTGGTGGCATGTTCTCAGTCCGTATTTCATCTTTCTGCTTTTCTTTGTCTTAGTTTGGTCTGTTTGTGCTGAGCTTTATGTGTTGCGTGAAGGTGGACATTCGCTTGCCAAGCAATTAAAAGCTCGTCGTCTCGTTTTTGACGAAAGTACCCCTGAAGAAAGCACCGCACTTAAAGTAGTAGAGCAAGTCGCGCGTAGTTTTGCAATTGATACACCAGCAGTGTATGTATTGCCCGATGAAGTCGGTGTTAATGCCTTAACAGCAGGATTTAAATCACAGGATATTGTGATTATTCTAACTTGGGGTGCTTTGCAGAACTTAGATGAACTTGAGCTGTATGGCTTACTTAGTTATGAGTTCAATCAAATTCTATCTGGTGAAGCTGTTGAAAACACTAAGCTTAAAATTTTATACAGTGGACTAACAACGTTCAGTCAATGGGGAAGTAAATTAGCTCAGGCAGGCTATAACCCTTATGCAACTTCCTATCGAAATAAGTTTGAAACGATTTTTGTGGCAATCGGTGGAGTGATTTGGCTGATTGGTAGTTTGGGTATTTTAATTACTCGTTTAATCAAATATTTGACTTTGAGTGGTCGAACTTTCCGTAATGATTTGAAAACCATGCGGTTGATGAATAACAACGCCAATATCCAAACGTTATTAAGAATTTATGTGCATCATACTGGTTCGCAAATTCATAGTGCTTATTCTGAATCAATCTCTCATATGTGCTTTGCCAATTCACTGAGTCCGCAAAGCTGGATGAATATTCATCCAAGTATTAAAGATCGTATCTACGAACTGAATCCAACACTGTTGCAAGACTTACAGTTAGAGAATTTGCGTAAACTTCGAAATCGTCCTTTATTCAGTTTGTTTCGATCATTAGAGGAAGAAATTACCGATATTACGACCCCTTGGAGTTCACCGCAGCCTTTACCTCTGTTGCGCTTGTCTCCAATAAGTTTTGCGTTGAATGATGCAATTAAGCCTTTGAATCCTGAGATGCGTAAAAATAAAAAGCGTCCAGAGTTAATCCAACGTGCCATGCAGACTGCAACGGGTTCAAGGGAAGTAATGGTGGCGATCTTGATGATTCGTCAATATCGAGAATTTATTCCTCAAGACGCACCTGTAAGTCATGCGATTGTGGATGCTTTATTGAATCTAGATGGTCGTATTCATGTGCAAATTTTCCATGATGCCTGTAAAAATATTGGTCATATGCCAACCAGTATTGCCCGTCAATTTTTAACTAAGCTTGCTTGTATCATTCAGGAAGATGGTGAAGTTGGTTTACTTGATGCTTTACTTCTTGAACGAGTTAAACATGAGTTAAACCTGATGCCTGCACATTTACCAACAGCTATTGAAGATGTTAAATCACAGATTGTGCATCTGGTTGATGCGTTATTGCATGTTCAACAAATCAATAGTCCGAATCAGTTAGAAGTGCGTGAGCGTATTTTAAGAAAGATTTTAACTGCAGTTGAAATGCAAACTTTTGCTGATATTTCAGATGAGCCTTTAGATTTAGCTGAAATCCTAAATGATGTCTCAGGCCTGTTATTACGTGATCGTCTAAATATCTTGGCGATTGCTGAACGCTGCTTGTGGAGTGATCGGATTATTACTCAAGACGAATTAGATGTTTTGGAATTGCTGTATTGGCGTTTAGGATTTGATACCAAAGATGTTGTTGAACAAATGCAAAAGAAAAACAGCTTGATGATTATCTAGAATCTACGGATAAATTTTTGCTTATTGTGCTGTCAAAATTATTACGTGACAGTCACATAAAATATTCTTATTTACATGTAAGCTTGCCATTTATTTTTATTTTTGTATTTACGCTTTTTGAGTAAGTTATGGAACATATTGAAATTTTAAAAGCCTTATTTTTAGGTTTTATCGAGGGTCTTACCGAATTCTTACCCATTTCAAGTACAGGGCATTTGATCTTATTTGGTCATATGATTGACTTCCATTCTGATGATGGTCGTGTATTTGAAGTTGTTATTCAGCTGGGTGCAATTTTGGCAGTATGTTGGTTATACCGCCAAAAGATTGTGGACTTGATTAAAGGTTTCTTTAGTGGAGATACTGAGGCAAGACACTTTACCTTTAGTGTTTTATTGGCTTTTATCCCTGCTGTCGTGATTGGTATTTTCGCTGTTGATTTCATCAAAAGCGTATTGTTTAGCCCACTTGTTGTGGCAATTGCTTTAATAGTCGGTGGTTTAATTATTTTCTGGGTTGAGTCGATTATGTTTGATCATAAAACCACTGAAGCAACAAAAATTACCTATAAACAAGCATTTTTAGTGGGTTGTGCGCAGTGTGTTGCAATGATTCCTGGAACATCTCGCTCAGGTGCAACGATTGTCGGTGGAATGTTCTCTGGCTTGTCTCGTAAGGCAGCAACCGAGTTTTCTTTCTTCTTGGCAATGCCAACCATGTTAGGTGCAGCTGTATTTGATTTAGCACGTAATGCGGATGTTCTGACTCAAGAAAACATGCTGAATATCGGTGTTGGTTTTGTGGCGGCATTTATTGCAGCGCTACTTGTGGTGAGTGCATTAGTAAAGTTTGTTGAACGTCATACTTTGCGTGTGTTTGCTTGGTATCGTATTGTGCTTGGTATCATTTTATTGTTCATTTTCCTATAAATAATTAAAAAATAAGCCTCTTTTAGAAAGATGACTAAAAGAGGCAAATTCTAAGTTAAACTGTTTCACCTTAATTTCGCTCTTTTTATTTTTAAACTGGTTCAATAGCAATATGACAATAGCAAAAATGAATGCCCGTGATTTGATCATTGATTTACTTCTAGGGCTACAAGGTCGTGAGATCTCGATTAAACAAATTATTATTGCAGGGAAACTTTTTGAGATTAGTGAAAACAGCATACGCGTCGCGGTAACTCGATTGTCTGGTGATGGAGTCATTGAGGCGATTGAACGAGGGGTTTATCAATTTACTTTGCAATCACATGAGTGGGCAGATGTGATGCTCAACCGTAAGAACGGAATTAAACAAACCAAAAAATGGAATCAGCAATATTTAGCTGTGTTTACAGGTGAGTTAGGTCGCGTCGATCGTACCGCTTTAAATCGTCGAGAACGAGCGTTGAAACATTTTGGTTTTAAAGAATTAGAACAAGGGATTTATATTCGTCCAGATAATTTGGCCATTTCATTTGATCATCTTTTTACTGAATTAAAAGCTTCAGGCTTAGAGAGTAGTGCCAAGATTTGTCAGATTTCTCATTTTGATCAAGACACAGAAGAAAAGATCTATCAGTTATGGCCAATAGAGCATCTCAATCAGCACTATAAAAAATATAGCCAAATGATTCAGGAGTGGTTGCTGACGGTAAGTCAATTAAGTTTGGAAGCAGCAGCTAGAGAATCGTTATTACTCGGTCGCCAAACGATTTCACTATTAATGAACGATCCGTTATTACCCAAAGATTTTGTTGATGTGCAATTACGTGATCAATTTGCCACAAGTGTTCAACAGCTAGATCGAACAGGTTTGGAGTTGTGGCAGAAGTTTTATGAACTCAGTTTAGAATAAAGATTGATTACAAATATTACTAAAAATTAAATTTTAATAGATTGACAGAAATATTACTTAATTTAAAATAAAATTAAGATTTGTGTATTTATAAAATTAAAACAATTGTAGGGCAGGGATATGAACACGCGTACCGCAATCAGTGATTTATTCACGAGAGATGAAATAACGGAATTAACAACTAAATCAGATTTGCACGGTGGTTGGGCTGTTTTTTCTACTTGGGCGATCATTGGCGGTACTTTTGCTACCGTGGCCGGATTTTGGGAATATTTACCGAATTGGGGAAAATTATTACTCTGTGTTGCTGCGCTAATTATTTTGGCAGGTCGTCAGCTGGCTTTGGCAATCATCATGCACGATGCTTCTCATCAAAGTTTATTCAAAACGAAATGGTTAAATGACACTTTAACGGACTGGTTATGTGCTCGTCCGATTTGGAATGATTTGCATAAGTATCGTGCCCATCATCTGCGTCATCATAGTAAGACTTCTACAGTGGATGATCCTGATTTATCGCTTGTAACAGGGTTTCCGACGACGAAGAAATCGTTAATGCGTAAATTTATACGTGATTTATCGGGCGTGACTGGATTTAAATTTGCAGTTGGTCGAGTGTTGATGGATGTTGAGAAAATGGAGTGGACGGTGTCGAATGACCGTCGTTGGATTCCTCAAGAAGGTCGTCGTTGGTTTGATTATCCCAAAACATTCTTAAAAAATAGTGGTGGTGCGATTGTAACCAATGCAGCTTTATTTTCAGCTTTATGGGCATCAGGGCATCCTAAACTGTATGCACTTTGGGTGCTGGCTTATTTGACACCATTTCCATTGTTTTTACGGGTTCGTTCGATGGCTGAACATGCTGGTATGGAGACCAGTCATAGTGCATTGACCAACACCCGAACCACAAAGGCAGGCTATATTGCTCGGGCTTTAGTTGCACCAATTCATGTGAATTTCCATAAAGAGCATCATTTGATGGCAACTGTTCCATATTTTAAATTGCCACAGATGCATCAAATGTTGCGCGATAAAGGCCATGTCGAAGAAGCGCCGACATATTGGCAAGTTTTAAATGAGCTTTCAAATCAAGCAGAATAAAATTTGAAACGGACCTCTTAAAAAACATCACATTGAAAAATTTGGAAAGCAGATGAAGATTGGAAAGAATGAACTAATTGAGTTTTTGGCTCAAGAGTTTCCACAAGCACTTAAAAAAACCAGCATTGAAGAAATCACTCATAAAGGTGCTCAGTTGTTGTATCAAATCGATGCTGATGACTTGCGTCCAGGGCAAACAGTTTCTGGTCCAACACTGATGTTAGTGGCTGATTTCGCGCTCTATGTCGCAATCATGGGTCATATTGGTTTGGTAACGATGGCCGTTACAACCAACATGACCATTAACTTCTTTCGAAAACCGAATGGGAATCAAAATATTCGGGCAGTGTGTAAACTGATTAAAGTAGGTAAAACATTAGTTACAGGTGAGGTTTGGCTCTATTCTTTAGATGATGATGAGCCTGTCGCTCATGTGATTGGAACCTATGCGATTCCACAAAAATCATAAAATCTTTAAAAATAACAATCAGCAATCCTGCAAAACATAACAACAATTCAGTATGCGAAATAGTAAGAACATGCTAAAACTAGAATGTTCAAATTTATTTGTTCTTACTATTTTCTACTTCTATGACCATACCGCTTGATTTAACTCCTTTATCACAGCTTGACATAAATCAAGAACATATCTTGGCGATTAAGCGTAATGATTTAGTCCCGTTGCTGAATGATCCGCATCGTTTAAATCATTATGCTGATCATTTGGTGCAAGCTCAAAGCGTACTCTTAAATGGTGTTGATCCTAAATTGAATCAGCAATTGAGCGAAGTTATTCATCAAATTATTCAACAGCTATCTCTTTCGAATAAGTATCTGGGCCAAAGAAAATTTAATGTATTGCAAAAATGGCTAGGGATCGACATCGAGTACGATGCTGGTCAGATCAAATACCTAAAGAATTTTGATTGTTTAATTGATGAGGCAAATTATCTCAGTCAAAAATTACAGATAGAGATTCAAAAATCTCAATCACGGTTACAGCAGGTTGTCGGTTTAAGAGAGCAAATGGCTGAGTATATTCGTGCTGCTGAAGAGTTCTTGCAAGAGTATCCTCAGTTCAGTAAGCAACAAACTTTAGATCACTTTGTAGAGCGACTGTCTAAAAAAATAAATACCTTACAAACCTTACAAACCAGTAATGATATTGCATTAAAACAAATGCAGTTATCACAACATTTATCATTTAGCTTATTAGATCGTTTTAAAGAGGCACAGCAGGTTTTGATTCCAGCATGGCGCTATCATTTGGAACAAAGTCGAGAGAGCAATTCGACAAAGACACTTGAACAGTTGGATAAAAGCAGAGAACATCTCATTCAAAATCTTAAGAAATCATTACAGAAATAAGAGGGGAATATTATGTCTAATTCAGAACTGAGCAATTCATCAAATGAACTGGTTGTTAATCAAGAGCAACGCTTTGAACAACTTAACTTGAAAGAATTGGGCTTACAGGTTCAAGACTTTGCAGAAGTAATGGATGCACATCAAGAGCTTGCTGACATTAGTACGACAGTTGTTGCTGAATATGGTAAAAATATTGCCAATAAAACATCTACATATACAGATGAGTTGCTTAATCTTGTTCAAAACAAAGACTTAGATGCAACTGGGCAAAAGTTAAATGAAGTTGTGCAAGTTGCACAGCAGTTGAATACGACAAGCATTTTAAATAAATCAAAGAGTTCAGGATTCTTTGGCGGATTGCTAAGTAAGTTTAAAGGTGCAAAGCAAAGTTTTGACCAACACTTTAATACGACAAAAGAACAGATTGATGTTCTTGTGAAAGAAATTGAAAGTTCTCAGTCTGGTTTGAAAGCACGGGTTGGAACTTTGGACAAAATGTTTGATGCCGTTCAAGATGAATATAAACAACTTGGCGTTTATATTGCTGCTGGAAAATTGAAGCAACAAGACATTCAACAACAGATTTCAACACTTACAACTCAAGAGCAAGATCAACAGACAACACAGCAGATTTATGATTTAAATCATTTGGCAAATAATCTGGAAAAGCGAGTCAGTGATTTGCAGGTTTTACAACAATCTGCAATGCAAACTTTGCCGATGATTCGGATTATTCAATCTAATAATTTAATGTTGGTTGATAAGTTCTATGCGATCAAAAACATTACGCTTCCTGCATGGAAAAACCAGATTAGCTTAGCGATTTCATTGCAGGAACAAAAAAATAGTGTGCAGTTAGCCAAAGCAATTGATGACACGACCAATGATTTATTGCGTCGAAATGCTGAATTATTGCATCAAAACTCGGTCGATACCGCAAAAGCGAATCAGCGCTCGGTGATTGATGTCGAAACCCTTGAACATGTGCAAAATACCCTCATTAAAACTGTAAATGATGTGATTCAGATTCAGAAAGAGGGGATGCAAAAACGTGCTGAAGCAACGACACGTTTACGTGCATTACAAGAGAGTTTGAATCAATTGGTTCTAGAAAATAGCCAATCTTCTCAATTATGATTTAAGCAGAGGAAAGATCATTGTCATCGATAGACGAGTTCAGTGTACAGCCAATTGATCAGCGTTTAGTGGTTTTAAAAGAACGCCAACGTCATCTGATGATTTGGTTTTTTTTAAGCAGCGCCTTGGTGTTAATGACGATCACTGCATTGTTTTTCCAAAAAGAATTTGTCTATCGTTTTTTTGATCTTTCTATGCATGTTCAAACTTTGGACTTGCCTTACCATGTTCAAGATCTAATTCCATTTAAACAGCCAGTAGATTATTTTTTTAATTTACTGTCTTGGTTTGGCTGGTTATTTATAAAAATATTCGTTGCATTCATTGGTGCATTTTTATTACTACGTTGGGCAAAAAAATTAAACTTTTTTCGACAACGTTTTCAAGCTTGGACACTGCGAGTCGTTGCTTGGATCATTGCTTTCACACTGTTATGGTCAGGTATGAGTTATATTCAGTATGACTGGCAAGATGAAACTGAAAAAGCTTATCAGCAGTGGATGAGCTATAAAAATAATATTATCGAAAGCCAAATCGTGCAGGATTTGAATCAGTCGAATGCTTCTGCAACTGAGAAAGCTTATGTGTTGGCGCAAGTCGCTTTATTGCATGATCCGATAGACCGAAAAACTGCCAATATTTATGTAAATCAGCTAATTAATGCAGAGCGAAATAATCCTACAGAGTTCCAAAAGTACGATTTCAAGCCTGAGCAATTATGGGTTATGCAACAACAGCTCTACGGCAAAAGTATTATATTAATGACACAGCCATTGGATTTACGTGCCCAACAGGCTGAGCGTATCGCTCAAATCGTAAATGTGGTGTTGTGGGGATTGCTGCTCGTCACAATAGCGATAAGTATGGTTTTATATTTTTTAGCATCTCATTTGAAAAGTCGACGTAATCGAATTGAACATCAACTTGATGCTTAGCCTTGTATTCGGTTTATCCGATCAAACTGATAAAAACATACTGTTTTACCTATTTAACGCTTTTGCGTACTATAGCCTCATTGAATGAATTTAACTGATTTTAAAGTCTTAGCATTTGGAGAAATACATGTTAGATCAAAATATTAAAACTCAATTAAAAGCTTACTTAGAACGTTTAGAAAGTCCAATCGAGTTGGTTGCTGCTTTAGATGACTCGGATAAAGCAGAAAAAATCAAAGAACTGGTAACTGAGATTGCTGAACTTTCTGATCAAGTTACGGCGCGTTTTGACGGTTCAAACGCTCGCCGTCCTAGTTTCGGTGTGGCTAAAGCAGGCGAACAACCTCGTGTGTTCTTTGCTGGCTTACCAATGGGACATGAGTTTACCTCTTTGATCTTGGCTTTATTACAAGTATCAGGTTATGCCCCAAAAGTCTCTGATGAAGTTTTAACTCAAATCAAAGGCTTAAATTTAACTGCAAACTTTGATGTGTTTGTATCTTTAAGCTGTCATAACTGTCCAGATGTGGTGCAAGCATTAAACCTAATTGCGATTAATAATCCAAATACCACGGCGACCATGATTGATGGTGCTTTCTTCCAAGATGAAGTTGAAGAACGCAAAATCTTGGCAGTGCCCATGGTATTCCAAGACAATCAGCATATCGGTCAAGGTCGTATGACTTTGGAAGAAATCGTGGCTAAGTTAGATACTAACTCTGCTGAGAAAGATGCTGCTGTAATCAATGCCAAGGATGCATTTGATGTATTGGTGATTGGTGGTGGTCCTGCAGGTGGTACAGCGGCGATCTATGCAGCACGTAAGGGCATCAAAACAGGTATCGTGGCTGAGCGCTTTGGTGGTCAGGTGATGGATACCATGGATATTGAAAACTTTACCACGGTTCAAAAAACGGTTGGTCCGAAGTTTGCGCAAGATATGGAAGCGCATGTACGTGAATATGGCGTTGACATCATGAACTTGCAACGCGTCAGCAAAATCACTGGTGCAGATCAAACAGCCAATGGTTTGGTTGAAGTTGAACTTGAGAATGGTGCTAAGCTTGAATCAAAGACCATCATTCTATCAACAGGTGCACGTTGGAGAGAAATGAATGTGCCAGGTGAAGCAGAATACCGTACTCGTGGTGTGGCGTACTGCCCACACTGTGATGGCCCATTATTCAAAGGTAAACGTGTTGCTGTGATTGGCGGTGGTAATTCTGGTGTTGAAGCAGCGATTGACCTAGCTGGGATTGTTGAGCATGTGACTTTGGTTGAGTTTGATACCAAACTTCGTGCAGACCAAGTCTTGCAAGATAAGTTAAATAGCTTACCAAACACCACTGTGATCATGAATGCATTAAGTACAGAAGTGGTGGGTGATGGTGCTCAAGTCACAGCATTGAAATATAAAGACCGTGCGACTGATGTAGAACACACTGTCGAGCTTGCTGGAATCTTTGTACAAATTGGTTTATTACCAAATACAGATTTCTTGAAGAACAGTGCGGTTGAACTCAGCAATCGTGGTGAGATCGTGATCAATGATCGTAACGAAACCAATGTTAAAGGTGTATTTGCTGCAGGTGACTGTACGACTGTACCTTACAAGCAAATTATCATCGCAACAGGTGAAGGTGCGAAGGCTTCTCTCTCTGCTTTTGATTACATGATTCGTTCAGGCGTATAAATCAACTGATATAAAAAAGCCCCAATTTATTGGGGCTTTTTTATACTTAATTTTTTGGTTTATACAAACCATGATCAACCAAGTGTTGGCGTAAAATACGACGCAATTCTAAAACTGCAGCTGGTGTTTCTTGAATTGAATGTCCACCTGGAAGTATTTTTTCTGAAACAGCACCATCTAAATGAGCGCTTTTATAAGTCACAATTCCATCTGTGATCACATTTGGATCATCACTTTTGGTAATGTTGCCCATGATAGAGTGGAACACCAAGCCTTTTTCCGGTGGAATATCAGCGGTAAGCTCCATAAATTTAGATTTTTTACTGAGATCACTTGGTCCATTTTGAATGACATCATTAGTGAGTGTTTTCACGAAATCTTTTAGATCAACATCATCACTGGTTAATGTATCTGCTAACGTAGTTAAGAAAGTTGCAGGAAGTTTAATAATTTTACGTGCTGCTAAGGTAAACCATCGATCGGCATAGTCTGTACCACGATGCGGTGCAGCGAGGAAAATCGCACGATCAAAGTTTGTAATTGGTTCCATTTTCAAGCGTTCACCAATCACAGGATGTTTTCTTAAACGTGTTTGCTGACGATTGCTCATCATTGCGAGTGCTTGTTTTGATATGTCTGCATCACTGACCAGCAATCGGCTGATGATTCCGCCCATACTATGTCCAATAAGCACAGAATCTTTAGCTGCCGGATCTTTGGGGTTTAGTGATGCAAAAGCTTGTTTGAGCAATGCATAAATTTGAAAGCGACTTTCTAAAATTGGCATATTGGTAGAATAAAAAATTTGCCAAACTTGGTAGTGCTCACGTAAAACAGGATCACCCATTATGTCATTGGTCACAGCAATCCATGCTTCAGGGCTACTGGCCAAACCGTGTACCAATACAATCACTTTTTTATTCGGATTATACGGTTCGAGCATATATAAATGAGGCATAGTTAAACGTTGATCACGATCAATCAAGGTTAAATAGGCCGCAGCACCTAAGTTATTTTCTGCAAGCCAAAGCCCATAGGGTGCTGAGAAATTTGCAGCGAGAGAGTATGTTTTTCCAGCAATATCAACTTTATCTACACTGTAGGGATCATAAACTTTAATTTCGAAATTGGGACTATTTAAAACATCGTCAACTGTTGCAGTTCTCTTTTTCGGTTGCGCAATAATGGTGGCTGCTAAATAGCGGGCTTTATGAATATTTGGATTGATTCCTTTCGGATAATGATAGGTGAGAGGATCAAGAATGTATTTATTTTCTAATTTTGATGGGTCACTCGCTGGAAATACTGCAACGAAATCTGAACCAAAACCATCTCGACGATTGATCGCACGTAAACCAGAAAAGTTCATATTATAACTAGAGATAAACTTCTCTAATTTCATATTTTGCAGTCGTTGATAAGCTTGTATATCAATGGTGTAGGTACTTTTACCAATTTTTATGGTTGGTGCAATATCTTGAGAGGGTGTTCTCAAATTATAGACATTTACCAGCTGTGTAAGTGCTTGGTTATAGAAATCTCTAATCTGAACTTGTCTGTTATCAAAAATTCGTTCTTGCGGTTGGCGCGAGGTTTTAAATAGATAAGCATAGCTATAGCGCAGACTTTTATCTAATGCTTCTAGTTCTTGATCAATACATTTTTCATAGTTTTGCTGAATAATCTTTTGTTCATCATCAGATTTATGTTTACTTAATTTACTTACCTTACATTCTGATGATTCAGATAGAAGTTTAGATTTAGCAAGATACAACTCACTCGCTGTAGAGAGCAATTGCTCATCAATAATTTCTGGAATCTTATGTAGATCAGCAATACATTGATCTGGATTCTGCATACAGACTTTTGATTCTTTACCAGACATCGAAAGAACATTCAGGCTGGCTTCACTCAGTTTTTTCTGAGTTAAGATACTATTACGTTCGTTGGCGATTGTGACATTTAATGCCTGTTGTTTGAGACTAACAACTTGGCAACCACTCATTACGATTGTGCTCAGTATTGTGAGGGCGAAGAGACGATAATTTGGCTTGAATGCAGGCATTAGAATTCTATAAATATGCACAAAGATTATGGTTATGATACGAAATTTAATCGCTTTTTCAATGTACATAAAAAATAGACCGTGAAAAAACGGTCTATTTTTACAAAAAAGGATGCAAATTAGTTCAGAACTTGCCAAACGTTCCAGCGTTTACCAGATTCAACTTCTTTGATTAAACGGTCGGTTACTTCTGCTTCATCAGGGTAATTGATCTTGTAGTTCTTTAACGTTTGAATTGCATTTTTCTTTTGCTCTAACCATAAATAGTTATTTGCAGCAGAAAGGTAAGCTTCTTGAACACCACCTTTAATTGCTTTGTCTAAGTAAGGAATGGCTTCACGTTGACCACCGCCTTCAGATAGACCGAAACCAAACCAGAAATTTGTTTCAGGATCATTTGGTTTGATCGCTAAAATACGTTGTGCATAATTCAAAGACTTCGATGTGTATGACGTACCTAAGTCTAAATTACGCGCCATAACGCTCGCTTTAAATGCACGTGTGAGAACATCCAGAGAAGCATTTGGCTTTTCCGCTAAAGCATCAAGTTTTTGAGTGATTTCTTTCAATTTTACTTCGTAGCCTTTGCGCTCTTGGCGATCAGGGAAGCGAGGTGGGTAATGACGAGCTTTACCTTCAACAAGTTGTAAGAAATCATCGATTTCAGTGACATCAACTTCATTCTCACCCGCGAGAACAGCATATTTCATGTTGCGTTCTTTGCTATCAATCGTTGGTACTATGAGTTTATTGATATCTAAAGTTGCAGATTTTGATGGATCGTTTTGTAGAGAAACTACCATTTTTGTTACAGGTTGTGCAGAGGCATCTTTGAGTGCAACTTCAAAACTTGGAGGCGCATCATAGTTGGTTGGATTTAAAGCATAAAATGGTGCAGTAGGTTCTGGCTCTTTAAAAACGAACGGTTCGGTTGCCTTGTCCTTTTTAGTGGGAGCGATACCACATGCCGTCAAAACAGAGGTTGAAAGTACAAGTAGTGCCAAAGGCTTAAAATTCATGCTTTACATCCATTAATTTTAGTTAAATGAGAGGTAGATCGTTGGTTTTACCAGTCTAGGAAAAGCAAAACCAACTTGCAATGAGAAGCATGTTACATTTTTTATAAATTGTATTATGTTGCTGAAGTTTTACTCTGTGCCTCACATTCACGACGTAGTTCATCAATGATCTTGAGTTCTTCTTTACTAAATGGTTGAGTTTTTGAGCTTTGTCCTTTAAAGGTTGGATCAAGCAAAGAAAGACGTTGGCAGAGTGTTGTCATACGCTTCTCATTTTGTTGCATACGATCGAGTAAAACACGAATACCTTCCAAAATTGGATCAGATTGGTCTTGTGTAGTGGCATAAGGTTCAAAGCCAATAGTCGCTGCATAATCACGGCGGCGTGCCTCTTGTTCTGTTTGTTCAGTTGTTGCTTGCTCTTTGAAAATATAACGTGCAGGACTACCAACAGCAGTTACACCTTCAGGGACTTCTTTGGTAACGACAGCATTTGAACCAACTTTTGCACCTTTATGCACTGTAAATGGTCCTAGTATTTTCGCACCAGCGCCTACAACCACGCCATCTTCAAGTGTTGGATGTCGTTTGCCTTTATTCCATGTTGTACCACCCAGCGTCACACCATGATAAAGCGTTACGTCATCACCAATTTCAGCAGTTTCACCAATGACGACACCCATGCCGTGGTCAATGAAGAAACGTTTTCCAATTTTTGCACCGGGATGGATTTCGATACCTGTTGCAAATCGGCTAAAAGAGGAAAGTAAACGTGCCGTACCTTTATATTCTTTTTTCCAGAGCTCATGTGCCATACGATGCATAATCAGCGCATGAATTCCTGGATAGGTTGTTAAAACTTCAAGTGTATTTCGAGCAGCAGGATCACGCGCAAATACAGCTTCGATATCTTCTTTAAGCTGTTTAATCATGAGAATGATCCTCCTTGTTAGTTTTTTTCCATGAGCCGTTGGCTAATGCTTGTGCACGACTGAAAATACCACGTAGTAAATGATATTCCATACGATCTAATTGTATTCTGCCAAATAAACGACGCAAACGTAAAGGGAGTAAGCGCGGGTTATTTGGATCTAGAAACTCGATATCAGTCAACATCTTCTCAAGATGTGGGTAAAATTCTTCCATCTGTTGTTGGGTGACTAGAGGTTCATCCCATTCCATGCTTTGCTGTTGTTTAAGCTGCATGTGGTCATTTGGAATCTCAGTATTAGATTGATTTTGTTCTAAAGCTGCCATACGCAATTCGTAGCAAACCACTTGAATTGCTTGTGCAACGTTTAATACACCATATTCAGGATTCACTGGAATAGTTAAATGATAGTTTGCCAATGCGAGTTCTTCATTGGTCAGTCCACGATCTTCGCGACCAAACACAATTGCAATATTTTGATCTTTACTTGCAGCTTGTAATGCTTCTGTTGCAGCAGGGCGCACGTCCAATAAAGGCCAAGGAATGGTACGACTGCGGGCACTTGTACCAAAAACAATGTGGCAGTCTTGGATGGCTTGCTCTAAAGTCTCAACGATCTCAATTTTTTCGATCAGATCTTGGGCACCAGCAGCAAGTGCATCAATGTCTGGATGCGGATAAGTTTTCGGTGCAACGAGAACAAGGTTTGATAAACCCATCGTTTTCATCGCACGTAATGCACTACCAATATTTGCAGGAAGTGTCGTATTGACCATCACAATACGCACATGCTCCAAATGTTTGGACACATTATTTTGGTCAAACTGATTCATATATTATCCAAAATTAAGAGTATTGAGAGACTTCGGCTTGATAAAGATCTAAAGCTTCATCCATTGACATATTTGCAGGCGGTGGGGCAACAACACTGACTTTGGGTGTTTCAACCGCTTTAGCCGCTTTTGATTTGACTTGGTATTCGATGTGAATTGCTTCTTTACCAAAATAATCACGTAATTTACCCAGTAATTCATCTAGTGGTGCAACTTTCCATTGAGGGCCTAGATGTAATTCAGCCGTTGCAAAACTTTGCTCTACTTGTATATGTATGCCGATATGTTGGCACATATCGACATTGCAATAAGGTAGCAGCATATTTTGTAAATCTTTGGCTAATGTCTTGGTCATTAAATCATTTGGCAAACGAATTTGAATGCTTTGCGCACGCTTTTGGCGAATTTCATTTAAGTTAAAGGCTTTGCTTAATCTAGCCATCGGGCGATCAAAGCCTTCACGCTCGTAGATTTCACCTTCAATGACCACAACCTGCTCTAAGCGAACAATATCTTTGTAACGTTGGAAGCGTTCATGATTACAACTGACTTCAATACGCGCTGTACCATCATCAAGCGTGATCATGATGCGATTTGGGAAGTTTGCGACATCTAGTACTAAACCAGCAAATACTGTCGTTACACCTCGGCGTGTCGGTGTGACTTCATTGAGTTTTGCAGGAATAAATGATTTTAATTCAGAACGATAAACATCAATTGGATGACCTGTTAAATACAAACCGAGTGTATCTTTTTCACCTTTTAAGCGAACTTCATCTGACCATGGTTTTACGGGTTTAGCATGTTTACGTTGGACTTCTTCAACTTCACCAAACAGGTCCATGATACCTGTTTCACGATTGCTCCGTGCTTGTTCAGCTGCTTGAACAGCTTCAGGAAGTTGCGCCATTAAACTTGAGCGTTCGATACCAAGACAATCCAATGCACCTGCTCGAATAAGTGCTTCAAGGGTACGTTTATTGATTTTTTTAAGGTCAATACGATGGCAGAAATCAAATAGATCTTTATAAGGTCCGTCATTAATCCGTGAATCAATCACAGATTGCATAGCTTGCTCACCAACGCCTTTGATCGCGCCTAAACCATAAACAATCGTTTGTTCATCACTTGCATGGAAATGATAGAGCGACATATTCACAGAGGGTGGAAGCACTTCTAATTTGTTATTACGGCAGTCATCAATCAAGAACACGACACTATCAGTGTTTTGCATTTCCGATGACATCACCGCAGCCATAAATTCAGCTGGATAATGCGCTTTTAACCAAGCTGTATGGTAGGCAACCAGTGCATACGCGGCGGCATGGGATTTGTTAAAGCCATAACCTGCAAACTTTTCCATGTAGTCGAAAATATGGTTGGCAGTGGCTTCGTCAATCTCTTTTTCAGCAGCACCTTTAATAAAGATTTGGCGTTGTTTCACCATTTCTTCAGGTTTTTTCTTACCCATTGCACGACGAAGTAAATCCGCACCACCAAGCGTGTAACCCGCGCAGAACTGAGCTGCCTGCATTACCTGCTCTTGGTAAACCATGATCCCGTAAGTAGGTTCAAGAACACCTTCTAGTAAAGGGTGTAGGTATTCAAACTCTCCACCATGCATACGATGGATGAAGTCGGGGATTAGATCCATCGGACCCGGACGGTATAAGGATACGAATGCAATAATTTCTTCGAATTTGCTTGGCCTTGCTTCTTTCAGCATTTTTTTCATACCGACGGATTCAAACTGGAATACCGCGGTTGTATTGGCTTCAGCAAAGACTAAGTATGCATCTTTATCATCTAAAGGTACATTGGAAATATTGAGTGGTACTTCGGATTTGATGCGCTTATTGATATTTTGAACCGCATCTTCAATTACAGTTAAGTTACGCAAACCCAAGAAGTCGAACTTAACTAGACCCGCAGCTTCAACGTCATCTTTATCGTATTGTGCAACACGGTTAGTACCATCTGCATCACACAGCACGGCAGAGTAATCGGTAATTTTACCCGGCGCAATGACCACACCACCCGCATGCTTACCTGTATTACGTGTAATACCTTCGAGTTTGAGTGCCATTTCCCAAATTTCACTGGCATCATCATTGTCTGGGTTGGCAGGGTTGGTGACAATATCTTTGAGTTGAGGTTCAAGTTCAATGGCTTGTTTTAAGTCAACTCCTAGCGGTTTAGTCGGAACCATTTTCGAGATGCGATCTGCTAAACCATAAGATTTACCCAAGACACGTGCAACGTCTCGAATCGCACCTTTTGCGGCCATCGTACCAAAGGTTGCAATCTGTGAAACAGCCTGACGACCATAGTTTTGTGCCACATATTCAATAACACGGTCACGACCTGCGATACAGAAATCGACATCGAAGTCGGGCATCGAAACACGTTCTGGATTCAAGAAACGTTCGAAGAGTAGATCGTAACGAAGTGGATCAAGGTCGGTAATTTTTAAGCTATAAGCAACTAAAGAGCCTGCACCAGAACCACGACCCGGTCCAACAGGCACACCATTATTTTTTGCCCACTGAATGAAGTCCATGACAATTAAGAAGTAGCCAGGAAAGCCCATTTTCAAGATAATGTCGACTTCATACTTAATTCGTTCATCGTAAGGCTTACGAATGTCAGCCCAGTCTTCATCACGTTCAGCGATTGGATAAAGATGATTTAAGCGTTCTTCCAGACCTTCACGGGATAAATGTTCGAAATAAGTATCGATGGTATAACCATCGGGAATAGGAAAGTCTGGTAAGAAATAAGTACCTAACTGTAACTCAACGTTGCATCGTTTTGCAATTTGATAGGTGTTTTCGATTGCACTAGGAATATCTGAAAATAGTTCAGACATTTGCTCAGCTGTTTTGAAATATTGTTCAGTACTATAGTTTTTAGGTCGTTTATCATCGCCTAATACATAACCATCAGCAATACATACACGTGCTTCATGTGCTTCAAAGTCATCTTGTTCAACAAAGTGAACGTCATTATGCGCAACGACGCCAATTTGATATTTTGCTGCAAGTTTTACTGCTTGCTGAATAAAATCCTCTTCACCACTACGATTGGTACGGGTGAGTGCGAGGTAGACACGATTACCAAATTTTTCAATCCACGCTTCTAATAATGGTTCTGCCTTTTGCGGATTTGATGAGCATAGCATTCGGCCAACATCACTGTGTTGGCCTAAAAGAATGATTAAATCTTCTGATTGCTCAAGTACCCATTCTTTTTGAATGCATGGAATACTCAGTTGTTGACCTTCAATAAATCCACGAGAAACGATTTCTGTGAGATTTCGCCAACCAGTATTGCTCATTGCTAATAGGGTTGCTTTATGCTCAGCATCATTTAAGCGAATGACACTTCCCATAATCGGTTTAATACCTTTGCCAAGGCAAGCACCATAAAATTTGACTGCTGCATGTAGGTTCGATAGGTCAGTAATGGCTAAAGCAGGCATTTCTTCTGCGACTGCAACTTTGACCAAATCTGGTATGCGAACAATCGATTCGGTGATCGAAAATTCTGTATGAATACCGAGATGAACAAACTGCATAGAAGGAATATCCTGTTTTCAAACCAACGCATAGTTTAGCACGCAAACCCAAAATGACATGCCTAATATTTTGGCAAACCGTAGTTCGCCGTAAATGATTTTAAAAAAAGTTAAAATTTAACGTATGAATTTTCAGTGTTTATAAATAATGATGTACTAAGATTGATTTGTAGATAGAATGTATTCGTATAAAAATGTAGCAAAGTGAGTCACATAATGAAATTAAAGAATATCGTCCTTTCAATATTATTAACGAGCAGTTTATTGGGTTTTGCTCATGCTGAAGAAGTTGCATTTAGTCAGGAGTTAGTACAACAAGCTAAATCAGGGGATGCTGTTGCTCAAAATAATTTAGGGGATGCTTATTACTATGGCTATGACGTTGAGAAAGACTTTGATAAAGCTTTAGAGTGGTTTAAAAAATCTGCTGCAAAAGGTAATGCAGATGCGCTTTTCTCAGTTGGCTACATGTATGACTATGGTGAAGGCGTTAAGGAAGATAATCTGACTGCTGTGAAATGGTATACGCAAGCGGCTCAGAAAGGTCAGCTCTATGCGCAATACTATCTCGGTTTCCTTTACCTGTATGGCGATGATGGTGTTACTGTAAATACTAGAAAAGGTTTGGAGTGGATGACAAAGTCAGCGGATGCTGGTCTAGATATTGCTCAAGCAGAACTTGGTCATTTATATAATGATGGTATTGAAGGTGTTCCACAAGATTTGAAGAAAGCCCTTGTGTATTACCGTTTGGCGGTAAAACAAGGCGAACCTGCTGCTATCAATAACTTGGGTATTTACTATTTAGAAGGTAAAGGTGGAATTAAACAAGATTATAAAGAAGCACTTAGATTATTTACTTTAGCATCAGAAGCTGAGAATGGTTTAGGCTCATCTAATATTGCTTATATTTATGAAGAGGGTAAAGGCGTAGCAAAAAACTATAAGAAAGCAGCTGCATATTACGAGCTTGCAGTTGAGCAAGGTGAAAATGATTGCTTATTAGATCTGGCTAGATTGTTTGGAAAAGGCGGTTTTGGTTTAACCAAGAACACAGAGATTTCTCAACAATATGAAGATCAGTGGGATGAGTTGCAATAAGCAAAGTGATTTAGAGTTATAAAAAAGAGGAAGCATTTAAGCTTCCTCTTTTTGTTTTAACGCATCTTTGATAAGAAACGACTTAGACGGTTAATTGCTTCACGTAATTCGTTCTCCGCAGGTAAGAATACTACGCGGAAATGATCTGGTGTTGGCCAGTTAAAACCTGTACCTTGAACCAATAAGACTTTTTCAGCAGTTAATAAATCGAGCATTAACTTCTCGTCGTCTTCTACTGGATAAATCTCAGGATCAAGTCGAGGGAAGCAGTACATTGCGCCTTCAGGTTTTACACAGCTTACACCTGGAATTTCATTTAACATTTCCCAAGCAATATTTCGTTGTTCATAGAGGCGACCGCCTGGACGAATCAAATCATTAATAGACTGATAGCCACCTAGAGCTGTTTGAATTGCATATTGTGCTTGATGGTTGGCACAAAGGCGCATTGAAGCCAACATATCTAAACCTTCGATATAGTCAGCTGCACGTTTCTTGTCACCCGTAATCGCCATCCAGCCCGCACGATAACCTGCAATACGGTAAGCTTTAGACAAACCATTAAATGAGATGCAAAGTTGATCACCAGCCAATGCTGCTAAAGCAACATGCTCGATACCGTCATAAATGATTTTGTCGTAAATTTCATCTGCAAATAAAATCAAATCATGTTTTTTAGCTAAAGCAACGATTTGTTCTAATACATGCCGTGGGTAAACAGCACCAGTTGGGTTATTTGGATTGATAACAACGATACCACGGGTATTTGGCGTGATTTTACTTTCGATATCTGCAATATCAGGATACCAGTAGTTTTCTTCATCACATTTATAATGAATTGCTGTACCACCAGAAAGATTGACTGCTGCTGTCCATAATGGATAGTCAGGCATTGGAACGAGCATTTCATCGCCATCGTCCAACAACCCTTGCATTGCCATCACGATGAGTTCAGATACACCATTGCCAACGTATACATCATTGACATGCATATCGAAAATGCCTTTTTGCTGATAATACTGGCAAATCGCTTTACGCGCAGGGAAGATACCTTTTGAATCTGTATAACCAATTGCATTCGGCAGGTTTAAAGCAACGTCATTAATAATTTCTTGTGGTGCTTCAAAACCAAATGGAGCAGGGTTGCCGATATTGAGCTTGATGATTTTATGCCCTTGCTCTTCCATTTCATTGGCGGCGCGCAATACTGGTCCACGAATGTCGTAACAAACATGCTCAAGTTTAGATGATTTTTTAATTTCTCTCGTAGTTTGAGCTGAGTGGGATGTAGCAGTATTCTTAGACATAGAAGGGCTCACCTTTGCATATCGGTATAAGTAACTCTTAAAGGTTTCGACTGTAACCAAATTCAGGTTGTGTTGATCTCTCAGTAATTCAACAATCTTTTCATGGGTAAAGCCTGATTGTTGATATTGCCTGATGGTTGGTAAAAGATTTTTAAAAACCACACTTTTTTTCTGTGACATTTTTTGTCCTATACAACCGAGCTGAACAAGAATAACACTATCTTTGCTTACTTGAAAGATGAAGTAAATAAATTTTGCTTACTTTTATTTTTTTAATTTGCTTACTATTTGCTATCTAATATTAAGCATTCAAAATATAAGAAATTGTACGATCTGAGACTAGAGTTTTTGTTTTGAATGGCGTAAATATAAAACCTGAACTTTAACAACAGAATAAAAGGTGCAGGTTATGGGTAAAGTAAATAAGACGGATCGCGAGTGGCAAAGAGAATTATCAGCAGAAGAATATCGTATTACTCGTCAAAAAGGCACAGAACCAGCATTTACAGGACAATATTGGAATAGTAAGCAACAGGGTATATATGTATGTCGTTGTTGTGGTGCTGAGTTATTTACGTCAGAAACGAAATACGACAGTGGATGTGGTTGGCCAAGCTTTTTTAGACCAATCGATGGCACAGCAATTGATGAACATGAAGATTTATCGCATGGTATGGTCAGAACAGAAATAGTCTGCCATGATTGCGAGGCACATTTGGGTCATGTGTTTGAGGATGGCCCACAGCCGACAGGACTGCGTTATTGCGTGAATTCGGCATCATTACAACTTAAAACACAAGAAAAGAATGACGAGGAAACTTATCCATGAGTAACATTTATCAGTTTGAAGCTGAATTGTTAGAGGGAGAAACAAAGGCACTTGCTGATTATAAAGGCAAGGTCATGCTGATTGTAAATACTGCAAGTAAATGTGGGTTTACACCACAATTTGCAGGGCTTGAGAAACTCTATGAAAAATATAAATCTCAAGGTTTAGAGGTATTAGGTTTTCCTTGCAATCAATTCGGGGGACAAGACCCGGGAACAAATAAAGAGATCGGTTCATTTTGCCAGCGTAATTATGGGGTGAATTTCCCAATGTTCGCAAAAGTGGATGTAAAAGGGCCTGAGGCGCATGTTATTTTTCGTTATTTAACACGAGAGGCAAAGGGAATTTTAGGTAGCCGTAATATTAAGTGGAATTTCACTAAGTTTTTAGTTGGACGCAATGGTGAGGTTCTAGGGCGTTATGCACCAACAACTAAACCAGAAGCATTAGAAGCTGATATTGAAAAGGCTTTATCAAAGTAAGTGTTGCTATCTCAGAATTAATTGAGGTTTCTGTTTGGACTCAACGGTTGAATTTTGGACTCATCCAGCCATGCCTTATGTTGAAACACGTAGGGCATGTCAAAGTCGCATATGTTATCAATCACACAGCCATCCCACATTTTCAATTGGTGCTGTTGATGAGGGGCAAAGTTGTTTTTCAAGTACTTTTGCCAAAAATGAAATAATCAAAGCTAAAAGTATCGTTGTTATTCCTGCACATGTTGAACACTCATGTAATCCATTCTCCAATCAAGCATGGAGCTACCAAATGATGCATCTTGATGCAGCATGGTTAATGAGGCTGTTAAACGAGTTAGAGATGGAAATTGGCAAAACATGTACTCAGCAGATGACACCTTTTCCAAAACTAAGACCAAAGATTATTCATCATGTTAAAGTTTATGAAGCTTTTACTGAATTAAATCAAATCTTGTTTGATAAGAAAATTTCACTATTCGAAAAAGAACAATCTCTCATTCAGGTTTTAACCGATATTCTTATACCGAATTTTGAGTGGGAAAGCATAAGTTCTTCTGGTTATTTTCAGCAATATTTACCAGATTTAATTCTCCATCTTCAGTCAGATGTTGAGGATTTATCTTTAACGCATTTAGCTGAAAAAATGAAAATCAGCCGCTATGCGTTGATTCGCTTATTTAAACATTATTTTGGTTTCACACCGCATGCCTATCAACTGAATCACAAGATCAATCAAGCGCGTGAACGATTGAAAGTTGGTGCTGATATTGCTCAAGTGGCCTATGAGCTTGAGTTTGTTGATCAGAGTCATTTTCATCGTGTTTTTAAAAAGCTGACTGGTGTAACTCCTAAGCAATATTCTAAAAAAGCGTAATCCTCGCAATTTTATACAAGAACATAATTCAGCACTTTTTTACTCTAGCTCCTGATTTTTTAGGAGTAGATCTATGGAGCTTTTTCTGACCATTGCAGTAACACATTTCATTGCATTACTGATGCCCGGGGCAGACTTCTTTTTAGTTTTAAAAACTCTTTTGCAAAGTCAGAAAGTTGCAGCACGAGCGACTTGTTTTGGTATTGCGTTAGGTAATGCCATTATTTTAGTGGTTGTTTATTGCAGTTTATTTATTATTGGTGCAATAAAAACTGAATTATTGATAGGGATGAAATGGTTAGGGGCATTTTATTTTATATATCTTGCTGTTCAATGCTTTCGATCGGCTCGCTTTAGTCAGATTATTCGAGGTCAATCGGAAAGTACTTCTTCTGTTCAGCAGAATGAAAATCTATTCAAGTCTTTTCTGTTAGGACTACTTTCGAGTTTATTAAATCCTAAAAATCTGATGTTTTATAGCGTTTTGGTGATCTTGATTTATCCTCAATATAATTTTGTTCAAAACTTTTTGATTTGTTCATGGATGGTCCTTTTGGTACTGATTTGGAATCTAAGTATTGTGCAATTCATGAGTTCGAATATTTATTTATCATGGTTAAATCAGCATATTCATCATTTGTACTATCTCGCTGGTACGAGCTTTCTCTTTTTCATATTTGTGCTGGTATTTTCCTAAATAAAAAAGACGGTGATTAAACCGTCTTTTTGAAGTAAATAATTACGATGACTCAATCGGTTGCTGCTTGGTTTTTCTAAAACTATGCAATTTTCGATTGATATCATCAATGAATGTATATACCACAGGAATTACCAGCAAAGATAAGAATGTACTGGTAATTAATCCACCTATAACTGAGATTGCCATTGGCGCACGGAAACTTGGGTCTGTACCAATCCCAAGTGCAATCGGTAACATGCCAGCGCCCATTGCTAGCGTTGTCATGATGATCGGACGTGCACGCTTATGGCAGGCATCTAATAGGGCATTTATCCTCGAATATTCTTTTTCCTTTCTTGCAATAATCGCGTAGTCCACGAGCAGAATCGAGTTCTTACTTGCGATACCCATCAGCATAATCAGGCCAATTAAACTTGGCATAGAGAAACTGCTTTTTGCTAAAAGGAGTAGAACAAATGCACCGCCGAGTGATAAAGGCAATGCAACCAAAATCGTAATTGGCTGTAAAAAGTCTTTAAATAGAAGAACTAAAACGACATAGATACAGAGTACACCAGTTAACATTGCCAAACCAAAGCTTGAGAATAATTCTTGCATGACTTCTGCATCACCGATGTTGGTGCGTTTTACTGTTGGTGGTAGATTTTTCATCGTTGGCAATTGATCAACTTTGGCAGCAACATCACCTAAAGGTTGATTGTTGAGTTCAATGTTGAAGTTAATGTTACGCAAACGATTGAAGCGATCAATTTGAGAAGGCCCACTTTCGATATTCACCTCAGCAATCGTACCGAGCATAATTGGACCACGACTACCTTTAACCATGAGCCGTTTCATGAGTTCCTGATCTTGACGTGCTTGTAACGGTAGTTTGATTACGATAGGAACTTGGCGTTGAGAAAGGTTGAGTTTTGCTAAGTTTTGGTCAAAATCTCCCGCCGTCGCGATACGTAAAGTTTCAGCAATGTCATAAGTCGTTACACCTAAATCAGCGGCTTTCGCAAAATCAGGTCGAATCACCAACTCAGGTCGAATCAATGCAGCACTTGAAGTAATGCTACCGATATTAGGAATCGTGCGTAATTCACGTTCTAACTTACGTGCGGTTGACATTAAAGTTTCAGGATCATCACCTGAAAGTGAAAGTTGGTATTGGCTATTATTTCCAGCTAAACCAACTTGAATACGCGCTCCGGGCACAGGGGCAAGTCGTTGACGTATTTCATTTTCAATATCTTGTAAACTTGCGCTTCGATCTGATCGTTCTGTGGTTTGGATCGTTAGCGTTGCTTTACGAGGTTCTGTTGATGCACCACCCGCAAACGGATCAGTTCCCGCCGCACCACCCCCAATCGTAGTGTAAATGCTTTTTATTTCAGGATGATCTTTAATTAAATCACGCGCATATTCCGCCGTTTTTAACGTATCTGCAAATTGTGAGCCTGGTGTTAGCTCAAGACGGACTTGTGTTTGACCTGTATCTGGCGGTGGCACAAAGCCTGTTGGGAGTAATGGAATCAGCATCACTGAGCCAATAAAAAAGGCAATCGCGCCGAACAGGGTAACCCAACGATGATTTAGACACCATGTCACTAAACTCATATAGCCACGCATAACACGTCCATCTTTAGAGCGGTCATGGGCTAATCGAGTTGTTCCTTGGTCATTTAAAGCAACTTGATTTTCTTCAGTTGTGTCTATTTTGCCCACCCAAGGCTTGAGAATATATGCAGACATCATTGGAGTCAGTAGACGAGCAACGAGTAATGATGCAAAGATCGCAAGCGCAGCAGTCCAACCAAATTGAACAAAGAATTTACCTGCTATACCGCTCATAAATGCAGTTGGTAAGAACACTGCAATCAAGGTGAATGTCGTTGCAATGACAGCGAGACCAATTTCATCAGCAGCTTCCATTGCCGCTTCATAAGGTGTTTTACCCATCCTCAAATGTCGAATGATATTTTCAATTTCAACAATTGCATCATCAACCAAGATGCCGACAACCAAGGACATTGCAAGTAGGGTTACGGTATTTAGTGTAAATCCAAAGTAATACATACCAATCATGGCAGGTAGGATTGAAAGTGGTAGAGCGGTTGCAGCAATAATTGTTGCTCGCCAATCACGTAAGAATAACCAAACCACTAAAATCGCTAAAATTGCACCTTCATATAACAGTGACATTGAGCCTTTGTAGTTATCAGCTACAGGTTTTACGAAGTTAAATGCTTCCGTAATTTTTATATCAGGGTGTGCGGCTTTGAGTTTATCCAGTGCTTCGATTACGCCTTTTTCAACATCGACTTCACTTGCACCTTTACTGCGAGTAATTTCAAAACCAATAACAGGTTTGCCATTTAACAGTGCTGCGGAGCGTCTTTCAGCAATGCCATCATGAATTTTTGCAACTTGATCTAATCGAATATGGCGCCCATCACTTAGTGCAATATCCATTGCACTAATTTCAGCAGCAGTTTTTACCGTTGCAATGGTACGAATGGATTGTTCGCTCCCCCCAATCTTGGTTTGACCACCAGAAGCATCTTGCTGTGTTAGTCTAAGTTGGCGTGTAATATCTGTTGCCGTTGCATTCAGTGCTAACAGTTTTTCTGGATCAAGTTCTACTTCAACTTGGCGGGTAACACCGCCAACGCGAGAAACAGCTCCAACACCTTTAACTTGAAGCATCGCACGCGAGATATCATAGTCTACAAACCATGACAGGGCTTCTTCATCCATCTTCGGAGATTGGATGGTATATGTGAGAATAGGAGAGCCGGATAGATTAATTTTACTAACAATTGGATCTCTTAAATCAGCAGGAAGATCAGAGCGAACTTGTGAAACAGCGTTGCGCACATCATCAACGGCTTCTTGTAAGGGTTTCTCTAATTGAAATTCGGCTGTGACAGTTACTACACCATCTTGAATTTTAGTGTATTGATTTCTTAATCCTTGTAAGGTTGCTATTGAGTTTTCTATTTTTCGGGCAACTTCTGTCTCAAGTTGTGGTGGTGCTGCACCGGGAAGTGCTGCCGTGACAGTCACCATCGGTAATTCAATGTCTGGAAACTGTTGGATTTTCATCCAGTGAAAACAAAGTAGACCTGCCAAACCTAACATAATGAAGAGCAGAATGCCGGGAATCGGATTTCGGATTGACCAAGCGGAGAAATTCATTTTAATTCTCCTATTCGGTTACAAGCTGTTTGGTCAATGGTGTTTCAGGAATATCTTTAGCGATCGTCACCAAATCACCATCGGTTAAGAAGCCTGTGCCTGATGAAACGAGTTTGACATTACTATTTGCCAAATCTAAGATTTCAACCCGATCACCAACGCGACGTCCAACAGAAACTTTCTGTTGGCTGACACGGTTTTGCTGATCGACGATAAATATATAAGAAAAGCCATCGCGTAACAGCAACGCAGTCTGTGGAATCGTGAGCGCCGATTTTTGGCCTAAATCAAATTCGCCTTTTACAAACATGCCCATCCGAACAGCTTGTGTTGTTGGTAGGTCAACATAAACCAAGCCATAACGAGTCTGCGGATCAATCACAGGAGCAATCATACGCACCTTACCTGAAACTGCTGGTTGAGCTGGATCAGGAGAGAAGACACGAGCATTCATGCCTTCTTTTAACTTGTATAAATCTTCAGAAGTGACTTCAGCACGCCACTCCAAGCGCTGATCTCTGATCAGGCGGAATAGCTCTTGACCTGTTTGAGCAAGTGATCCAACAGTAGCGGTACGTGCGGAGATTACACCATTGTCTGGTGCGACAATCTGAGTCTGAGCTAAACGAAGCTGATTACTTTCTATTTGTGCTTTTGCAGCATCAAGACGAGCTTGAGCAGTCGCTTGCGAGGTTTGATATTGAGTGGATTCTTGTGCAGAAATCGCACCTGTATTTTTAAGTTGCTGGATGCGTTTATTATTGGTAATTGCATCGGCTAAAACTGCCTGTGCTTCTGCATAGCTTGCTTTTGCAGCCGCTAAATCGGCTCGAATCGTATCGCTATTGATTTCCGCCAGAACTTGCCCATGACGAACTTTATCGCCTACATTGACATTAACTTTTGTTAGTCGTTGTCCCGAAAGCTCACTACTAATAACAACTTCTTGCCAAGCTGCGATATTTCCATTGGCTGTAAAGGTTTGCTTCCAGTTCTGAACTTCTGGTTGAATTACCGTTACTGTTAATGCGGCCTTAGGCGATAAATTGCTATCGTTTTGATCTTTGTTTTTGGCTGTATTTTTATCAGCCTTAACTTGCCAAATCACGACACCGATCATTAAAAGTACGATGATGATTGCTAATATAAACCAAACTTTTTTCTTAGTTTTCTGAGGAGTTTGAGAAGCCATCTTTCCATAGTTAACTTAATATTGATGGCTAAGTATAGACGAAGATTTCAACAGATGGTCAATCACGGATGGATGGATGCAAAAATTAATCAATGCGTACCATCCGTTTTAGTTAGAGCGGTAACAGGCGATTGGTCACTACATTTTTCATCACAATGGTTGAGGTTAATCGTTGAACATTAGGCAGTGCAGATAAGCTATCATCATAAAGTTTTTGGAAGCTGGCTAAGTCTTTAGCTACGACATGTAATAAATAGTCTGGATTGCCAAATAAGCGTTGAGCTTGAATCACATTAGCAATATCACTGACTTTCTCTTCAAAATTTGATAAGGCTTTCTTATCACCATCTTTTAACGTCACGAAAATAATCGCGGAAAAATTAAAGCCAATTTGCGAAGCATCCAGATCAGCATGATAGCCTTTAATAATTCCCAGTTCTTCTAATGCCTTCACTCGACGGTGACAAGGGGATAGGCTTAAGCCAACCCTTTCAGCGAGTTCTGTAACAGATAATCGCCCATTGGCTTGAAGTTCAGCAAGAATTTTCTTATCAGTGCGATCCATATAGAAGAATTTACCCTATAGCTTTTAAAATGTAGAAACATTTGAAAGAACATTTCCATCATTAAAGCATATTCTCTCAAACCAGTCTTCACCATTTGGTGAAAAATAAATTCTGATTTCAAAAGTAATTTGCTTTGCTGCTCTAGGTGATATTATGGAAATGAATGTTGTTCTTGCTTTTTGGTGTGTCTCCATTTTATTCGTTTTAACACCTGGGGCGGATTGGGCTTATGCGATTTTGGCAGGTATAAAGGGTAAATTTATCGTCACTGCTGTTACAGGTTTGGTGCTGGGGCATTTTATTGCCATTCTCTGTGTTGCTGCTGGAGTGGGGGCTTTGCTCAGCCATTATCCTGTCTTGTTAACAGGGCTGACCATTGCAGGTGCATGCTATTTGTTGTGGATGGGGATAAATTTACTGATTAAACCTGCTGTTATTTCAAATCATTCAGATCAAAATGTTGCATTAGATTCTGCTAAATTATGGTTGATTAAAGGTGTTGGAATTAGTGGCTTAAATCCAAAGGTTTTATTACTTTTCTTTGCTTTACTACCACCATTTATTCATCCGCAAATGGCATTGTCTCCAACCGCGCAAATCATGTCACTTGGTGTCATTCATTTAATTAGTTGTGCGATTGTCTACGTTTTAGTTGGGTTTGCCGCAAAGAAACTATTAAGTACCCGACCTTATGCGGTCAAAATTGTTAGTCGAATTTCAGGAGGGCTTATGGTGATGATTGGATTGATTTTAATTGTAGGTCAGAGTTAGTCCGTGATAAAAGAATCCACGTTGTTACGTGGATTCTTAATAGTAGGCTATAAAATATTTTTCAAGCGTTTAACAACTTCTTCACATTGCGCTAGATCTGCGACCAATGCCATACGGACATGACCTTCACCCGGATTACCTTGTTCTGTATCACGAGATAAATAACGCCCAGGTAAAACTTTAATATTGGCTTTTTCTAGGAGTAATTTTGCAAAAGTTTCGTCATTATCCACTTTCAGCCAATAGTAGAAGCCCGCATCAGGTTTTTGCAATGGAAGTAAATGTCCAAGTTCAGATTGGAATAACTCAAACTTTGCACGGTATTGCTTACGATTTTCTTCAACATGTGTTTCATCATCCCAAGCAGCAATAGATGCTAATTGATGCTGCACAGGCATTGCCGCGCCATGATAAGTACGATATTGCAAATATGGTTTTAACAAAGCCGCATCACCTGCAACAAAACCAGAACGCATACCCGGCAAATTTGAGCGTTTAGAAAGTGAGTGGAATACAATACAGTTTTTATAATCGTCGCGTCCCATTTCTGCACACACTTCTAGTAGACCAATAGGTGCTTGATCAAACCAAAGCTCTGAATAACATTCATCAGATGCAATTACAAAGTTGTATTGATCTGAAAGTGCAATCAGCTTTTTAAATTGTTCTTTTGATAACACTGCACCCGTTGGATTGCCCGGTGTACATACAAATAATAATGCTGTTTTTTCCCAAACTTCAGCAGGAACAGCATCAAAATCACCTAGATATCCATTTTCTTCTGTACAGTTAATGAAGTAAGGTTTTGCGCCTGAGAGCAATGCCGCACCTTCATAAATCTGATAGAAAGGATTTGGCATAACGATATAAGGTGCATCTTCGCGCTTAATTAATGCCTGAACAAAAGAAAAAATACCTTCGCGTGTACCAGAAACAGGCAAGATATGATCTTCTGCACTAATTTGATTCAATTTGAAGCGCTGAGTGAGCCATTTTGCAATACTTTGACGCAGTTCAGGTAAGCCTTTGCTATTTGGGTAGGTCGATAAATGCTCAAAATTTGCAATAATCGCTTGTTTAACGAACTCAGGCGCAGGATGTTTTGGCTCACCAATTGATAGTGGAATCAAAGGCAGATTTGCAGGTTGCACATCTTTGAAAAGTTGGTTTAACTTTTCAAATGGATAAGGATGCAATAGAGACAAGCTGGAGTTCATTTAAACAATTACCCAAGATAAGTGTGGAGAATCCTTCTTTTGAAAAGAAGGATTCAGTAGGATTCTAAGATGGATTACAAATTTGATTAGATGCTTCATCTAAAGCAGCTTTCAAGGTTTCCGCAAAAAGTTTAACTTCTTCGTCATTTAGCAGTACACCATTTTTCTTGGTGACAAAGAAAATATCTTCCGCGCGCTCGCCCAATGTTGCAATTTTGGCTGAGTGAATATCGAGACCTTGCAACATAAATAACGCACCAATACGCGCTAACAAACCCGGTTGATCGAGTGTAGAAATTTCTACCATGTGTTGTTGTAAGGCTGGGTTAAGTACGATATCAACTGTATTTTGAATATCAAAATGACGTAAATGACGAGGAATTCGACGTTGCATAATCCCTGGATACTGATCTGAATGACTCAATGCATCGACCAGTGCAGATTTAACTTTGCGTTCACGTTCAGGGTCTGTCAATAATGTGCCGAAACGATCGAGTACCAAGTAGGTATCTAAACTGAAATCTGTACTTGCCGTGATAATTTTTGCGTCTTGAACATCGAGATTCATGCGATCCAATACAGCAACGGTTGTTGCAAAGAGATTTGCTTGATCGCGAGTGTAGATAAAGATTTGTACTGCATCTTGTGCTGCATTTCGATGTGCACGTAATAAAACTAACGGCTCTGGGTTATCACCGTGTTGTAAAATAGCTTGCGTGTGCCATGCAATTTCATTGGCAGATTCTTTTACGAAATATTCATCACCAAGTTCTTGCCAAACTTTTTCGACTTCTGCTAATGAAAAATCATTTACGAGCAATTCACTGGCAGCGAATTTAGTATCTTCAATGAGCATTTGATAATCAACAGGACGGCCTAAGCCAGAACGAATGACATCACGTGCATAGGTGTAGAGTTGACGCATCAATGAAGCACGCCATGTATTCCAAAGCTTAGGATTTGTGGCATTAATATCTGCAACAGTCAATGTGTATAAGTAGTCTAAGTGCTCCATGTCACCGACTTTTTCAGCGAACTCTTTGACTTCATCAGGGTCGGAAATATCTTTTTTCTGTGCAGTAAGTGACATCAGTAGGTGATTGTTGATCAACCACGCAACCAGTTTACATTCACGCTCAGTAAAGCCATGTGTGCGACAGAATTCAATTGCATCAATCGCACCGAGTTCACTGTGATCACCACCGCGACCTTTGGCAATATCATGGAAAATTGCTGCTAAATAAACAATGTCATGTCGAGCAATACGTTGGAATACTGAACTGACGACAGGGAAATCTTTAGCAAACTCAGGTTCTTTAAAACGACTGAGGTTACGCAGTAAAAGTAGGGTATGGGCATCGACGGTATAGATATGGAAAAGATCGTATTGCATCAATCCCATAATTTGCCCGAAAGCGGGAATATAATTGCCTAGCACACCATATCGTTTCATCGCGACCATGGTATCGTACAAACGATGTGGAGAACGAATAATCGACATAAACAAGGCTTGGTGTTCAGGATTGTCACGGAAACGTTGATCAATACGTTTTGCAGCTAAAACCAACAAGCGTAAGGTACGGGCACGAATACCTGTAATTTCTGGGCGATTTGCAAGTAGATAAAAGATTTCTAAAATTGCACTTGGTTCTTCAGAGAAAACCTTATGGTGTTGAACAGCAAGTTTGCCATCTACAATTTTGAAACGATCATTAATGTCTTCAATTTCACGTTCATAATCGGTCAAACGTGGAGTAATCACTGATTCATTGAAGTAGGCGAGTAGCATTTCGTTTAAAGTAGAAATTTGCTGAGCAGTCCGATAATAACGCTTCATGAACTGTTCAACAGCGAAATTGACAGGCTGACCTTCTTCACGCACATAGCCAAATTTTGCAGCAATATCACGTTGATATTCAAACAATAATCGATTTTCATCACGCTTAGCTAAACGATGCAAATGGGTGCGAATTTCCCATAAAAAGCTTTCAGCTTCTTCGAGAACTCCCAGTTCAAACTCAGTAATAAAACCGAGATGTACAAGGTCATAGATACGATTGACACGGAAATGGCGCTTAGCAATCCAACCGATCTGATTAATATCTCGGATCCCGCCGGGTGCATTTTTAATATCAGGTTCTAAATTGCTTTCAGTATTGTTGTGCTGCGCATATCTTTTTGCTTGCTCTTGCATTTTTGCATCATAGAAGGTTTTATCCGTCCATGTTTGCGCAACGATACGACGTGGCCATTTAGCAAGTTGTTCATTACCTGTAATCAGACGAGCTTCAATCAATGTGGTTGCAACAGTTAGATCATTTGCAGCTTGATCTACACAGTTTTGAATGGTACGAACACTGGTACCCGGCTTAAAATTTCCAACATCCCAAAGAGATGAAATAAAAGCAGAAATGAGTTTGCCTTGCTCCTCACTAATTTCATCTTCAGATAAAATCATAATGTCGGTATCTGAATAAGGCAGCATTTCACGGCGGCCATAACCGCCGACAGCAAATAAGCCTAATTCAGTTTGATCTAAACCTGCGTGATTCCATAAAAAAATCAGAGCTTCATCAATAGAGTTTGATCGAGCTTTGATGACTTCACGAATAGGTTGCCCATTTTCATAACTCTCTTGTAATTGTTTCTCTACTTCTGTTCGCCATTGATTAATGGCTTGAATATCATGATGACTGGTGACGTAGTTCAACAATGGAGATGTATTGATCATGAAAATGTTCTTCTATCAAAGTCTTTCTTTATCCTGAAACCACTTGATTGTGGCTCAGGATTCAGGTGGTTTAAGCGTTTGTTTGAACACTCACTTGGTCAGCGGAATGTTGTGCTAACTCACGCGCTAAATCTGTATTTTCGGCACGCGCTGTTGCAACACCCATACGACGGCGTTTGAAGCCTTCTGGTTTTCCAAATAAGCGTAAATCTGTATTCGGATTTGCCAAAGCAAGATCTAAGCCAGTAAAGCTAAGATTTTTCGCATCAACGCCAGCGTAGATCACTGCACTTGCAGCAACACTATGGCGCTCTGTATTTACAGGTAAACCTAAAATTGCACGCGCATGTAATTCAAATTCGCTTTGGAATTGAGAAGCTAAAGTCACTAATCCTGTGTCATGTGGGCGAGGCGATACTTCGCTAAACCAAACTTTATCACCTTTTACGAATAACTCTACACCAAAAATACCGCAACCGCCTAAAGCAGTTGTTACTTTATTTGCAATACGTTTTGCTTCATCTAAAGCCGCAGCTGTCATTGGTTGAGGTTGCCAACTTTCAACATAATCGCCCGCATCCTGGCGATGACCAATTGGATCACAGTAATGGGTTTCGATTTCAGTAGTTTCAGGATTTTTGGCGCGAACAGTTAAAAGCGTAATTTCAAAATCGAAGTCAATCTGAGACTCGATAATCACAGTCCCTTGATTTACGCGGCCACCTTGCATCGCATAATCCCAAGCAGCATCGACTTCATCAAAGCTTTTTACGCGAGATTGACCTTTACCTGATGAAGACATAACAGGTTTAACGAAATTTGGATAACCAATATCATCACAAGCCGCGCGGAAGCTTTCTAAAGTACTTGCAAAACGGTAAGCAGATGTTGGCAGTCCTAACTCTTCTGCAGCTAAGCGACGAATACCTTCACGGTTCATGGTGAGGTTGACAGCTTTTGCTGATGGAATGACTGTAGCTGTTTGACTCTGTTCAATTTCAACTAAAACCTCAGTTGCAATCGCTTCGATTTCAGGGACAATTAAATTGGGTTTTATTTCTTCGATAAGTTTTTTTAATTCAACAGGATCAGCCATATTCAATGTATAAGAATAATGTGCTACTTGCATTGCGGGTGCGTGATCATAGCGATCAGCTGCATGAACTTCGACACCTAAGCGTTGTAAAGAAATAACAACTTCTTTCCCAAGCTCTCCAGAACCTAACAGTAAAACCTTAAATGCAGAAGATTGAAGTGGAGTTCCAAGAGTGACGCTCATGCGAATAATCCTATCCTGAGTAATTTGTGTTTAAGCATAGCAGAACTTGTTGCTGAGTTAAGCTTGTGTGATACAAAAAAAGTTGTTTTTGTTAGACAAAAAAGATGATCTAAATCTGTTTTTTCAGAATTAGACATTGACTTGGTAATTCAGCAGAAGTTCATTAGCATTTTGACCTCGAATTCCCCAATTACTTCTAGGTGTTTCAAATATTGTAATTTCAATGTCTTGTGCTGAAATACCACAGTGTTGATAAATATTAGAAAATAGAGTTTGGATCAGTTTTTTCTTGGCTTCGATTGTCCGACCTTCGAACATTGATATCTCAATAATGGTGTAGTGATCACTACGATCTGTAGGATAAATAAAGTCATCTGTTTCAAGACGGATAAAGCGCTGAAACCTCTTTTCAATTGGATAATTTAAGCTTTCGACCAAGGCATCATGAATAGCTTCAGAAAGTAAGTTTCGGTATTGATCAATCGTTTTGCTCAATGCATAAATTTTGATTTGTGACATGAATATATGATTCCAAGTGATTTAATTATTTTGAAGACAATTATGGGTCTAACCTTAGCATAAAATTGATAAATCTCAGGTTGATCAGACTTCGATGATAAAAAGGTAACAATGATTGAGTATTGCAACTGAATTGACTAGGATTATGGGCAAATGTTTCATCGACGATTTGGTTAGATATGTTGAACAGAAAAACTCATCTTGTGGCTTTGATGCTATGCAGTACAGTTCTAATGACTGCATGCGGGAACTCAAATAATGAAGCTGAAAAAAAGGTTGAAATTAAACCAGCACCAAAATTGAGTAATGATGCGACAACATATGCAAATGCAGCATGGGATTTAATCAATCAAATTGATCCAATTGTTTATCAGAAACAAACAACAGAAATCGAAGATAAAGTAAGAAAACCATTGCGTCAGCTTAGTACAGATTGGCGTATTAACGTCAAAATGACTGATTCGGTGACGGAAGGGAAATATGCCTTATGTCGTAAGGCTTTAACAAGTTTGGATACTTGGGCGAGAGAAGTAAAAGACAATCCAACCGCTTCGAGCCAAAAACAAGCTGACTACGAGCGTGATAAGGCACAGTGTAAAGATGCAATTGATAATCCAGCTTTAGGCAATACTTCTCCGAAGTAAAACTAAAACTGACTACGATAAATATTGCTATTTTTTAAGTAAAAGATAGTAATATTTTTAGAATAGATACAAAATATATCCAAAGAATTGACTTGGTTATGGGTAAACCGTAGGATGAATTTCCTAAGTTATATAAGGAATCTGTGGTTAAAAACCAAGTTCGCATATGGATACTCCCAGTTTAATTTCTGAAACCGTTCATCAATTTTCATTCGCTTCCATTTTTCATGGCGATCTTTTGCTTTTACTGCTGTATGTCGTTTTAGCATTACTTTTTTCTTTTTTGTGTTCGATTGCAGAAGCAACATTATTAAGTATCACACCAAGCTACATTGCGAGGCTTAAAGAGACCAAGCCTAAAAAGGCTGAGCAATTAAGACGCTTGAAAGAAGACAATATTGACCAATCATTGGCTGCTATTTTAACTGTCAATACCATTGCACATACAGTCGGTGCGATTGGTGCAGGCGCAAAAGCAACGTCTGTTTTTGGTGAGGTTTGGTTTGGTGTTTTCTCCGCAGTAATGACCTTACTCATCCTTTTTGTTTCGGAAATTGTTCCAAAAACATTAGGTGCGGTGTATTGGCGTCAACTTGCTGGACCCACTGGCGTTTATGTTAATTTCTTAATTAAAGCCATGTATCCTTTAATCGTGATCTCTGAAAAGTTAACTAAGTTGATTTCTGGCGGTACCAAAGCAAATCAATTTAGTCGTGATGAATTTGTTGCGATGGCTGGGATTGGTAAAGAAGAAGGCATGTTGAATGATCGAGAGTCTAAAATCATTCGAAATCTTTTTCTCTTTAAATCTTTGGATGCGAGCACTGTCATGACGCCTCGTGTTGTGGTGTCGGCATTACAAAAAGATTTAACAGTTGATGAAGTTTTATCTGCTCCAAAAAGCTCAAATTTTTCAAGACTGCCGATTTATGATCAAGACTTGGATAGCGTTGTCGGCTTTGTTTTGCGTGAAGATTTATTGGTTGCAAAGAACCAAGGTCAGGGTAGTCGAATAATTAGCGACTTCAAAAGAGAAATTGTTACGGTTATGGCAAAAACACCATTATCAAAATTAATGGAAGTTTTGTTAGAACAAAGACAACATATTGCATTGGTCGTGGGTGAGTTTGGAGATACTAAAGGCGTCGTAACTTTAGAAGATGTCGTTGAAACATTGCTAGGTATCGAGATTCTCGATGAGGGCGACAAAGTAGAAGATATGCAGAAACTTGCTCGACAACTATGGGTGAAAAGGGCTGAAAAAATTGGCATTTATTTAGAACCGCCAACACAATAATCAATAAAAGTGTGCCAGCCTAATTGGTTGGCATGCTTATTCCGTAAAAAATCCTGAGGATGCGAGCATTCTCAACCCCTCTAAATTCAGTACTTCTATTTTTTTAAATCCAAGCTGAATTACACCTTGTTTTTCAAATACATTGAGTTCTTGATTTACCGTTTGTCTTGATACAGTCAGCATATTGGCAAGCTGGTCTTGAGAAATATGGATGTTCAAATCTTGAATACTGGATCGATTGCCATAACCCTCTAAAATAAAGAGTAATCGTTGTGCTAAGCGCTGGGTTATGCTTTGGGTCTGAATCGCAATTTGCTCTAAAAATACATAGCGGAGTTTTTGGCTAGTCAGCAAAGCAAAGTAATACCAATAATACGGATGTTGATCTAAGAGTTGTTTCAGGGGGGCGGCAGGAATTTGAAGAACAACACTTCTTTTTAAGGCAATTGCATCATGCGAGCGAGGTTGTTTGTCGATCAAGGAGATTTCGCCAAACCACATGATTGGTTCTGCGATTGCAGCAATTGCTTCATTACCATTGACATCAATATATCCCAAGCTGATAGAGCCTTCTAAAACACCATAGACACCATCAAACTTGTCTTGGGCATTAAATACAGCAGTATTTTTTTCTACAGATTGCTTTTTACTGTGCTCAATAATGAACTCTTGAAACGGCTTGTCTAAGCGACTAAACCAAGAGTTTTGCTGTAAATGCTGGATATATGCATGTTCTAACACAATCATTCCTTTGTAAATATGAATCCATTTGTCAGCTACATGACAACTTCACTTTGATTTTTCTAATAGATTAATAGCATAACTGAATTGATCTGAGGAAAATAAAATGACAAATTTGGAACGTCTATTGAGTCAGTATGCAGCTTATCATTTAGACAGAAATAATATTGTGACCCATTTTGTGGGTATTCCATTAATTGTTTTTTCTATTCTATGCTTAAGCGCTCGGGCTGCAGTTGATATATCTGGCTTTTCGGTCACTTTAGCTATGGTACTCATAGTTTTAAGTAGCGTTTACTATCTTTCATTAGATAAGTTATTTGGCATTTTGATGCTTATTCTATTTGTCTTGGTTTATCCATTGGCTATCAAAATTGCTGAATTGTCGATGTGGAGTTGGTTGGGCGCAAGCATTGGTATTTTTGTGGTGGGATGGGTATTCCAATTCATCGGGCATTATTTTGAGAAGAAAAAGCCAGCTTTTGTTGATGATCTGATTGGTCTAGCAATCGGGCCATTATTCGTCTTGGCAGAGTTTGTTTTCTTACTGGGCTTCCGTAAATCATTACATCAACGTATTTTAAAAGAAGCACAAATGAAACGTGCTGAAATGGATATGAAACCGCAAATCGTGTCTTAAATCGAAGTCTATAAATATCGATCAAATAAAACCCGCCAATAAGATCATTATTGGCGGGTTTTAAGATTAGAAAATCGATTTATACGTTAAAACGGAAGTGTAAAACATCACCATCTTGAACAACATAAGTTTTACCTTCTAAACGCCATTTACCAGCTTCTTTAGCGCCGTTTTCACCGTTATATTGGATAAAGTCGTCATAAGCCACACATTCAGCACGGATGAAGCCTTTTTCGAAGTCAGTATGAATGACACCAGCCGCTTGTGGTGCAGTTGCGCCTACTTTAACAGTCCAAGCACGAACTTCTTGTACACCCGCAGTGAAATAGGTTTGTAGGCCAAGCAATTTATAGCCTGCACGAATCACAACATTTAAGCCTGGTTCTTCCATACCCATCGCTTCCAAGAATTCAGCACGATCTTCATCTTCTAATAATGAAATTTCAGCTTCGATTTGGTTGCAAAGTGGTACAACAATGGCATTTTCTTCAGCAGCGAGTTTTTGTACTGCTTCAAGATGTGGGTTGTTTTCAAAACCGTCTTCTGCGACGTTAGCAATATACATAGTTGGTTTAAGGGTCATTAAACCGAAACCACGTACAGCTTTACGTTCGTCATCAGAAAGATCAGCGGCACGTGCTGGTTTACCTTCATCAAGTAAAGGCTGAATTTTTTCTAAAACTGCTTTAGTTGCAAGTGCTTCTTTATCGCCACCTTTTGCTGCTTTAGTTAAGCGTAGTAATGCTTTTGCAACGGTATCAAGGTCAGCAAGTGCAAGTTCAGTATTGATGGTTGCAATGTCATCTAATGGGTCAATTTTACCATTTACGTGAATCACGTTTTCATCTTCAAAACAACGCACCACATGCGCAATTGCATCAGTTTCACGGATGTTGGCAAGGAATTGGTTACCCAAACCTTCACCTTTTGAGGCACCAGCAACCAAACCTGCGATGTCAACGAATTCCATTGTTGTCGGTAAGATGCGCTGTGGTTTTACAATTGCAGCAAGTTTATCTAAGCGTGAATCTGGAACAGGAACAATGCCTGTGTTTGGTTCAATGGTACAAAACGGAAAGTTTTCAGCTGCAATCGCTGCCTTTGTTAATGCATTAAATAATGTAGATTTACCTACGTTTGGCAGACCAACAATACCGCAATTAAAACCCATGAAACCACTCACAAATGTGTTATATAAAAATTGCTGCTGATTTTACATGAAAGCCATGACAAAGTCATGGCTAGAGCAGATTATCAATTCGACATTAAACTTTGCGTTTATCCAGCTGTTTGGCAATATGATCACCTGTACTTTGCACCAAGATCACTAAAACAATAAGAACTAAAATCACGGCTAACATCACTTGCATATCAAAACGCTGATAGCCATAGCGATAGGCAATATCACCGAGTCCACCCGCACCAATCGCACCTGCAATAGCAGAAGAACTGATTATGGTGACAATGGTCACAGTAAAGCCTGCGATGATGCCTGATAATGCTTCGGGAAGTAGTACGTGCCAAAGAATCTGTTTGCGGTTACAGCCCATGGCTTGTGCGGCTTCAATTAGACCTTGATCGACTTCACGTAAGCTGACTTCTGCAATACGTGCAAAGAAGGGAATGGCAGCAATGGTTAAGGGTACAATCGCGGCTAATACGCCATAGCTAGTGCCGACAATCCAGCGGGTAAATGGAATCAATGCCACCATTAAAATCAGGAAAGGGACAGAACGGGTAATGTTAATGATCCAGCCTAAGGACTGATTTATTTTCTTAGATGGATAGATACCAAAATCTGCAGTACTCACCAAAATTAAGGCTATTGGCAGACCAATTAAAAAGGCAATAAAGGCAGAAACCCCTACCATCACTAAGGTGTCGATTGTGCCTGTCAGTAATAGATCAATGAGTTGATTGTACATAACCGATCACCTCAAGTTGTGTAATGGCAGGGTGTTTTTCAAATTGTGCATCATTTAAGTCAAATTCGAGATTGCGAATCCCGATGATCAATGAGCCGATAGTACGCTGCTGAATGCTATCAATTTGACTGTAATACACTTGAACTGGACTATTAAAACTGCCCAGCAATTCATACAGATCAGGAACCGATTTCGATTCACTTACATATTTGAGTTTTAAAATCTGCTGTGTGGTGTGCTGATCAGCAGATTGGCTCAGCTCAAAGGGTAAATTCACTTGTTCAAAATTGAGTAATTCCTGCGTGATTTGTTGTTGCGGATTGGAAAATACCGACCAGACTTGCCCAGCTTCAACAATTTCACCCTGATCAATTACGATGACTTGATCGCAAATCTCTTGGATGACCTGCATTTCATGGGTGATCAAGACAATGGTTAAACCAAGGTCTCGGTTGATTTGTTTTAATAAGGACAGAATATTGGCGGTACTCTCAGGGTCGAGTGCCGAGGTAGCTTCGTCACAGAGCAGGATTTCAGGCTGAGAAACCAAGGCACGGGCAATACCAACGCGTTGTTTTTGCCCACCAGACAGTTGAGCAGGGTAATCATTTCGCTTTGCCTCTAATCCCACCAGCGTCAGTACCTCACTGACCTGTTGTTCTATTTCAGCCTTTTCATAACCCGCAATACGTAGCGGTAAAGCCACATTTTCCCACACGGTTTTGGCTGACATTAAATTAAAGTGCTGAAAAATCATGCCAATTTTTTGTCGTGTTTTGATCAGTTCAGCATGACCCAATTCAGCAATATTCTGCTGGTGAATCAAAATACTGCCTGTATCAATCGCTTCCAGCCCATTTAAGGTACGGATCAGTGATGATTTACCTGCACCACTTTTACCGATAATGCCAACAATTTGTGCTTTGGGAATATCCACATTAATGTCTTTTAATGCATGTAAGCGTTGGCCCTGTACATCATAAAACTTATTTAAACCGCGTATTTTCAGATGCGGGACTGAAAAATTGACCTGTGAACCAAAACTCACCATGATTGTTCTCCTTATTTCCAACCTGGGAACCACAACGTTGGACCGAAATCGCTATCCAATGCAGCTTTGACCTTTGGTGAGTTTTGATAAATCTCGACAAATTTCTGTAGTTTATTATCCTTGTCCTGATAGTCATCACGAACCACAAATAAAATCGCATAACGTTTATTGGTGTTGTCATCAAACAATAAGGCACTTTCAGGATCAGCCGTCTTAGCTAAACGTAAGTAATGTGGATAGCCAAAAGCGAGATCAACATCATCAATGGCTCGTGCAGTTTGCGGGCCTTCAACTTCGGTAAATTTCAGGTTCTTCGGATTCGCTGTAATATCTTTAAGTGCAGAAAGATGATTGTTGCTGTCTTTCAGCTCAATCAACTTGGCTTGTTGCAATAGCAATAAAGCACGCCCTTGATTAACTGGATCATTGGGAATGGCAACCGTTGCACCATTCGGGAGTTCATCGAAACTTTTATATTTTTTCGAATACAATCCAACATGTGAAGCCGCACCCGCAGCAAAGGATTTTAGCTTGAAGCCAGTTTCCTTAATCGCATTATCCAAGAAGGGTTGATGCTGGAAAAAATTCGCATCAATGTCACCATGATTTAAGGTAATATTTGGTGTATTCCAATCGGAAAATTCCACCAATTTCACATTGAGACCTTGTTGTTTGGCTTCATCCGCAGCAACTTGTAGGGGATGTGCGAAAGAAGGGCTAATCCCAATCACCAGTTCACTGCTATGATTCTGTCTCTGTTTATTCCAAATCAATAAGGCAATAATCGCAACAACAACGACAAGGCCAATACCGAGCCATTTCTTAGAGGCTGTTTGAGCCATATATTTCTCCAAATTTTTACTTAAGCACTAATTTCTTCAATTATTTTTAGGTCATCTGTGTTGTTATGCGGTCTACATCGGAACTGATCAGCAGGATGGCTTACAGCTAAATGATCGCCTTGTTGAAACAGCTTGTTACGCAGTGAACCTGCTGCATATTCAGTTTTATAACGTCCACGTTGCTGTAACTCTGGGATCACTAGTCGAATGAAATCATGGTGTGATTCAGGTGCAACCGTACGAGTCAGGTTAAAACCATCAATACCAGTTTGATCGAGTAGCTCAATGAGATATTCCGCAACTTCAGCACCACTCCCTACAATCAGAGGATAACGTCCACCCAGCACATGCTGTGCTTTTAGGTCATTTTTGCTGATGCGCTGTTCTTTAAACTTTTCATTGACGGAAGCAATGCTATTACTCTTTTGATAAGGAATCGCTTCATCATCTGCAAACTTGGCAAGATCAATACCGACTGAACTGGCATAATGTGCTAAACCTGCTTCAGGGCTTGCATATTGACGATATTCAGCCAGTTTTTGCTGGGCAAGTTCATGTGTTTCCGCGACGACAACGGTAATACCGACAAAGATTTTAATCGCATCTTCATCACGACCTTGTTGCGTAGCCTGCTGACGTATTTTATTAACTTGCTGACGAATCTTCTCAGGTTGATCACCGCCAATAAAAATACATTCTGCATGACGCGTGGCGAACTGTAGTCCTTTCGGTGAAGCACCTGCCTGAAATAAGGTTGGGGTGCGTTGTACCGACGGCGCCACCTGAAATACACCTTGGCTTTGGTAATATTGACCGTGATGATTGATCGAGTGGACTTTGTTTGGATCAGTAAAAATACGCTGTTGCTTGTCTTTCTTTAAAGCATCATTTTCCCAAGAACCTTCCCAATATTGATAGCAAAGTTGTAAAAATTCCTCGGCTTGATCATAACGGGCATCATGGTCTTTTAAACCTTTTTGCCCAATTAAGCGTTCGGCACTGTCCAGATAACCTGTGACAATATTCCAGCCGAGACGACCTCGGGTTAAATGATCAAGACTGGCAAAACGGCGTGCAAATTGGTAGGGCTGTTCATAGCTGAGATTGACAGTCACGCCAAAGCTTAAATTCTGTGTCACCAAAGCCATTGCCGAAATCAGGGTCGAAGGATCATGACTAGGCAACTGGATCGACTCTTTTAAGGTCAGATCGATCCCATTTTGATAGACATCATAAACGCCAGTAATATCAGCTAAAAATAAACCATCAAACAAACCTTGCTCTAAGGTTTGTGCCAATTCAGTCCAATAATTCAGCTCATTAAAACGGTGTGATTGATCGCGTGGATGGGTCCACAAGCCATGATTGATATGGCCAACACAGTTCATATCAAAAGCATTCAGTAAAATTTTCTTCGGGAGATTTTGACTCATCACAGCGTCCCTCGGCGTGGTGGTAAGATACCGTTCAGGACATAATTGCCAATAAAGTAATATTTCCAGCGCGCAGCATCATGTAAGGTATGAACCCGCGCATTACGCCAATGCCGATCCAGACCATCAGCACGTTGACTGCCACGACTGCCAGCTAATTCAATCAATTTCGATGATGCCTTTAATGCAGTTTCTGTACTGTGCGCACGAACTTTGGCCACATCAATTGAAGCTTTGGCTAAGTTTTCAGCATTCAGATCATGTTTAGCAGTATCCACGGATCGCGCTGCCTGTTTGAGTAATAACTCGCTGGCTTTGACATCAGTTGCTACACGACCGAGTTCAGATAGGGTTAATGGATCTTGAGTGGCGGATTCAATATTGGCATCAATCCAAGGGCGGGCGACACGCACACGCGCTAGGGTTTCTTCAAACACCGCACGGGCAATGCCGACTTCAATTGCAGCATGCATGATTTGAGCAAATGGCCCCACCAAAGACAGTTGTTTAAAGGCAGCATCAAAAGGAATCACATCCTCTTTGGCGACAAAAACTTGATTAAACTTTACTGTGCCGCTGCCTGTGGTGCGTTGCCCAAAGCCTGACCAATCATCAATCACTTCTAAACCTTGGCTGTCTCTTTGTACAAAAGCCAAAAATTCATTGCCTGCTTCATCAACGACTAGTGTTGGAATACGATGTGCAAACAGGCTACCCGTGCAATAAAACTTTTCTCCTTGAATCAGATAACCATTTTCGCTTGGAATTAATGTTGTTTGCTTATGTGCAGATGTGCGAGTTTTAAATTCAGCCAGTGCATTACCAAAACGAGCACCTTGTAAAACTTCTTGATAAAGACGTTTCTTTTGCGCTTCCGTACCAGTATTGCGTAATACTTCCAATGCATAGAAGTGATTTTGTGGAATTTGCCCAATTGAACCATCCGCACCACTAAATAAAGCGATGACTTTGGCAACGGTTAGACTTGAAACCTCTGCACCGCCATACTGTTTAGGTACGGCAATCGCCCATAAACCTGATTGGCTATAGGCTTCTATTTCTGTGAAAGGTAAGTTCCGATTGGCATCGCGTTCAACCGCTGCTTGTTTAAACTGTTCACTTAGTTGAATAGCAATGTCCAGTGCTTCTGCATCGCTTTGAATGATATGCGCTGCTTTAAAATTGGTTTTGGCAAAGCCTTGTAATTCTTGGTATGAGGTCATAATGATTTGCTCCTTAAATCCAAGCATGGCGGGCAGGGTGGGTATCATTGAGGTAATAGTCACCAATAGCATGGAATTTCCAACGCACAGGATCGTGTAAGGTATGTACGCGAGCATTGCGCCAATGTTGATCAAGATTGTGTTGGCTCAGGCTGGCACGGCTTCCGCCAAGTTCGAGTAGCTTTTCGGAGATATGCAGGGCAGCATCATTGGCATAGATCTTTGCTTCTGCCACTAAAATAGAGGCGCGCGCGGCTTGCTCAGCAGAAATTGCAGCGATTTGATCAAGTTCATCTAGATATTCAGCAGCATCGTCCAGTAATAAAATCGCAGCATCGAGCAAGATATTGAGCTTACCAACTTCTTGTAATGTGTAATGTTCTTCACTGGCTTTTTCTATGCCTGCATCAATAATGGGGCGTGCTTTACGAATGCTGGATAAGGTGTCATCAAAAGCCGCTTCGGCAATGCCGACATCAATCGCAACTTGTAATAGCTGAGAATATGCACCGCGCACATTTGGGGTGTCAGCAATAATGCGCTCATCAAAAAATAGTGCAGGATCAACGACAACATTGTGGAGTTTTACCGTTCCACTGGCTGTAGTACGTTGACCGAAGCCATTCCAGTCATTAATCACTTCGACACCAGTAGCATAGCGATCAACGATCACCAATACTGTATAGCCATCGGGGTGTAAGGCACGAATCGCTAACCAATCTGCAAAGCTAGTGCCTGTAGAGTAAAATTTTTCCCCATTTAAAAGGTATTGACCATTTTCCAACGTTAACTTGGTTTGAATGGTTTTGGTATCTTTAGAATTTTTTTCAGGCCCACCATTGGCAATGCGTTTACCTGCAAGAATTTCAGCGTAGATAAACTGCTTTTGTGCATCTGAACCGGTGATATTAATAAAATTTAAAAGACCGAATTGGTTTTGTGGAATTTGTCCAACATTGGCATCGGCTTTACTTAGAATACGAAACACATGAGCTAAGGTTTTATTAGAAACAAATGCGCCACCATAGTCTTTAGGTACACGGATTCCACCTAGACCTTTTTGACTAAACTGAATAATCTGTTCACTGGGCAAGATACGCTGTTGATCTCGGATATTTCGTTCTTCTAATGCAAAGTCAGCAACTTGATAGGCAGCATTGATGGCCTGCTGATCATTTGAAATCAGTTGTGTTTGAACTTGAATCACTGATTGATTACTGGACATGTGAGCACCTCTAATAGATAAGAGATACTTTACAAAAGTTTTACTTTTCCACTAAACCATCAGTTATGGCTTGAATATCACAATAAGTATTAAGCATTTTTTATGAGAAAAGTAACAAAAAAATAGATAATGAATAGCTATTTAAAACAGTTGCTTAGAGTTTTTAAAATTGCATTGATCAACACAAAAAGGCTATTTCTATGAAATAAATGAATAATCTCACCAAGAATATTGATAAAGGCTTTTAGCCAAAATTAGAAAAGATCAAGCAAAAATGACATTGTCTTGAAGGACTTTTACTTCTAAAGTATGAAAAACCTTATGTTTCATGAGTAGAAAAATAAATTTGGAGAGTCTATGCGGGTTTTATACCAATTTCCTTTGTCTCACTATTGTGAAAAAGCTCGCTGGTTGTTAGATCATAAGGAGTTGGACTATGTTGCACATAATTTAATTCCTGGTTTTCACCGTGCGTTTACCTATCTTAAGTCGGGGCAATATCTGTTGCCGATGCTAAAAGATGATAAACAATGGATTGCTGATTCAACACAAATCGCGCTGTATTTAGATACAACTTATCCTGAGCATGCCTTATTAAGACGTGATGAACAATTACGTGAACATGCACTTGAAATTGATCAACTTGCAAATGAGCTAGGTATTCATGTGCGCCGTTGGTCATTAGCTCAAGCACTCTCAGTTGGCGATCATCCTTTAGAAATTATGATGGGTGAGCAAGGCTATTTACGCCAGTTTGAAAAAATTTCTAAACCGATTTTAAAAAGTTTGGTCTCGACTAATTATAAGTTGAATCCTGAAAAAGTTGCGCAGTCCAAACTACGTATGACAGAGCTGATCACTGATTTAAACCTCAAATTGATCGAAAATCAGGGACGTTATTTGGTCGGTGATCGTTTAGGTTTGGCCGATATCGCAGTATGTTCAATTCTTGCACCTTTATTATTAATCAAAGGTACGCCTTGGGAATTGGAAAGTGATGATATTGAACAGTTTTCAGGTGAGCTAAAAGAATATCATGACTATTTGCTTGATTTGCCATTAGGGCAATATGTCCAACGTATTTATGCAACAGAGCGCAATGCGAGAGTTGATTGGCGTGGCATGTAATTCAAAGTGATCAACAAGCCCTAAATTTTAAATTAGGGCTTTTTTATGAGAAAAAAATAAGATTTTCCTTAAAAATGTAAGAAATAAATGACTAATTATTTTCTAATTTAAAAGATAATTCGTTTTATATGGGAAATATTAGAATTTATTTCCAAAATTACTTTAAAAAAACTGAAAAGAGGGAAATAATTGTAAAAGTGCTTTGCTATCTTATGTTTCAGGGTGTGATGGGGATCGAAACAAGTTGTTCAACTATTGGGAGATGAGTTGAACATTTGCTCAAAAGGTCTTGTTTCGGCTTTGGGACAAAGATAAATCACAAATTTATCGGAATCATGTTTGCGTTATCTATGCAACATCGTCAAAAGTTAAACGAATGTTTTCCCTTGACCCTTAAAAATTCACGAACATATAAACAGTTCCGATAAAAACTGAATTTGATAATGAGGACTGTGAAATGGAATTAGATCGTTTTGATAAGCAAATTTTAGAAATTTTGACTCATGAAGACGTAAATCTGAATGAATTGTCAGAGCGTATTAATCTATCTGTAAGTTCGGTGCATCGTCGTATTAAAAATTTAATTGAATCCCAAGTCATGGGGCAGCTCAAGCGAGAAATTAATTTTAATAAACTTGGTTTTAGCCTACATATTCTTTTGCAGGTTTCGTTGAGTAAACATGATAGTGAAACTTTTGATAAGTTCTTACAAGAAATTGAAGATATTCCAGAAGTGACCAATGCATTTCTCGTGACGGGGCAAAGCGCTGATTTTATTTTAGAATTAGTGGCGCGAAATATGGATGATTATAGTGAAATCTTATTACGTCGTATTGGTAAGATCGATAGTGTCGTTGCGCTTCATTCCAGCTTCGTGATCAAAGAATACAATGTCTTTAACTGCTATAAGCTTTTAAATAAGTTATAAAAAATGCATCTAAAAAGATGCATTTTTTACTGATCTCAATGAATTAAGCATCAAGTTGCGTTAACACATCTTCAGAGAATTCAACGTTGGTATAAACGTTTTGAACATCATCAAGATCTTCAAGCATATCAATCATTTTCATGATTTGTTTGGCTTGATCAATATCATTGATTTCAGCTTTAGTCGATGGGCTCATCACAACTTCAGCATTGTCCGATTTTAAACCTGCTGCTGTAAGGGCATCTTGTACATCACCAAAGTTTTCTGGGCTAGTGATGACGAGAATACTATCTTCATCAATCTCGATGTCATCAGCACCTGCTTCTAAAGCAACTTCCATGACTTTGTCTTCTAAAGAAACATCTTCAAAAGAAATTTCACCACGTTTAGTAAACAGGTAGGCTACCGAACCGTTGGTTCCCAAGTTACCATTGGTTTTAGAGAAGCAGTGACGTACGTCAGGTACAGTACGGTTTAGGTTATCTGTCATTGTTTCAACAATAACTGCAACACCGCCCACACCATAACCTTCATAGGTTACTTCTTTTAAATCATCATTGTCTTCACCGCCAGCACCACGTTGAATTGCACGATTGATCGTGTCGCGTGTCATATTGACTGAAAGTGCTTTTTCAACAACAGCACGCAAACGAGGGTTGCTCGCTGCGTCTGGACCGCCTAATCTTGCTGCGGTTACGATTTCACGGATGTACTTAGTAAAAACTTTACCGCGACTTGCATCTTGTTTAGCTTTACGATGCTTAATATTGGCCCATTTAGAATGACCCGCCATGGAAGTAACTCCAAAAAATTAAAACTTAAAAAAGTGCACGAATATTAGCATAGCGATGGTTTTGTTGAAAACAGCCATACTTCATATTCAAAACTTAAAATCACCGTCACTTTACAAAGATTGATCGAAAGAATGAGCTTAGCTAATTTTTACATCAATTCCATATTCGGCATAAAGTGATTTAATTTTTTCTAAGTCTTGTTGAAGATCCGTAGGGTAGATTTTCCCTAAAATACCACCTTTCTTTGTACGAGCATTTGCATACATTAGAATGATAGGCACATTCGCTGCCTTAGCTATATGCCAAAAACCTGTACGGATTGGCTTTCGAGTTTCACCATCTTTGGCACGCGTTGCTTCCGGGGCAATTACAAGGTTGAAATTTTCATTTTGATTAAATAAGTCAACCATTTGCGTAACAATATCTTTATTTGCTTTACGATCAACAGGGATGCCACCAAGCTTTTCTAGAATTGGTTTAAGTGGACCTTTAAAAAGCTCTTTTTTAATGAGTGTATGAATTTTAAGCTCTAAAATTTCGAATAAAGCTAAAGATAAGATCGTATCTAAGTTAGATGTGTGTTCAAATCCAATAATAACTTGCTTTTTTTCCAAGATAGTTGGATCGACTTTGTACTCCCAACCTGTTGCTTTAAAAATAGATTTTCCTAAAAACTTTTTCATATTCTTTATCATTACAAATGAATTTCAGTAGTTTAATCTGAGTTCTATATAAAATATATGGCTGAAAATTTAAGATCTGAACCGTACTGGGTTTTTCG